>JBFXDF010000140.1:0-10126 GCA_050181375.1 Alphaproteobacteria bacterium
TCGCTGTACTTGAGCAGTTCCGCCGCGCGAGCGAGGTCGGCCGGGCGGTTCGCGTTGAAAAACGGGTCGAGCCCCTGGCCTCGTTCCGGAAAATCGACAATCTTCAGATGATAGCGCGCGGTCCAGACATCGACCTTGCGGATGCCCTCGGCGGCAACCGCTTCGCGAAGCGCCTCGCGCAGCCGGACCGGCCAGAGGCCAATGACCGGATGCGGCCGGCCCTCGGAGGCGGCGCAGGCGAGGTCGGCGCCGGCCTCTTCCCTACCGCGCGACAGCTGCGCGACGAGGTCGCGCGGGAGGAACGGCGCATCGGTCGGTACACTGACGACGTCGCGGCAATCCGGCCGGTTTGCGGCGGCCCAGTCGAGCCCGGCGAGAATTCCGGCGAGCGGGCCGGCGAAACCGGGAATACTGTCGGCGACGACCGGCAACCCGAAACGCGTAAAGCGGCCGGGATCGCCGTTGGCGTTGAGGACGAGCCCGCCGACCTGAGGTCCAATCCGATCGATGACGTGGTCGAGCAGGCTCCGCCCACCGAGCAGGCGCAAGGCCTTGTCGCCGCCGCCCATGCGCCGCGACAGCCCTCCGGCCAGCAGCAGCCCGAGCGTGTGCGACTCAGCGGTCATCGAGCATCGCTTCTCCTGGCAGGCTGGAGTTGCGCGCCAGGCGGGGAGGCTCGTCGGCGACGCCCCTCGGATCGCCGTCGAAGACGATACGCTCGATGCCAGACAGCGCAACAAAGCGCCGCCCTTTGGCGCGTCCGATCAAGGTCAGCCCGGCTTGACGCGCCAGCTCGACACCCCAGGCCGTAAAGCCGGAACGCGAGACCAGGATCGGAATCCCCATCTGCACGGTCTTGATCACCATCTCCGAGGTCAGTCGGCCGGTCGTGTAGAAAATCTTGTCGGCGGCGGAAACCCCCTCGAGGTGCATGTAGCCGGCGATCTTGTCGACCGCATTGTGCCTGCCGACATCCTCCATATAGAGCAGCGGCCGATCCTCCTCGCACAGTACGCAGCCGTGGATCGCGCCGGCCGCGAGATAAAGGCTCGGGGCCGTGTTGATCTTGCGTGTCAACGCGTAAAGCCACGTGGTCCGCAGCACCGCGTCCCGGTCGAGCTGCACCTCGTCGAACCGCTCCATCAGATCGCCGAACACGGTGCCCTGGGCGCAACCGGAGGTCAGCGTCTTCTTTTTCAGCTTGTCCTCGAAATCGGTCTCCTGCTCGGTGCGTACGACGACCGTGTCGATCTCGTCGTCGTAATCGACCCCGATAATGCGGTTCCCGGGGCGATCCTCGCGGCCGAGCATATTCTGGTTGAGCAGGTAGCCGACCGCGAGATAGTGCGGGTGATCGCCGATCGTCATCATCGTCACGATCTCGCGCCCGTTCAGGAACAGGGTCAACGGCCGTTCGGTGACGACGGACGTCTCGATCGGCTTGCCGTCCTGATCGATTCCGCCGACCCGGCGCGTGAGGCGTGGGTCATCGGGGTCGGGCCGTACCGCGAATTCGTGCATCCATCGATGATGGGAACCCCGGCCTCGACCTGCAAGACGGCGTGCGTGCCGCTTGCCCTCCGCGGGATTAGCGGCCCCCGCTCCGTTTGTCGGTTCGCAAAATCGGGCCGCGCCGGCCCCGCGCCAAAATGCGGATCCGGCGGTTCTTTGACACGCCTTCTGCCTTTCCTTACGTTTGAGGGGGTTTGCTGTGGCGCGAATGCGTTGCGTATGCGTTCAACCTGCGAGTTGGGGAAGCGGGGTTCGGGCGTGATGTCGGAAAAGCGGGGGAATTCCTACGGCGCGGCGTCGTGGGTTCGATCGGTCGGCGCATTGTGTCTGGCAGCTTTTATCGTGGCTGGGATCGCGGCCGAGGCGCGAGCGCGCGGCGGCGCGACGGTCGCTTCAGGGCCGGTCTTCGCGTGGATGCTGCTCGACGCCGATACCGGCCAGGTGTTGAGCGAGCAGAATGCCGATGTGCTGACCTACCCGGCGTCGCTGACCAAGATGATGACGCTGTATCTGACGTTCGAAGCGCTCAATCAGGGCCGAATCCGGCTCGACCAGTTCTTTACCGTCACCGCCGAGGCTGCCAGCCGCTCACCGAGCAAACTTGGGTTGATGCCGGGCGAGGCGGTCCCGCTGCGCGACCTGATTCTCGGGCTGATCACCCGATCGGCCAATGACGCGGCTTCCGTAATTGCCGAGAACCTTGCCGGAAGCGAAGCCAACTTCGCCCGGTATATGACATGGAAGGCGCGCCAGCTCGGAATGCAGTACACGTGGTACCAGAATGCCTCGGGTCTGCCCGACCCGTCGCAGCGCACCACTGCGCGTGACGTGGCCCGGCTGGCGTTGGCGCTGTACCACGATTTTCCGCGCGAATACCGATATTTCTCGACCCAGGAATTCTATTTCCGCGGCGATCTGATCCATACCCACAATCACTTGCTGGAGTGGTATCCAGGGGCCGACGGGATCAAAACCGGTTTTGTCAACGCGTCCGGTTTTAACATCGCCACCTCGGCGGTGCGCAGCGGGAGGCGGCTGATCGGCGTCATCATGGGCGGGCGCTCGGCGCGCAGCCGCGACGTACAGATGGCGTCGCTGCTCGACCAAGGTTTCGCAGCGCTCGGAACCCGCCAGCCGGCGGAGCCGGTGATCGCGGCGGCATCCCCGACAACCTATCCGAAGGCCTCCTCCTCGACTTCGATCCCGGCGCCGCCGGCCGCCGCGCCTGTGGCCGCGGCGCGCGCCGCGCCGCCGCCGGCCAGCGCGCCTGCCGCCAGATCCGCGATCGTAGCGGCCGAAGCTGCCGCAGCGCTCGCCGACGAGGACGACGAAAACGAGAATGACGACGCCGACGATCGCAAGACCGGCGCGGTGCGCCGCGTGACCAGCGCCGCGCTGCGGCAATTGACGCCCGTTGCGAAAGCGCATGCGGCGCCGGCCATGCACGTCGCCTCGGCCGCCGAGGACGGGTGGGCCATCCAACTCGGCGCGTTCCGCGACCAGTCGGCGGCGCGCCAGGCGCTGCATCGCGTCGCCGGGGTCGGGGTCCTGACCGGCAAGCCGCAGCAGGTTCTGGCGCCGGCGAAATCGGAACGCCGCGGGCTCTACCGGGTCCGGGTGCTCAGCTTCTCGGAAAGCGGGGCGCGGAATGCCTGCGCGGAATTGAAGAAGCGCAAGATCGAGTGCACGGTGGTTCGCTCCGCGGTCAAGCTCGCGGGCAGCTGACCGGGTTGCGGCCCGGCTGCGCAGCCGCCGGCCGGGCAAGCCGCTATTCAGGAGGAACCGATATGCCGAGCTTCGAACACCAGGGCGCCACGATCCACTACGAAGAATACGGTCGCGGCTTCCCGATCCTGACCTTCGCGCCGGCCGGACTGGCCTCGGTAATAAAGGTGTGGAGCGAGCCCTCTGCCCCGATCAACCCGATAGCCGAATTCACCGACGATTTCCGCGTCGTCGCGATGGATCAGCGCAACGCGGGCGGCGAATCGCGTGCCCCGATCACGGCTAGCGACGGCTGGGACAGCTACACGAAAGACCATATCGCGCTGCTCGATCATCTGCGGATCGACCGCTGTCATTTATACGGCCAGTGCATCGGCGGCTCGTTTATTTTGAATCTGCTGAAACAGCAGCCGGAGCGCGTCGCGGCGGCGGTGCTGGCGCAGCCGATCGGGCGCATCGCGCCGGCGCTGCCGGCCAAAACCGCAAGGTTCGAGGCTTGGGTCGCCTCGCTGAAGGGCCACCCCGAGGCGACGGCTGCGGTGCTCGATGCGTTTTATCGCAATCTCTATGAGCCAGGATTTGTGTACTGCGTCGACCGCGATTTCGTGCGGACCGTGCGGACCCCGTGCCTGGTGCTGGCCGGCAACGACGACGCGCACCCGTACGCGATCTCGGAGGAATTGCACAGGCTGTTGCCGAACAGCGAGTTCATCGCCGAATGGAAGAGCGGCACGGCGCTCGAAGCGGCTCGCTCGCGCGTGCAACAGTTCCTGCTCGCGCACACGCCGCGGCACGGCTGAGGGATTAATTCGATCGGGCCTGTACCGTGCGCCGCCCGCCGCGGCTGCGGACCGCGGCGGGCAACGTGGTCAAAATTGCGTCAGCTCCAGCGGCCCGGCGTAAACACCCAGCCGTCCGGGCGCTGCTGCCAGTGACCCGGGCTCCACACGGCGCGCGGCCGCGGCGGCTCGGCGAATTTGCCTGAGATCCAGGCATAGGTATGGGTCTGCGGGTTCCACTCCCAGTGGCCCTCCATCCAGACCATGCCGGGCTGCGGCGGTGCCGGCCGCACCTCGACCCGCGGCGGCGGCGGCGCCTCGGGCGCGACGATGACGGTGGCGGTCGTGCTGCCGCTCTGCGGCTCGGCGGGGACGAGTTCCTTGGTCACTGTCGTATGCTTCTCGACCGTTACGTCATCAGCCAAGGCGGGAGCGGCGCAGATCAGGGCCGCGCCGGCAATCATCAGCACGCGTCTCATGAAACATCTCCGTTAGCGTGGCCCACGCTCGCGGGCCGTCTATCGCATGAACAGAGTGCATCTCATGATAATTCCGCTGATCGCGCACCGGGGGACGGCAATCGGCCGCTCGCGGCGGCCGATCGCGATTGATGGGGCCGATATTCGGCAGGGCGGGTTTCCGCTGGTCAGGCTTACGGTTGAATATACATGCCGGGAACCCACACCTGCATGGCCATTGAGGAACTCCAGGTCCAGTGCCCCGGAGCCCAGACATAGACCGGCGGCGCCGGAGTCGGAGAAGGCAAGGCAGCGGGCGCGAGCACGACCGGGGGCGTTTCCTGCTGCACGACGACCGCTTTCTCGGCGGCCGGTTTTCTCCTGGCCATCCTGTGCTTCTTGATTTTTTTGGCCGCGACCGGCCGTTTCTCGCGCGGAACGCCGTCGGCGGCGGCCGGAACGCTGATGGCGAGCACCGAGGCGGCGACGAGCAGCGCGGCAAACCTGAACATGACGGAACCTCCGGCTCGCGTGACCCGGTTATACTCGCTCTTCCCCCTCGATCGGAGGATTGTAGGCGAATGACCCCGTCCCGTCGATTTCGATCATCGGCCCACCAGGTGCGCGCGATCGGTGTCCGGCAGCGCCGCGATTGCGTATCGGGGCGCCGGCGATGAACCCGCGGCATGTGACCGTCGGGGACGTGCGGATCGGCAACGACCTGCCGCTCGTGCTGATCGCCGGCCCGTGCGCGCTCGAAAGCCGGGCCCACGCGCTCGAAGTCAGCGCGGCGCTGGTCGAGATTACCGGACGGCTCGGCATGCCGCTGATCTACAAAACCTCGTTCGACAAGGCGAACCGCACCTCGCTCAACGGCGCGCGCGGCGTCGGGTTCGAAGCCGGGCTGCCGATCCTCGCCGAGATCGGCGAAACACGCAAAATCCCGGTATTGACCGACGTGCACCTGCCGGAGCAATGCGCGCCGACCGCCGAGGCCGTCGATGTTTTGCAGATCCCGGCCTATCTGTGCCGGCAGACCGATCTCCTGGTTGCCGCTGCCCGCACCGGCGCCGCGATCAATGTCAAAAAGGGCCAGTTCCTGGCGCCGTGGGACATGAAGAATGTCGCCGGCAAGATCAGCGGCAGCGGCAATGACAGGGTGCTACTGTGCGAGCGCGGCGCCAGTTTCGGCTACAACACGCTGGTGTCGGACATGCGCTCGCTGCCGGTGCTGGCCGAAACCGGCTACCCCGTTGTGTTCGACGCGACGCATTCGGTGCAGCAGCCCGGCGGTCAGGGCGAGAAGAGCGGCGGCGAGCGGCGCTTTGTCGAGACATTGGCGCGCGCCGCCGTCGCGGTGGGGGTCGCGGCGGTTTTCATGGAAACGCACGAGGACCCCGACCGCGCCCCGTCCGACGGTCCGAACATGGTGCCGCTCAAGGCGCTCCCCGAACTGCTCGAAACGCTGATCGCGTTCGATCGCCTGGCTAAATCCCGCCCGGCCGGCAGTAGCGGGTTCGGCAGGTTACTAATAGCGACAGAGATTTCGGAGAATGGGCCGTGAAAGCTCGCGAAGTTGCGTCGGACCCCGCCGACATCGCCGACGATCTTTTCGAGATGGCAAATCTGTTTCCGCACAGAACCGGTCTGCCGATGACCGTATGGGTCAGCCCGCGCGCCGGTGCGCGACACGACGTGCGGATCAAGGTCAACCTGACGCACGGCAACCAGATGAACGCGGCCAATACTGCGGTGGTGGGCGTGCGTCCGCTTCCACACCTGATCGCCGGTCGGCTGACACCGGACGACGAGCGGCTTGTTTTCGAATGGGTGGCGCTGAATACCGACGCCTTGATCGCCTATTGGGAGGGGCAGATCGATACGATCGACCTGGGCGAACGCCTGGCGCCGATAACAAGCATGTCGAACAGAACGACGACCCCGTAGCGCGTGGCGCGTCAGGTCGCGGTGCCGGCATCGCCCTCGGGGTTTACCGCGGCGGCGAAGCGGTCAAAAAACTGGTCGGCCAGCTTGCGCGCGGTGCCGTCGACGAGGCGCGAACCGATTTGCGCCAGCTTGCCGCCGACCTGCGCCTGGACGCCGTAGCGCATGATCGTCTCGTCGCCGTCCTCCTCGAGCGCGACCTTGGCGCTGCCCTTGGCGAAACCGGCGACCCCGCCGGTTCCCTCGCCGGTGATCGTATATCCGGCGGGCGGGTCGAGGTCGGTCAACGTGACCTTGCCGGCGAAGCGCGCCGAAACCGGTCCGACCTTGGCCCTGACATTGGCGGTGAATTCGGTGTCGGACACCTTGTCGACGCTCTCGCAGCCGGGGATGCACTCTTTCAAGGTCTCGGGGTCGTTGAGCCGCTCCCATACCAGCTGACGCGGGGCGGGGATGCGGCGCTCGCCTTGCATTTCCATCGGGCGATTTCCTTCACGGCGACTGTCGCCCGAGTGTCCCCTCGGCACGGCCGCAATGCAACCGCGCCTTCATCCGACGCCTTATGTGGATTGCGCGGTCCGTCGGATGGGCTGAGCCCGGCGCAAGCCGCGGCAAGCCCATGCTGTCACTCAGCGGTATCGTAAGCCAGCAAGGGCTGCGCGTTGCTCAGCCCACCCAGCAATTCCGAAATCTCCGAAGCGACCGGGTCAGAACGGCAGCTTCATGCCGCCGGGCAGCGCCAGGCCGCCGGTCAGCTTCTGCATTTCGGCCTCGGTATGGGCGGCCACCTTCTGCCGCGCATCGTTGAACGCGGCGACCAGCAGGTCCTCGAGGACCTCGACCTCCTGCGGATCGACCACCGCCGTGTCGATCTTCACCTTTTTTACGTCGCCCTTGCCGTTGAGCGTCAGCCGCACCATGCCGCCGCCGGCCTCGCCGGTCATCTCGACCGCGGCGAGCTGCTCCTGCATCTCGGCCATTTTCTGCTGCATCTGCTGCGCCTGCTTCATGAGCTGGCCGATATTCTTCATGCGTCTTCTCCGGTATCGGTGCCGTCGTCAAATTCGTCGCCTTCCGCCGCGTCCGTGCCGGGATCGGCGGCGGCGGGTCTGTCCCGGACGGAAGCGATCGTCGCCCCGGGGAAAGCCTCAAGTACCGCGCGGACCAACGGGTGCGCCGCCACCTCGTTCCGCAGCACGTTTTCGCGCTGCGCTTGCTGCTGCGCCAGGGTCGGCGCGCCGGCCGCCTGCGAGATGGCGACGACCCAGCGCGTTCCGGTCCACTCGCTGAGCAGTTGTCCGAGACGGTTCGCCAGGTCGCGCGGCGCACCCTCGGCGGGGCGGAACTCGATCCGTCCCGGCTCGAACGAGACAAGGTGAACATTAGAAACGAGATGCGACCGCAGCAGCGCCTCTCGCCGCGTATCGAACATCGCAACGACATCGGCGAAATCTCGCGGGAGCGGGTCGAGCGCGGCCGCGGACAAAGGTTCGGTCTGCGGCTCGGTGCCTGGTTGGGCGAGCGGATCGGCATAAGCCTCCGCAAGCGCCTCTCCCGCACTGCGGGAGAGGGCCTGCCCCGGACCCGATGCGAGCGTGGCGCGCCCCGAAAGCGGCCCACCGGGTGAGGGCGTCGGCAACGGTTCCGCCGACTGTCCCCTTACCCCGGCCCGCTCCTCCGATCGCGGAGAGCGAGTCGAGGGCGACACGGCCGCCAATGCTGGACCCTTCTGCTGCGGGAGCGCGGCGTCGTCATCTCCGCCGTCATGCGACATTGCCGCCCGAACCAGGTCCGCCGGCACGGGCAGGTCGGCGACATAGGCTAGGCGGATCAGCACCATCGACGCGGCCTGGGCCGGAACCGGCGCCGATTGCAGCTCCTCGATGCCTTTCAGCAGCATCTGCCAGGCTCGCGCCAACACCGGCATCGACAGCGTCTCGGCAAACACCAGCGCGCGCACGCGATCGCCCTCTTCGAGCGGGTCGCCTGTCCCGGCACTCGGAGCCAGCTTCAGCCGCGTCACGAAATGCGTCAGATCGAGCAGATCCTGCAGCACGATCTGCGGATCGGCGCCCCCCTGGTAGAGCGCGTCCATTTGGGCGAGCGCCCCGGCCGCGTTGCCCCGCAGCACGGTCTCGAACAGCTCCCACACCAGCCCGCGATCGGCGATGCCGAGCATGTCGCGCACCGCGTCCGCGTCGATCGCGCCTTCGGCGGCCGTGTCGCCGCGGAGGGCGATCGCCTGATCGAGCAGCGACAGCCCGTCGCGCACGGACCCGTCGGCGGCGCGCGCGATCAGGCCGAGCGCGGCGGGGGAGACCGCGACACCTTCGATCTCGGCGATCCGGCGGTAGTGCTCGACGAGAAGCTCGACCGGGACCCGGCGCAGCGAGAACCGCTGGCAGCGCGACAATACGGTCAACGGCACCTTGCGGATCTCGGTCGTCGCGAAGATGAATTTGACGTCGGGCGGCGGTTCCTCGAGCGTCTTCAACAGGGCATTGAACGAATGCCCGGACAGCATGTGAACTTCATCGATGATGTAGATCTTGTACCGCGCCGAGACCGGGCGATAGCGCACGCCGTCGAGCAGCTCGCGCATCTTGTCGACCCCGGTATGCGAGGCGGCGTCCATTTCGATCACATCGACATGCCGGTCCTCCGCGATTGCCCGGCAATGAACACAATCGCCACAGGGCGAAACCGTCGGACCGCCGGCGCCGTCCGGGCCGATGCAATTGAGCGCGCGCGCTATGATCCGGGCCGTTGTCGTTTTGCCGATACCGCGCACCCCGGTGAGCATGAACGCCTGCGCGATCCGCCCCGAGGCAATCGCGTTCGACAGGACGCGGACCATCGCATCCTGCCCGATGATCTCGGCAAAGCTCTGCGGCCGGTACTTGCGGGCGAGGACGCGGTAGGAGGTCCCGGGATCGCTCATGTCCAATTCTGGGTGTAATGCCGGTCTGGACCACGGGGTCCGGCCGCCGGGTTCTCGGCCAGGTTTGGGGCGGAAGAAGGTGGGAGACCGAACAACGACCCAGGCCGTGCACTCGTTACGGCTGCTTCCTTCCGGACCTGACCGGGTTGGCGAGGGGCCTGCCCGCCGCCGACCTCCCGCTCCACTATATCAGTACCCGAGGTCGGCGCGGCAAGCTTGGCACGCGACCGATCGGCCATATGGGTTCGGGCCTGCCTCGGGCTGAGTTGCATCCCTATCATGCTTGCGCCGATACGCGGCACGTCGGGGTAGTGGCTCAGTTTGAAACCTGACCACGCCTATCATTCCGGGGGTCCCTAAGGGCGGACACCCAAAACCATGAACACCAAATTTCCGATATTTCGCGGCCTGTGCTTATGGCGTCCGGGTTCGCGGACCGCGCCGGAAATGACAAACCCATGATGGCAGCAGGCACTGACGAAAAAACGTCATCGGTTCGGGGGCGCGACACCGCCGCGATCTGCCCGGCGACGACACAAAATTCGCCACAATGCGGGAGTATCAACCGGCCGGTACGAGGGGTCGAAGCGGTGGTGCCTAAGCGGGTTGTCAGGAGGGCCTTTGCTGTTCTTTTGCTGCAGAATTTGCGCTCCGCCGCCGCTAAACCGGCGCGGAGCAAGGGGTTCGAGCCGGCATTTGCTGCAGATTTCCTGCAGAATCAGCAAACCGTGTCCGGAACAGGGAAAAGCGGCCAGTCGCGCCCCGGG
>JBFXDF010000141.1:0-9883 GCA_050181375.1 Alphaproteobacteria bacterium
TGTTCTGCGCCGGCGCGAATATCGGCGCGCTGGCCCGCGCGAGCCACGCGCACAAGGTCAATTTCTGCAAGTTCACCAACGAGACGCGGCTGGCGATCGAGGACGCCTCGGCGCATTCCGGGCAAAGTTATCTGGCGGCGGTGAACGGTACGGCGGCCGGCGGCGGCTACGAATTGGCGCTGGCCTGCGACCGGATCATGCTGATCGACGACCGGCGCTCGGCGGTGTCGCTGCCCGAGGTGCCGCTGCTCGCGGTGCTGCCGGGCACCGGCGGGCTGACCCGGCTCACCGACAAGCGCAAGCTGCGCCGCGACCGGGCCGACATTTTCTGCACCGCCGAGGAGGGAGTGCGCGGCCAGCGCGCGCTCGACTGGCGGCTGGTCGACGAGCTGGTGCCGCCTTCCGCCTGGGAGGAGCGGGTCCACGAGCGCGCGATGGAATTGGCCGGTGGCTCGGATCGCCGCAACCCCCTCCCTGACCCTCCCCCGCATGCGGGGGAGGGAGGGGTGGGGGCCGTCGCCACCGGTGTTCCGTTGCCGCCGCTCGATCGCCGCATCGCCGAGGACGGGATCGGCTACCGCCATGTCCGGGTGGCGTTCGACCGCGAGGCGGGGCGCGCGACGGTGGCGGTCCTCGGCCCGGCGCGGGTCCCCGCCGACCTGGCCGGCGTCCACGCCGAGGGCGCCGCGTTCTGGCCGCTGGCGATGGCGCGCGAGCTGGACGACGCGATCCTGCGGCTGCGTTTCAACGAACCGGAACTCGGCATCGTCGTCTTCCGGTCCGAGGGCGACCCGGCGGCGGTGCTCGCCGCCGACAATCTGCTCGAACAACACTGCGGCGACCGGTTCGTGCGCGAGGTGCGTTTGTTGCTCCGGCGGGTGTGGAAGCGCGTCGACCTGACCGCCCGCAGCCTGTTCGCGCTGATCGAGCCGGGCAGCTGCTTTGCCGGTTTTCTCGCCGAACTGGTATTCGCGTCCGACCGCGCATTCATGTTTTCGGGAACCCGCGACGGCGACAACCGGGGCGATGCGCGCCTTGTCCTGTCGCCGGGCAATTTCGGCGCCTATCCGATGAGCAACGGGTTGAGCCGGCTGCACACAAGGTTTCTCGGCGAGAGCGACGGCCTGGCGCGCGCCGCGGCGCGTATCGGCGAGAGCCTGAGCGCGGAGGACGCCGGGAAGCTGGGTCTGGTGACCGCGAGCTGGGACGAGGTCGATTGGGACGAGGAGGTGCGGCTGGTGCTCGAGGAGCGCGCCAGCTTCTCGGCCGACGCGCTGACCGGGCTTGAGGCAAATCTGCGCTTCGCCGGGCCGGAGACGATGGAAACGAAAATATTCGGCCGGCTCAGCGCCTGGCAGAACTGGATTTTCCAGCGTCCGAACGCGGTGGGCGAGGCGGGCGCGCTGAAACGCTACGGCACGGGACAGCGGCCCCGCTTCGACCCGCAACGGACATGACGGGGCACGCGCATCCGGGTTCCGTAATCAGCATTCGACAGCGATTCGCGACAGGGGGAGCGGCAGCATGATTGAAATCAACGGGATGGCGCATGTGATCCTGACCGTCTCCCGCTTCGACGAGTCGCTGAAATTCTACGGCCGGTTGCTGCCGTTTCTCGGGCTGAACCGGATTTTCGCGGGCGAGAATTTCGCCTATTGGGTCGGCGGCCGCACCGCGCTCGGCATCCAGCGCTGCGACGACGCGCACCGCGGCGAGACATTCGTCCAGACACGCGTCGGTCTGCATCATCTCTGCTTCCGGGCGCGCAGCCGCGAGGACATCGAGACCGCGGCGCGGTTCCTGCGGGATCTGGGCGCGACGATCGTGCGAGGGCCGCAGTCGGGAGAATGGGCGCCCGGCTATTACTACGTTCTGTTCGAAGACCCCGACCGGATCCGTGTCGAAATCTGCCACGTCCCGGGCGCCGGGGTGTTGGCGCAAGGGACCGAGTTCAATCCGGGCGCCGATTACCGATAGCTTCGGCGCGGTGGCGGCCGCCTTTGACGCAGCGGGCGTGCACCCGGAACGACGGTTTGCGCCGGCTTACCGCGATAGCTTCACGTATTCGAAATCGCCGGGTTTGCCGTCGATGCCGGCTCGCGGCGGGGCGATCCACCCGGCAAAGGCGCCGGGTTCGGTGACGGGCCGCATCAGGCTCGCGACATAGGCATCGTCGTCGCGCGACGGCAGGAACGCGTCGCGGCGGCGGTTCCATTCCGCCTCGGAGATTATGTTGCCGTCGGGATCGGCGCGGATCGCGCCGAACTCGCCGATATGGCGGTGGAAGGCGACATGCGGCAGCGTGAGCCGCCAGGCGTAGCCGGCGCGGCCGATAATGCGGTTCCACCAGCGCTCGACGCCGGAGGCGGCGTCCTTGACGTAATCGTCGCGCAGCCGGACGTTGAGGGTGGTGATCGCCGGCATCTCCTCGACGACGATGCGGCCGTCCTGCACACGCGGTACCGGGTAGGCGGCGCCGATCAGGCGGTGATCGTCCTCGATCTGGTCCTCGAGATAGCGGCCTTTCAACCCGGCATTGTAGGCGTTGGCGGCGTTGGTGCTGAGGTCGTTGCCGAACAGGTCGAGCGTCAGCGAAAAATGCAGGTTGATCCGCTTTTGGATCGTCGGCAGGTCGATGACGCCGAGCGCCCGCACCCGGTCGATGTCGGTCGGGTCGTCGATGCCGGACTCGCGCATCGCCGCGCAGGTGCGCTCGACGATGCGGCCGACCCCGCTCTGGCCGACGAACATGTGATGCGCTTCCTCGGTCAGCATGAAGCGGCAGGTGCGCGACAGCGGGTCGAACCCGGATTGCGACAGCGCGTGCAACTGCATCTTGCCGTCGCGGTCGGTGAAGAACGTAAACATGAAGAAGGCGAGCCAGTCCGGCGTCGCCTCGTTAAAGGCGCCGAGCAGGCGCGGGGTGTCGCGATCGCCCGATTGGCGGCGCAGCAGGTCGGCGGCTTCCTCCCTTCCGTCGCGGCCGAAATATTTTTGCAGCAGGTAGACCATCGCCCACAAATGGCGGGCCTCCTCGACATTGACCTGAAACAGGTTGCGCAAATCGTAGAGCGACGGCGCGGTGCGGCCGAGATGGCGCTGCTGCTCGACCGAGGCGGGTTCGGTGTCGCCCTGCACGACAATGAGGCGGCGCAGCATCGCGCGGTATTCGCCCGGCACCTCCTGCCAGGCCGGGTCGCCCCGGTGCTCGCCGAAGCCGATGCGGCGGTCGGGGATGGCGGGGGCGAGCAGGATGCCCCAGCGGTACTCCGGCATCCGGACATAGCCGAACTTGGCCCAGCCCTCCGGCTCGACGCTGACCGCGGTGCGCAGATAGACGAGATTGTTCTGAAAACCCTCGGGGCCGCGTTCCCTCCACCACCCGATGCAGTCCGGGTGCCAGCTTTCGAGCGCGCGGCGCAGCCGCGGGTCGGCGTTGAGGCCGACATTGTTCGGAATGAGCCCGTCGTAATCGACCAGGGCCGCATCGCTCATGTGCGTCTTCCCGTTTTCGGCCGTGTGGCGGGTTGCGCCAATCTCCATAATATAGGCGATAATATAGGCGACGAAAATCCGGCGTCCCGTCGGAAACACTGTCTTCTCGGCCGGCCCGCCCCAGCCGTACCGTCAATAAGTCCGCAAACGAGCATCTTGAATTAAGCGACGTTCGATCGCGCCGCGCCGCCGCCGGTGAAATCGGCTCTTTGGCATGAGCCGTATTCAGTCCGCGGCCATGCGCCGGTTGTCGTCCTCCGCTTCGCCGGAATATTCGAGCAGCAGCGCCGCCTCGCCTTCGGGCAGAACCTCGACGGCGCGCAATTTGCGCTCCATCGCGCGGCGGCTGCGCCCGACATCGCTGTCGAGAACCTTCTGCGCCTCGTCCAGCTTTTTGCTGACCTTGTCGAGGACGCCGCCGAATTTGGCGAATTCGTGTTTGACGGCGCCGAGAACCTTCCATACCTCGGCCGAGCGCTGTTGGATAGCCAGCGAGCGGAACCCCATGCGCAGCGCCGTCAACAGCGTCGCCAGCGTGGTCGGCCCGGCGATCATGATGTGGCATTCGCGCTGGATCGCGTCGACGACCCCCGGGCGGCGCACGATCTCGCCGAACAGGCCCTCGGTCGGCAGGTACATGACGGCAAAGTCGGTGCTGTAGGGCGGCTGGATGTACTTGCCGCAGATGTCGCGCGCCGCCTCGCGCACGCGCTGCTCGACCGCGCGCGCCATCTGCTCGACCTCGACCTGGTCGCCGCGCTCGGCGGCGGCGGAAAGCCGTTCGTAATCAGCCGTCGGAAACTTCACGTCGATCGGCAGCCAGACGGGCGCGATGTCGTCTCCGGGGAGCCGGACAGCGAACTCGACGCGCTGATTGCTGCCGGGGACGATCTCGACGTTGCGCCCGAATTGATCGGGCGCGAGAAACTGCGACAGCATGTTTTCGAGCGCGATCTCGGTCCAGGTCCCGCGCGATTTGATGTTGGTCAGCACCCGCTTCAGATCGCCGACCCCGACCGCCAGCGCCTGCATCTCGCCGACCGATTTATGGACCTGTTCCAGCTGATCGCTGACCTGCTTGAAGCTGGCGCCGAGCCGCTGCTCGAGCGTCGCCTGCAGCTTTTCGTCCACCGTCAGCCGCATGCGTTCGAGCGCCGCCTCGTTGCCGCTGCGCATCGCGTCGAGCTGCGCTCCGACGCGGGTGCGCAGCTGTTCCTGCTCACCGCGCAGGCGTTCGGAAAACCCGTCGAACCGCGCGCGCACCGTGTCGGTCAGCTGGTTGAGCGCCTGCTGGACATGCACGAGACCGTCGGCCTGGGCCCTGCTGCCCTGCAGCACCCTGTCGAACGCCGCGGTCAGGCCGTCCCGCGTGCCCGAGGCGATCTCGCGCCGCAACCCCTGGTCCATGTCGGTCAGCGCCCGACGCAGCGCCTCCGAGCCGCGCCCGATCGCGTCGAGATGCCCGCCGATTGCCGCGCCGAAATTCGCGGCGTTCGCGCCGCCGTTTTTGGCCAGAAGCACGGCCCAGGCGGCGATGGCGAGGTTCGCGACCGTCAGCGCAAGCACGACATAAACAGCTGCCTCGATCGGCATGCCACCCCCTCGCCGGCGCTTCGGGAGCCGCGGCGGTGTGTGTTCCGGTTATGTTCAACATAGCGGAAAACGGGAGCGGCAGGGAAGCGAAATCAACGCGCCGCCCGTCGGAGTGCGTCTGGTCGAAGCGCGCAGCCGGTCACCCGTGCCGTTGCGACTGCGCCACCGTTCGCACCATTTCGAGGAACTGCTGACGAACGTCCGAATCGGAAATCGCGTAATACCAGCGGACCAGCTCGATGGCTTCCGGCCGCTGCATCATCTCGCGGGCTTCGTGTTCATCGCTCCCGCCGCTTTCGCTGGCCGGGTCGAGATCGCGAAAAAAATACGCGACCGGCACGCTCAGAGCCTCGGCCACCTCCGCCAGACGCGAGGCGCTGACCCGATTGGAACCGCCCTCGTATTTCTGCACCTGTTGAAAGGTCAGCCCCAAGGCGCTCGCCAATGTTTCCTGGTTCATGCCGAGCAGCAGACGCCGGGTTCGGATCTGCGTGCCGACATGCACGTCAACCGGGTCCGGAACCCCGGTGCCGCGTCCGTAGGAGGCGGTTGCATCATCATCTATCGCCAATTTGCTCATAGCATCCATCCGGGTATCTGGGCGATGCAATCCAGATTAATCCGAATTCTATTCGACTACCACCTGTTGCTTTTGCAGGGCCGCCAAATCGGCTTCGTCGAGGGTCTCGCGCTCGAGCAGCAGCCGCGCGCCGCGCTCCAACGTGTCGCGTTGCGCGCGCAGCAGGTTGACCGTGCGGCGGAAGGCGGCGTCGACGATGCCTTTTACCGTATCGTCGATCTCGCGGGCGGTCGCCTCGCTGTAGCTGCGCTCGGCGGCATACGGGATTTGCGGCATGTCGCCGAGAAAACTGCGCTGCACCTTTTCGTAGGCGACAAGCCCGAGTTCCTCGGTCATTCCGTAGCGGGTCACGATGCTGCGCGCGATGTCCGTGACCTTGACGAGATCGTCGGCCGCGCCGGTCGACAACTCGCCGAACACGATATACTCGGCGGCGCGCCCTCCCAGCAGCACCGCCATCTTGTTTTCGAGCTCCTCGCGCGTCATCAGAAAGCGGTCCTCGGTTGGACGCTGGATCGTATAGCCGAGCGAGCCGATGCCGCGCGGGATAATCGAGACCTTGTGGACCTTGTCGCTGCCGGGCAGTGACAACCCGACCAGCGTGTGTCCCATCTCGTGATAGGCGACCACCTCGCGCTCGTGCGGGTTCAACAGACGGTTGCGCTTTTCGAGGCCGGCGACGATCCGCTCCATCGCGGACGTGAAGTCGGCCAGGGTCACCGAATTCGCCCCGCGCCGCGTCGCGTGCAGCGCGGCCTCGTTGACCAGATTGGCCAGATCGGCGCCGGTAAACCCCGGGGTCAGCGAGGCCACTGTTTCAAGGTCGACATCGGCGTCCATCCGGATTTTGCGGGCATGCACCCTCAGGATCTGCACCCGGCCGGCCTTGTCGGGGCGATCGACGAGAACCTGCCGGTCGAAGCGGCCGGCCCGCAGCAGCGCCGGGTCGAGCACCTCGGGCCGGTTGGTCGCGGCAAGCAGGATCATGCCGCTGCGCGTATCGAACCCGTCGAGTTCGGAGAGCAGCTGATTGAGCGTCTGCTCCTTCTCGTCATGCCCGCCGCCTCCGGGGAACATGCCGCGGGCGCGGCCGAGCGCGTCGAGTTCGTCGATAAAGATGATGCAGGGCGCCTTCTCGCGGGCCTGCGCGAACAGGTCGCGCACGCGCGCCGCGCCAACCCCGACAAACATCTCGACGAATTCGGAGCCGTTGATCGAGAAGAACGGCACCCCCGCCTCGCCGGCGACCGCCCGCGCCAGCAGGGTCTTCCCGGTTCCGGGCGGGCCGACCAGCAATACGCCTTTCGGAACCCGCCCGCCGAGCCTGCCGTAGTGCTCCGGGTCCTTCAAGAAGGCGACGATCTCCTGCAATTCGGCCTTGGCTTCATCGACCCCGGCGACATCGTCGAACGTCGTCTTGGTATCGGTCTCGACGTAGATCTTGGCCTTGCTGCGGCCGACCGACATCAGCCCGCCGAACCCCGCCTGGCTCGCGAAACGGCGGTACATGAAATACCAGATGCCGAAAAACAGCCCGATCGGGATGATCCAGGACAGGATATCGCGCAGAAACGTGCTCTCGATCGTTCCGGCGAACCTGACATCGTACTTCGCCAGCTCGTTGGCGATCTCCGGATCGACCCGCGTCGTGATGAAATCGGTGCGGCCCTGCGCGTCCGGCGCCTTCAGCTTGCCCTGGATGTAGTTGCCGCTGACCCTGACCTCGCTGATCTTGCCGGCCTTCAGATCATCCTGGAACTGGCTGTACGGGATCTGCGCAACCTGCGTGTAGGACGAGAAGAGCGCCTGGATGATCAGGATCACGATCAGCGCCGCGACCCAGTACCAGGCGTGGTATGTCGTTTCCCTGTTGAACCGGGGTTGCTTGGCGGGCTGATTTGTGTCGGGCATCGCGGGTCCGAAGCAACGGGGCTCGCGTTTTACGTGGTAAAGGAAGGATGCTGGATCAACGCCGGTGATCGCCAGGCTCGTCGTAGCCGCGGCGGTTGCTGATGAACACGAGGCTCATCAAGCCGAAGCCGAGACCCAACGTCAGAACGATCCCGAGCGCCATCGCGGTCCATCCCGCCGCGCTCATCTGCACATCGCCGATCACGGACACGGCATAGGCCACCACGACACCGACCGCCAGCAGGGCGAACCCCGCCAGGACAACCCCGATAAGCATTGTTTTGGAGCCGGCCCGTTGCGGCGGTTGCGGTTCTGTCATGTGCGCATCAACTCCGCGGCTGTTTTCAGATCCTCGATAAACCGCGCGGTTTCACGGTGGCGGGTCTCCTCGTCGGGGGCGCGCAGCAGTGCGGACGGGTGCACCGTGGCGAGGGCGTGAGGAGCCCAGCGCGACCTCACCGGGCGGCCGCGATCACGGGTGACGCGAAACGCCTTGCCGAACAGCGTCTGCGCCGCGGTCGCGCCGAGCGCCACGACCACGTCAGGCTTGACGGCGGCAAGCTCGGCCTCGAGCCACGGAAAACAGGCGGCGATCTCCATCGTGGAGGGCTTGCTGTGGATGCGGCGCGTACCGCGCGGGACCCATTTGAAATGCTTGACCGCGTTCGTAACATAGGCGCGATCGCGATCGATGCCGGCCTCGGTCATGCAGCGGTCGAGCAATCGTCCGGCCGGACCGACAAACGGATGGCCGGCTAGATCCTCGGAATCGCCGGGCTGCTCTCCGACAAACATGATCCGCGCCCGTTCCGGGCCTTCACCGAAAACGGTCTGCGTCGCGTCGCGGTACAGCGGGCACGCGGTGCATTCGGCGGCGGCCTCGCGCAGGTTTTCGAGGTTCGGCTCCGGCGGGACCGGCGCGGCGACGATGCCTTCTCTCACTGCGTTATCGGCCATGCCTGTATTTCAGCGGATTGTTATCGGCTCGGGCGGGCGGCGCCGGCCCGGTCGAACGCACAAGAGGGGAGCCGAGGCTCCCCTCCGCATACGGTCAGGGGCCGCGATATGTCGCAACCCGGCCGTCGTCATCGATGAAGACGTGAACACGGTCGCCGTTCCTGGTGGCCCGCGCTTCCCAACCCTGAGACCGATCCATGCCTTGAATGTTGTTATAACCGTATCTGCTGAGTTCCTGGTAGGCATCCCGAGCGCTCGGTCCGCTCGAGCCCTCATTGCCCTGCATCGCGCTCTGGTTCCAGCTGCTGCCATAGCCCTGGTTCCAGCCCGGACCGGCCGAGTTCCAGCCGCGCTGTTGCGAGCCGCTCTGGCTCCAGCTCGGGCTACCGCTCTGGTTCATAGCCGGATTGTAGTTCTGCGCCAGCGCCGCCGGGCCAGCGCCCAGCAAAAAGACACCGGCAACGGCACCATATTTGAACAGGCCATTCATTCCTAGGCTCCTTTGATCGAGGATAAGACGCCAGGCCGGCAGCATTGAGCCGAATCCAGCCGCTTTTCCGAACGATCCGCCAGTCCCGAGGTTCCGGGTTTTCCTTATCTCATGTTCAGCAACATTTCTTCTATCGCCATTAGAACCCCCGCGATCTAATAACGGAAACGTCGAATATTTGCTGTGGCGGTTCACGCCGCGATTATGCGGGAAGGCGCGCCTTGCCGCGCCGGCGGTACCGTTTCCTGTTTACCGCCCGCCCCGCGCCCCGTAACGTCGGAGCTTCTTCGAGGCGCCGCCCGCCCTCGGACATTCCCGGCTCAGGAGTGTGAACAGTGCCGACCGAAAGCAAGCATCCCGAGACGATCGTGCTGCATGCCGGCTATCGCAGCGACCCGACGACGAATTCGGTCGCGGTGCCGATTTATCAGACGACCAGCTACCAGTTCCGCGACACCGAGCACGCCGCCAATCTGTTCGGCCTCAAGGAGCTCGGCAACATCTACACCCGGATCATGAACCCGACCAGCGACGTCCTCGAGCAGCGCGTCGCCGCGCTCGAGGGCGGGGTGGCGGCGCTGGCGCTCGGCTCGGGGCAGGCGGCCTCGATGTTCTGCGTCAACAACATCGCCCAGGCCGGCGACAATTTCGTCAGCTCGACAGACCTCTACGGCGGCACCTGGAACCTGTTCCTGCACACGATGCAGCGCACGATGGGGATCGAGGTGCGCTTTGTCGATCCGAGCGACCCCGAGAATTTCCGCCGCGCCACCGACGCGAAAACCCGCTGCTACTACGCCGAGACCCTGCCCAACCCGAAGCTCGAAGTGTTTCCGATCGGCGAGGTCGCGAAGATC
>JBFXDF010000142.1:0-9856 GCA_050181375.1 Alphaproteobacteria bacterium
GACCGCTGCGACACCGAATACGAGGATCGGGCGCGCAGCCTCGGTTTCAAGATGAAGCCAAGCGACTATTTCCGCCGCCAGGGTTTTGTGACCTACCAGCAGGACCAGTACCTGGAGCCGATCGTGCCGCTGGTCGGCGAGGACAACATCATCTGGGGCGCCGACTACCCGCACCCGGACTGCATCTGGCCGAACTCGCACGCGACGCTGGCGCGCAACCTTGCCGGCTTCTCCGAGACGGTGCAGCGCAAGATCACGCACGACAACGTCGCGCGGCTCTACGCACTGAACTGACCGTCCGCCGGTCGGCCGATCGGCACCCGGGCGGCTTGCCGTCCGGGTGTCCCGTCACAATGTAACCGCCCGGCCCTGATGCGGGCACGGCACACCAGGACGGGGCGGCGCGATGATGGCCGAATACAGCGATGTCCGGGATTACCGCGATGGCGGTATGCCGGATCCCGCGACGCATGCCGAATTGTTCGACGGCGTGCTGTGGCGTCGGGTGGTCGCATATCTGATCGATATCTGCGTCATCGGCGTGCTTATGATCGCGGCCGGGATCGTCTTCGCGCTTTTGACCGTGCTGAGCCTTGGTTTGCTCGCGCCGATTCTGTGGTTTCTGTTCGGGCTGATCCCGCTCGCGTATCACACGCTGCTCGTCGGCGGCGGCCGCGGCGCGACGGTCGGAATGCGCGTGCTCGATCTCGAACTCCGCTCCTGGGACGGCTACCGCCCGGTCCTGCTGCAAGCGCTGGCGCACGCGGTGCTGTTCTACCTGACCGTCGGCGCGACCTGCGGGCTGATCCTGCTGTTTGCGCTGATCAACAAACGCCGCCGCACCTTGCACGACGTGCTCTCCGGCATGCTGATGGTGCGCTCCTCCGGGCTCGCCTGAGTCTGTCCGTCGGCTCGACGGACACAGGGCCGATCACGCCAATCGGGACACGGCCGCGGCCGCCGGCAGCGACTCGAAATCCGCCACATTGCTGGCGTACCCGTATGAATGGCGGCGCGGGTCGGACCGATGGCGAAGGGAGCGTTTGCTGTTCTTTTGCTGCAGAATTTGCGCTCCGCCGGCCCGAAACCGGCGCGGAGCAAGGGGTTTGAGCGTCCGTTTGCTGCTGATTTCCTGCAGAATCAGCAGATCGTAGCCGGAACAGGGAAAAATCCGGCCGGTCGCGTCCCGAATCGAGCCGGTCTGCGTCGCTCAGGCCCCTTGCATCGGAGGGCGCAAGATGACACCTTTAGGGGGTCGTCAACATTGCAGGAGGGTGTGCAGCGAACATGACTCCACCCGAAAGTACCCAGTTGCCGACCCCCTTGGCATCGGCGACCGAGGGAAAAGCCCAAGGATAGGCT
The DNA here is from genome assembly GCA_050181375.1 of Alphaproteobacteria bacterium. Lineage (GTDB taxonomy): Bacteria > Pseudomonadota > Alphaproteobacteria > ATCC43930 > CGMCC-115725 > DATARH01. Next base: position 1,363 of record JBFXDF010000142.1, read on the forward strand.
CGGCCCTAAGCGCCGGGCGCGAAGGTTCTGCTTCGCATCACAACCCCCGCCTGATGCCCGGCTTCGGTCGCCGCACGCGGGGGTTTCGCGTGATCGATCCGGATCAATGTTTCGCCGGCGACCTGCTAATTTAGCGCAAATATACGGCTTCTCATGGCACACAGGTCATAATGATCGATCTCGACAGCTCCGGGCCGACCTCGCGGATCTATTTTTCGCAGCGGCTGCGACTGCACTATGTCGATTGGGGCAACCCGACCGCGCCGCCGCTCCTGCTCATCCACGGCGGGCGCGACCTTTGCCGCAACTGGGACTGGGTCGCGGCGGCGCTGCGCCGCTTTTGGCACGTGCTGGCACCCGATCTGCGCGGCCACGGCGACAGCCTGTGGTCGCCCGACGGCAACTACTCGACCTCCGCGTATATCTACGATCTCGACCAGCTGATCCATCAGCAGGAGCTGGCGCCGGTGACGATCGTCGCGCATTCGCTCGGCGGCAATATCGCGATACGCTACACCGGCGTGTTTCCGGAGAAAGTGCGCAAGCTCGTCGCGATCGAGGGATTGGGGCCAACCCCGCGACAGATGGCGGCGCGCTCGGCCGTGCCGATCGCCGAACGAATGCGGAAATGGGTTGCCGAGCAGCGCGCCCTCTCCGGACGCATGCCGCGCCGCTACGCATCGATCGAGGACGCGCTGCACCGGATGCAGGAGGCCAACCGCCATCTGTCGCCCGAGCAGGCGCGCCACCTGACGCAATACGGCGTCAACCAGAACGAGGACGGCACCTATAGCTGGAAATTCGACAATTACGTGCGCGCCGATTCGCCTTACGGCATGAGCCAGACCGAAATTCAGGCGCTTTGGACCCGGATCCACTGCCCGACGCTGCTCGTCTACGGCAAGGAGAGCTGGGCGCGGAACCCGGAGGAAGACGGGCGAATGCAGTTTTTCCAGGATGCCCGCGTCGTGTCGGTCGAAGGCGCCGGCCACTGGGTCCACCACGACAAGCTCGACGTGTTCCTCGGATTGCTGCGTGACTTTCTGTGATGTTGGATCGAAGCCGACAGACGCCGGCAACACGGCATGGCGCGGTCTAGCCCGCGGCGATGAGCGCGGTTTTCGCCCTCGTCGTGGCCGCCGGCCGCGGCACCAGGTTCGGCGGCGCCGTGCCCAAGCAATACCTGCCGCTCGGCGCCGGCACCGTGCTGCGCCACGCGGTCACGGCCTTTGCCCGGCATCCCCGGATCGCCGGCGTGCAGGTCGTGATCCGCGACGAAGATCGCGCGATCTTTGACCATGCCACCGCCGGGCTGTCGCTGCCGCCGCCGGTTCCGGGCGGCGCCGAGCGGCAGGATTCGGTACGGCTCGGGCTCGAGGCGCTCGTCCCGCACGACCCGGCACGGGTTTTGATCCATGACGGCGCGCGGCCGTTTCCCGATGCCGGGCTGATCGACCGGGTGATCGACGCGCTCCACCGTGCGCCGGCCGCGATCCCGGCCTTGCCGCTCGGCGATACGATCAAGCGCGTCGAGAATGGCGTCATCCGCGAAACCGTCGACCGGTCGCTGCTGTGGCGGGCGCAGACGCCGCAAGGCTTCCATTTCCGCGCGATCCTCGCGGCGCATCGCGGCGCCGTCGGCCGGGTCCTGACAGACGACGCCGCCGTGGCCGAGGCCGCCGGCATCGCCCCCGTCGTTGTCGCCGGCAGCGACGATAATCTCAAAGTCACGACCGCGCGGGATCTCGCCGCCGCCGAGCGGCTGCTAGCCTCGCGGCTCTGCGACATCCGCGTCGGGCAGGGCTTCGACGTGCACGGGTTCGTCCCCGGTGACCATGTCGTGATCTGCGGCGTCGACATCCCGCACGAAAGCGGCCTCGGCGGCCATTCCGACGCCGATGTCGGATTGCACGCGCTGACCGACGCGCTGCTTGGCGCGATCGGGGCCGGCGATATCGGCATGCATTTTCCGCCAAGCGACCCGCGCTGGCGCGGCGCGCCCTCGCACCTGTTTCTGCGCCATGCGGCCGATCTCGTCGCCAGCCGCGGCGGCACGATCGCGGCGGTGGATGTGACGGTGATCTGCGAACGGCCGAAAATCGGCCCGCACCGCACCGCGATGGTCGAGCGGATCGCCGAGATCCTGCGCATTTCAGCCGATCGGGTCAGCGTCAAGGCGACCACGACCGAAGGGCTCGGCTTTACCGGACGGGGCGAAGGCATCGCGGCGCAGGCGGTCGCGACCGTGCGGCTGGCGCTATAGTCGGACGGGTCGTAAAGCCGTCCGGAGGAAACCCGCATCAGCGACGACCCGCCGCCGCTAAGCGTCCCCGCCCCCGCATTGCTGCTGCGCCATCCGGCGATGCTGATTGCGAGCTGGTTCGGCGCCGGATTGCTGCCGTATGCGCCGGGCACGTGGGGAGCGCTGGCCGCGTTGCCCTGCGGCTGGGTGATCGCATATGTCGGCGGCCCCGCGGCGTTGATCGGCGGCGCGGCCTTCGTTTTCGCGCTCGGGTGCCTGGTGTCCGGCGCGGCGGCGCGGGCGCTCGGACAGAAAGATCCGGGATGGGTTGTGATCGACGAGGTGGCGGCAATCTGGGCGCTGCTGGGGCTGCTCGATTTCTGGGTCGGGCCGCTCGATTGGCGCGCCTATATGGCGGCTTTCGTGCTCTTTCGCCTCTTCGACATCCTGAAGCCATGGCCGGCGCGCCTGATCGAACGAAAGGTCGCGGGCGGAGCCGGCATCATGCTCGACGACCTCGTCGCGTCGGTCTACGCTCTGCCGCCTTTGGCGCTGCTGATCAGCGAGGGGTTCATCGTTGTTCGACCCTGATACCCTGAACCTCGCCGAAGCCGCACTGGCCGTTTGCCGATCGCGCGGCTGGCGTGTCGCAACCGCCGAATCCTGCACCGGCGGCCTTGTCGCAGCGGCGCTGACCGCGATCGCCGACTCCTCTGATGTCGTCGAGCGCGGCTTTGTAACCTATTCCAACAACGCGAAGATCGAGCTGCTCGGCGTTCCATTCGAGACGATCGCCGGGCATGGCGCGGTCAGCGGAGAGACCGCGGCGGCAATGGCGCGCGGCGCGGTCTCGCGGGCCGGGGTCGATCTCGCCGTATCGGTCACCGGCGTCGCCGGACCCGGCGGCGGCACGCCGCAAAAGCCGGTGGGCCTCGTTTATCTCGGCGTCGCGCGCAAGGACGGCGCGACCCGCGTCGAACGCCGCGCCTTTGCCGGCGACCGCTCCGACATCCGTCGCGCCGCGCTGACCGCAGCGCTGGAGATGCTGCGGGCCGAGGCGCAATCGGGGTGACCAGGCCCCTCAGGAATGGGGACCGGGTAGAAGCTTTAAGAGTGCAATAATTAAAGCGGCTTGGGCAAAAAGCAGGCCAAGAACCCATCGGATAATATCGTTCCGCATATCCGACAGCTCCGCCTTTGTGGCGTAATTGGCGGCGATGCCGTCCAATTTTGCCGAGAGCAGGGCGATATCCGCGCGCACACTCGAAATTTCCGCCTTCACGTCGGTTTTTGTGGCCAGCTCGGAAACGTCGAGTTCGCGTGCATTCTTGACAGCGCGGGTAACCGCTTCGGCTTGGTGGTCAGTGAAGCCAGCCGCCTTCAGATCCTTGACGAGTTCATGGGTGTCGAATGTGGTGATCGCCATGATTCGCGACTATCCGACTGGAGTCTCGGAACCGCAAACGCAAATCATATCGCCGGCTTGCCTTCCGGATGCGGTTCCGGAGCACCGTAGAGCTGGCGGGCGCGGTCCTCGAAAGCGGCGACCATGCGGCGCACCGCCTCATGAAACAGCATCTCGATGACGCGCTGCAAAATCCGCGACCGGAATTCGAAATCGACAAAGAAATCGGTGCGGCAGCCGCCCGGCACCCGCTCGAAGACCCAGTGATTGTTCAGGTATTTAAACGGACCTTCGGTATAGGCGACATCGATCCGGTGCGGTGCGTTCAGCGTCACCCGCGACGTGAACCGCTCGCGGAACATGCGGAAGCCGATAATCAGGTCGGCAAGGATGACATCGCCGCGCCGCTCGCGTATCCGCGCGCCGACGCACCAGGGCAGGAATTCGGGGTAGCGCTCGATATCGGCAACCAGCGCGAAAAGCTGCTCCGGCGTATAAGGCAGCACCTTCTGTTCGGCGTGTGTCGGCATGTTCTATTCGTCAGCGGCCGCGAGCATCTCGACACGGGCCGCGCGAAGCCGCGCGAAATCCTCGCCGGCATGATATGACGAGCGGGTCAGCGGTGACGCCGATACCATCAAAAACCCTTTTCCAACCGCCTGCAGTCGATAGCCGTCGAATTCCTCGGGCGTCACGAAGCGCGCCACCGGACGATGTCTCGGGGTCGGTTGCAGATATTGGCCAATCGTCAGGAAATCGACCTGCGCCGCGCGCAGATCGTCCATAACCTGCAACACCTCGCCGCGTTCCTCTCCGAGCCCGACCATGATCCCTGATTTGGTGAACATCGTCGGATCGATGCGCTTGACCTGATCCAACAACCGCAGCGAGTGGAAATACCGCGCCCCGGGCCGCACCTCGGCATAGAGCCGCGGCACGGTTTCGAGGTTATGGTTCAGCACATCGGGGCGGGCGGCCACCACAAGCTCGATCGCGCCCTCCTTGCGCAGAAAATCGGGAACCAGCACCTCGACCGTTGTGCCGGGCGAAGCGGCGCGGATCGCCGCGATGGTTTGCGCGAAATGCCCGGCCCCGCCGTCATCGAGATCGTCGCGGTCGACCGAGGTCACGACAATATGGTTGAGGCCAAGCCGCGCGACCGCGTCGCCGACACGCCGCGGTTCGTGCGGGTCGAGCCGGTCCGGCCGCCCGGTCGCGACGTTGCAGAACGCGCAGGCGCGCGTGCAGACCGCGCCGAGGATCATCACGGTCGCGTGCCGCTCCTTCCAGCACTCGCCGATATTCGGGCAGGCCGCCTCCTCGCACACCGTGTGCAGGTCGAGTTCGCGCATCAGTCGCCGCGTCGCATGGTATTCGGGCGACCCCGGCGCCCTGACCCGGATCCAGGGCGGCTTCTTCGGGCTGGGGCTATCCGGCCGCGCCGTTTTCTCGGGATGGCGCAGCCGGGCTTCGGCCTCGACAGTCGGAAAAATCATGCTCAATAGGTTTCCGATACTCCCTCTCCCCCACCGGGGGAGAGGGTCGGGGTGAGGGGGCATTCGGGCCGGCTTCGCGGAGGGCGTCCCCTCCCGCAATGCGGGAAAGGGTTCATGCCGATGCCCTCCGCATGCGACCCGGCTCAATTGAAGCTGGGCTAGAAGTGGATGGCGCGACCATAGGCGTCAAGCACGGCTTCGTGCATCGTCTCGGACAGCGTCGGATGCGGGAAGATCGAGCGGATCAGTTCGGCCTCGGTCGTCTCCAGCGTCTTGGCGATCGTGTAGCCCTGGATCAGTTCCGTCACCTCCGCGCCGACCATATGCGCGCCCAGCAATTCGCCCGTCTTGGCGTCGAACACGGTCTTTACCATTCCTTCCGGCTCGCCGAGCGCAATCGCCTTGCCGTTGCCGATAAACGGGAAATGCCCGACCCGAACCTCGTGCCCGGCTTCGCGCGCCGCCGTCTCGGTCAGCCCGACACTGGCGATCTGCGGCCGGCAATAGGTGCAGGCCGGAATGTTGTTCCGGTCGAGCGGATGCACGTCGTTGAGGCCGGCGATCTTCTCAACGCAGATCACGCCCTCGTGGCTCGCCTTATGCGCCAGCCAGGGCGGGCCGACGACATCGCCGATCGCGTACACCCCCTTCTCGCCGGTACGCAACCATTCATCGACGACGATATGGCTGCGCTCGACCGTGACCCCGGTGCCTTCGAGACCGATCCCCTCGACATTGCCGACGATGCCGACCGCCAGGATCACGCGCTCGACTGTCACGTCGAACACTTCGCCGCCACCTTCGACATGCGCCGTGACTCCATCGTCGCCGCGGTCGAGACCCTTCACCGTTGCGCCGGTGTGGATTTTGATGCCCTGCTTTTCGAAGCTCTTGCGGACGAAGGCGGAAATCTCCTCGTCCTCGACCGGCAGCACGCGGTCGAGCACCTCGACGACCGTGACCTCGGCGCCCATGTCGCGATAAAAGCTGGCGAATTCGATCCCGATCGCGCCCGAGCCGACGACCAGCAACGACTTCGGGATCGCCGCCGGCACCATCGCCTCCTTGTAGGTCCACACGAGCTTGCCGTCGGGTTCCAATCCCGGCAGCGAGCGGGCGCGCGCGCCGGTTGCCAGTACGATATGCGGCGCGACGATCTCGGCAACGGCGCCGCCGTTTTTCGATATCGCCAGCTTCCCTTTGCCGGCCAGCCGGGCCTCGCCATCGAACACGGTAATCTTGTTCTTCCGCAGCAGATAGGAGACACCGTTCGAAAGCTGTTTCGCCACCGTCCGCGAGCGCGCCACGACTTTTTTCGGATCGTACGACAAGCCGGTCGCCGTCAGGCCGAATTCCTCGGCCCGCTGCATGTCGTGGTAGAGCTGCGATGTGCGCAGCAGTGCCTTGGTCGGGATGCAGCCCCAGTTGAGGCAAATGCCGCCAAGCTGACCGCGCTCGACGACCGCCGTTTTCATGCCGAGCTGCGCCGCCCGGATCGCCGCGACATACCCGCCCGGCCCGCCGCCGACCACGACAAGATCGAATGAGGTTTCGGCCATTTACGAAACGACCCCTGGCAAGCGCGCTACAACATCCTCCACGGTCATCACATCGGCGAACAACCTCTGCATTGTGACGAGTTCGCTCGCATGCGCCTGCTTGTTGACCTCCGCGACGCCATTCTCGGCGATCACCATGCGATAATTATGCTCGACCCCACCACGGACCGTGTTGGACACACATACGCAAGTCGTCACGCCTGAAACCACACAGGTATTCACCTCCATGTTCCGAAGTATGGTATCTAGTTGCGTGTTGGCGAAACCGCCAAATCCTTTCTTGATGACTAGGTGTTCCCCCCGTCGGGGTATCAACTCATCGATAATCTGTGCTCCCCACGTCCCCTCAACGCAATGCGTTCGATTGGCTTGTCCAGGATCGATTCCAATTCGCCAAAATGGAAACGCCGCGTCCGAATAATCCGCCTTCAACACGTGCGCGACATATATAACCGGTCGCTCGGCCGCACGAAACGCGTCCGCCAGCCGTTGCACATGCGGAATGGTCTCCATCAGAAACAGCAAGTCGACTTCCGAGTGCTCCCGCGCCAGGTTGCCGAAACTGCCGTCTCTGTGCAGGAAATCATTCTGCATATCGACAATAATCAAGGCGGATCGCGCGAAATTCGGGCCTGTCGAAGCGGACATAGGAGCCTCCCCTACCAAGTTCGGTTTGTGACCGGCTAATACCGGCGTCATCAGCGGATCACTCCATAATGCTCTTGGAACGCCTCAACAACGCTATTGCAGCTCGCGCCAGCGCGTCGGCGCGCTCGTTTTCCGGGTGGCCGGCGTGGCCGCGCACCCAGCGCCAGTCGATGTCGTGCCGCGACGCGGCCGCCTCGAGCCGCTGCCACAGATCGATATTCTTGACCGGCTCCTTTCCGGCGGTTTTCCAGCCGCGCGCTTTCCAGTTCGGCAGCCATTTGGTGATGCCGTCACGCAGATACATGCTGTCGGTATAAAGCTTCGCGCGGCACGGCCGCTTCAGCGCTTCGAGCCCGGCGATCGCGGCCATCAGCTCCATCCGGTTGTTGGTCGTCGCTGCCTCCCCGCCCGACAGCTCCCGCTCGATGTCACCATAGCGCAACACCACGCCCCAACCGCCCGGACCGGGATTGCCGCTGCACGCGCCGTCGGTGAATATCTCGACCGTGGGCCGCGGTCGCTCCGCTCCATCAGACATCGATGCCATACGCGGCAGGCCCCGAAATCCCGCGGTGGAAGCGCAGTTTCTTCAGGTATTCAATCGGGTCCTTTGGCCGGACCAGCGCACCCACCGGCTGGTTCAGCCAGTCATACAGTCGGGTCAACAGAAAGCGCAGCGCGCTGCCGCGCGCCAGCAGGGGCAATAACGCCATCTCCGCCGGGAGCATCTTGCGCACCGGCAGATAGTTGCCAACCAGCATCCGGGCCTTGGTCACGTTGAAGCTGCCATCCGGCTCAAAACACCAGGCGTTCAGGCAGATCGCGACGTCGTAGGCGAGAAAATCGGTGCAGGCGAAATAAAAATCGATCAGCCCGGTCAGCTCGTGGTCGCGAAAAAACACGTTGTCGGGGAACAGGTCCGCATGGATGACCCCGGTCGGCAGTTGGCGCGGCCATGCGTCCTCTAAAAACGCGAGCTCATCGCCGATCTCGTCGGCAAGGCCGGGGTGCACCTCATCGGCGCGCTCGCGGCAGTCTTCGTACAGGCGGCGCCAACCCGCCGGGCCGAGGTCGTTCGGCCGGGTCATCGCAAACTCTTCGCCGGCTTGGTGCAGTTGCGCCAGAGCGGCGCCGAGCCCGGCGC
>JBFXDF010000143.1:0-9765 GCA_050181375.1 Alphaproteobacteria bacterium
CCTCGCAGACGATCAGCCGGCCCTGCAAATCGAACGTCGTGCCGTTGCCGCCAACCGTGGTCCTGACAACCTCCGGCTCCCCGCCGGGGACGAGGCGGTGCAAGTGATTCCGGCGGATATCGACAATATACCACCACCCCTCGGGATGCCACAGCGGTCCTTCGGTAATGATAAAACCGGTCGCGAGGCGCTCGGCCTCGGTCGTTTCCAGCACGTCGGGCAAATAATTTGCGGCGGGCATCGTCGTACTCCCTGCTGCGGGGCGATCTACGCGTTATCGGCAGTCGCGGCCTCGCTGTCCAGGCCGTGAACGCGGCGGCGCGGCGCCCACGCACCTCGCGCAACGCCGATTCCCGATGGCGGCCGCCCGCCCCGGTGTTCCATGCCGCGACTCCGCCCGGCGGGACGCCGCATCCCAACCGCGCGGTAATTCGGCGATGCACACCAACAGGACATGCCAAAATGGGGAAATGACCTCCCGCCCCGCCGCCGATGTCGCGCCTATTCCCGCTTCCGGACAAGTCTCCAGCGCCCGGCCGCCGGCCTCTCTGTACGTGGCCGGACCGTTCAGCATGGGCTATGTCGATTTCTTTACCTTCCTGATCCCGCTCTACGGCTTGTCGCTCGGTCTCGACGCCGCGCAGATCGGCATCCTCGTCGGCGCCCGGTCGATCCTCGCCCTGTTTCTGTCGATCCATATCGGCGTGCTGATGGATCGGTTCGGGACGCGGGCGGTCACGCTGGTCTTCGTCTGGGTCGGGATGCTGCTGGCGCCGCTGTTTCCGCTGGCGCAAGGCTTCTGGGCGCTGCTGCTGCTCCAGCTGATCAACGGCGCCGCCGTGTCGTTCGCGTGGTCCGGCGCGCAGACCCTGATCGCCCAGATCGCCGAGGGCGACGCCCGCTACATCGGCAGGTTCAGCTTTTTCGCCCGCCTCGGCTCGACCTCGGCGCCGATCGTGGCGGGGGCGATATGGGATTTCGGCGGCGCCTGGCCTTCCTATCTGCTCGCGTCGATCTGGGGCGCGGTCCTCACCGCCGCGCTGCTCCGCGCGCCGGAGGCCGAATCGTTCCTGCCGCCCCCGGCTTCCGGCGTCAACCGGCGGCGCTTCCGCGTCCGCGACATCTGGCCCCGCCCCTCCGATTATCTGAACTCGATCCGGCTGATCGCGATCCCCGCGGTGGCCGTGTCGATGGCCGTCATCACGATGCGCAACACGACCTACAGCCTTCAGACCTCGGTCTACGTCGTCTATCTCGACCAGATCGCGCTGGTCGGCACGACGATCGGCCTCTTGTTTGCCGCGTCGGAGATCGCGAGCGGGTTCGGCTCGCTGTTCGCCGGCCGCGCGATGCGCCTCGGCAATCCGCAGCGCACAATGCTGAGCGGCACCGTGCTGTCGATCCTGCTGATCGCGGCGACGCCGCTGTTGGGCGGCGTCTTTGCGCTGCTCGTCCTGTTCCAGCTTGCGCGCGGCTGGCTCGAAGGGGTGATCCAGCCGGTCATCCTGTCGGTGCAGGCGCGCGCCGTCGGCCGGTATCAGCAGGGCGCGGTGGTCGGGCTGCGCCAGACCGGCCAGCGGCTCAGCTCGATCCTGATCCCGCCGATCATGGGCGGGCTTGCCGACCGGTTCGGCACCGGTCACAGCTTTCTGATCTACGCCGCCTTCATGCTGCCGCTCTGCGTTCTGCTCGCGTTTGTTATCCGTCGTCTGCGGCCCGCCCGCGATGGCGCTGCCCTGCTCGATGATGACCCCAGGGCGACAAAGAGGACGTAGCGCCGCCGGTCGGCAAACGGCAGCAAGGCTTGCCTGCTCAGGGTGGGCGAACCGGCAATTCCGCGATCTCCCGGCCGACAAGTTCCTGCGTCACGCGCAAGTCGTACAAGGCTTGCAGGTTGAGCCAGAATTGCGGGTCGTTGCCGAACCAATGGCCGAGCCGCAGCGCGGTGTCGCCGGTGATCGCCCGCTTGCCCGCGACGATCTGGGTGAGGCGGTTCGCCGGAACGCGAAGCTGCCGGGCAAGCTCGGTCGGGCTGATGCCGATCTCCTCCAACTCGTCGGCAAGGATTTCGCCGGGGTGAATCGCTGGTCTGGTCATGGTGAATCGTCAAGATAGGCCTGTTGCCGCCGACCTGTATTATTCTCGGAACAAAGGAGGCCGCGCATGCAGATCAGCGACATCCCGTTCGGCACGACCGATTGGGCGACCGTGCCGGAAACGGTGCATCCCGGCGAGACCGGAACCGCCCGCTGGCGCACCCGGCAGTTCGGCGACATCAGGGTGCGGATTGTCGAGTATTCGCCTGGGTATCTGGCCGATCACTGGTGCGAAAAGGGGCATATCCTGCTCGTGCTCGACGGCGTGCTGCACACCGAACTGGCGGACGGGCGCCGCGTCACGCTGACACCGGGTACCAGCTATCAGGTGGCGGATGGCGCGATGGCGCACCGTTCCGTTACCGAAACCGGAGCACGGCTCTTCATCGTCGATTGAGGTCCGCCGGCCGGCCCGCCGCGTATGATGGCTCCGGCGCGGCCCCGATGCTCCGCCTTGCCTGCACGGGCCGGTCGGCCTACGGTCGCGAGCGCCAAGGCATCCCGGCGGCCGGAACAAGGGAGCGGGCCGATGATCTGCGACGTGCACGCGCACTACACGCCGAGAAATTTCAGCGAGTTCATGGGCGACCGCTTCGCCTCGCCGGTGCATCTGCCGGTCAAGCGCGGCATGGCGGTGCACCCGTTCTCGGATTCGCAAGCGGACATCGAGGGCCGCTTTGCGATGATGGAGGAGGCCGGGGTCGGCAGGCAGGTGCTGTCGCCAAACCACCCGCCCTATCTGCCGGACGAGGCGGAATGCGTCACCGCGGTCAAGATGCTGAACGACGCCTATGCCGAGTTCGCGCACCGCTTTCCCGACCGGATCAGCTCCTATGTGATGCTGCCGCTGCCGCATATCGACGCGTCATTGAAGGAGATGGCGCGCGGCTTTGACGAACTCGGCTGCGTCGGCGTCAACATGAACATCGTCTGTCTCGGCCGCTCGGTCGCCGAGACCGAGTTCGAGCCGCTCTACGCCGAGATGAACCGGCGCGGCGCGGTGTTGTTCGTGCATCCGTCCGGGTCCGGCATCTGCTCGCCGTTCATCGTCGATTACAAATTTACCGCCTCGGTCGGCACCTCGCTCGAGGACGCGACCTTTGTTCTGCACATGATCGCCAGGCAGATCCCGTACCGCTATCCGAACATAAAATTCATCGTGCCGCATCTCGGCGGTCCCATTCCGATGCTGCTCAACCGCCTCGACAAACAGGGGCAGAACCCGCGCGGCTATCCGAACCTCGCCGAGGCGCCCGGCGTCACCGCCAGGAAGTTCTATTACGACACGGTCTGCTACGGCTCGAAACCGGCCTTTCTGTGCGCGCTTGAAGCGTTCGGCGCCGATCACCTCGTCACCGGCAGCGACTACCCGGTCCTGCAGGATTACGAAGCCTACAAGGAAACCTTCGCCTATATCGAGCGCCTCGGCCTGTCCAAATCCGACACCGACAAAATCCTGCACCACAACGCGCAGGCCCTGTTCGGGTTCGAGCATTAAGGTGCGATCGGTAGTAAGAAAAAGTCCGTCACCCCCGCTTCCGCGGGACTGACGGGAAGGTATGCGCGCCGGCAACTTGGAGTTATCGACATGACCGAAACCGTCTTTGACACCGCCGCCTTGTCGATCGGGCAGCGTCTGTCGCCGGCCGGCGGCGTCGCGATCACAGGGGCCGATCTGTCTCGGCCGCTTTCCCGCGACGACCGCGACGCAATCCTCGCCGCGTTCCGCGGTCATCACATCCTCGTGTTCCGCGACCAGGATTTGAGCAGGGAGGCGCAGCTTGCCTTTACCCTGCAGTTCGGCGAGATCGAGGAGCATGTCGGGCGACACGCGGCAGCCGCGCGCTACGGCCTCGTCCACACCGTCACCAATCTCGACGAGGACGGCAACCCGACGACAAAGCTGAGCCAGGTCGGCAACTATCACTGGCACACCGACAAGTCCTACCACGCGGTGCCGTCGCTGATGACGCTCTTGCACGCAAGGGAACTGCCGCCCGAGGGGGGCGACACGCAATTCGCCAACATGGCGATGGCCTATGACGCGCTGCCCGACGCGACGAAACAGCGCATCGCCGGAATGCGTGTCGTCCATAGCTGGGCCGCGAGCCGCCGTCGCGCCGGAGCGCCGCCGCCCTCCGAGATCGAGATGCGCGAGCGCCCGCCGGTCGATCACCCGCTGGTCCGCATCCACCCCGAAACCGGGGCGAAGACGCTCTATATCGGCAACCACGCCTCGCACATTCTCGGCATGAAGGAGGACGAGGGCGAGGCGCTGCTGTTCGAATTGCTGGAGCACGCGACCCAGCCGCAATTCGTTTACACGCATCATTGGCGCAACGGCGATCTGGTGATGTGGGATAACCGCGCGCTGCTGCACCGCGCCCTCGCCAATTACGAGATGGCGCGGCACCGCCGCGTGCTGCACCGCACCGTCGTGACCGGCACCGTGCCATTCTAAACGCGGCCGCTCCACCCACGAGAAATCCCGGAACGGCGCACGCGGCGACGCAAAATTCGCCACATTGCGGCAGTATCATACAATTGGGCGACATGGGTCGGAGCGGTGGCGGGACGGACGTTTGCTGTGCTTTTGCTGCAGAATTTGCTGCTCGCCGCGGCGAGAACCGCGCGAAACAGGGGGTTTGCTCGGACGTTTGCTGCTGATTTGCTGCAGAAACAGCAAACCGGGGCCGGAACAAGGAAAAACTGGCTGATCGCGCGCCCGAATTGTACCCGAAGCAGCGCCGAGAGATGGGCGGGCTTGACCCGATGAGCGGCCCGTTCCTATATGATCGCGCCGGGCCGGATGGCAGAGTGGCTATGCAGAGGACTGCAAATCCTCGTACAGCGGTTCGATTCCGCTTCCGGCCTCCAGCCTCTATCGCTTCGAGCTGTTTGCGCTTTCACCCCGCCGGTGGGCATCGTGACGCCCTGGTTACCGGTGGTCCGGCTTCATTTTTTTTTCTGCCCGCCGCGGACGCAATCGCGAGAGTGTCGGGCAAGGAAGAGCGCGGCGATGGTGTACAATCGATTTCGGCCCAGTCGGGAAGGATGAGGCATGCCCCTGCTTTACGAAAAACGCGGTCCTATCGCCGTGCTCACGCTGTCGCGGCCGCAGGCGCGCAATGCCTGGGGCGAGGATTACAACGAGGCATTGAAGGAAACACTGCCGCGGCTGGAGGACGACCCGGAAATCCGCGTTGTGATCCTGACCGGCGACGAGGCGGGCGGGGCGTTCAGCGCCGGCGCCGATCTGAAAAACCCGCGGACGCACACCAGCGACTCGATCGCCGACGCGATCGAGGCCTTGCCGAAGCGGCGCCGGCATCAGGCGATGAACCTGCTGTCCGATTTCGCCAAGCCGCTGGTCGCCGCGGTCAATGGCTACGCGGTCGGGATCGGCTGCATCGTCACCTATTGCTGCGATCTGATCGTGGCGTCGGAAAAAGCCGAGTGGCGGCTGCCGCAGGTCGGGCTCGGCATCCTGCCGGCGCAGGGCGGCACGGTGCGGTTGGCGCGCTGGGTCGGCCGGGGTCAAGCGATGAAGGTCGCGATGGGGTTCCCGCTGAAGGCCGACGAAGCCTACCGCATCGGCCTCGCGCAATGGCTGGTGCCGCACGGCGAATTGATGGCGAAGGCGATGGAGGTCGCCGAGCACGTCGCCGGGCTGCCGCCGCTGGCGGCGCGGCTCGCCAAGGAATCGGTCGCGTTCGGGATGGATTCGACCTTGCGCGATGCGGCCAATGCCGATCTTTACCGCTTTATGGCGCTCGAACTGACCGAGGACAAAAAGGAGGCGCACCAGGCCTGGCGCGAGCGCCGCAAGCCGGCGATCAAGGGCCGGTAAGCGCTCTCAGCCCGCCGCCATCCGCCGCGTCATCGCCCGCGCCGTCACGATCCTGGGACAGCGCCGCCTCGATCTCGGCCACCGCGTCGGCGAGGGTGGTGACGACCCGGTCGTCGGCGCCGGCGGAGGTTGCGTCGGTCACCGGAACGCCGTCGGCGTCGCGATAATCCCAGCAGCCGATGACGATACTGGCCCGGCGCGCCCGCCGGCGCAGCCGCCTCACAAGGTAGCGCAGCTGCGCCACCGAACCGGCGCTGAGCAGCGACAGGCAGATGACCGAGGTGTTGCGCAGCGGCAGCTCGTCGATGGCAGCGCTCGACAGCGCTTCGGGCGGATGAACGGCGGCACGGTTGCCGCGCTCCCGAAGCAGGTGTTCGAGCAGCCACGCGGCGGCGAGGTCGAGTTCGTTGCGCGCCGCGATCACCGCGATCGGGGCCTCTTCGTCGCCGACGGCATCGCCGTGCAGCGAGCCGCCGGGTCCGCGGGCGCTCCGGGCCGCGCTCCCGTCCTCGGAGAGATTGTCGAGGAGGGCGGAAAAGCCCTCCGCGATTACCGTGCGCTGGTGCGGCAGCAGGACGCCGCGTTCGGTGTCGGCCTGCGCCATCGAGAGCGCCGGGATCGCCACCTCGTCAAAAAACGCCTCTATAGAGCTGGCGCGCGCGAATTCCTCCGCCTGCTCGGTCGCTTCCTCGGGGTTGCGGGCCAGCAGCCGCTGATAGAGGCTTTGCTGCGGCGACAGGACCGGACGGTTGCCGAGGAGTATGTCGAGGAACTGCAGTTGTCGGATATAACGCCCGAACACGACGAAACACACCGTGATCGGGGTCGCGAGCAGGAGCCCGACGATGCCCCACAGCCAGGTCCAGAACAAGGCCGCCGCGACGACCGCGAGCGCCGAGAGGCCGGTGGTGCGGCTGTAGACCAGCGGTTCGACAACATTCGCGACGATCAGCTCAACCGCGGCGAACAGCAGGACGGTCCATATCAGGAGACCCCATCCGGGATCGACCGCGAGCGCCAGCGTGATCGGAAAAACCGCCGTGATCGGTCCGCCGATATACGGAATGAAACGGAACACCACCCCGAGTATGCCCCACAGCGGCGCATTCGGAATTCCGATCGCCGCCAGCCCGATCCCGAACGGTATGCCGAAGCACAACCCGGCGCCGAGCTGCATCAGCAGATAGCGGCTGATGCGCTCGGTGGCTTCGTTCATTGCTGCCGTCGTGCGGTGGAGATCGCGGGCGCCGGCCAGCCGCAGCACCCGGTCGCGGAGGTCCTCGCGCTGCAACAGGATCAGCACGACCAGAAACACGACGAGACCGGTATGCACGATCGGAAACAGCATCGGCCCGACCACCGCCCGCAGAATGTCGAGCGGGCCGGGGGCGCGCTGGCGGATCACAACAGGCACCGGTGGGGTTGGCTCTCCCGGTGCTCCCGCAGCTTGCAGCGGCGTATCGTAACCGGCCGCGTCGGAGAGCTGGCCAAGCAGATCCTGAAACACCCGGTTGGCCCGGTCCAGCATGCCGGGGCCGCCGCCGAGAGCGCGGATTTTCGCCGCGATGTTCTGCTCGTATCGCGGCAGATTTTCGATCAGCCCGAGGGCCTGTTCGGTGATCGCTCCGAGGACGCCCAGCATCAGGATGGACGCGACCAGGACGGTCAGCAGCACCGCCGGAACCCGTCCGATCCAATGCCCGAGCCAGCGGACGACCGGGACAAGCATCAGGCTCAGCAGCACCGCGAGCGCCAGCGGTTCGAGAACGGGCCGCCCGAAATAAAGGCCGGCGATTACGACGGAAGCGACGACCAGGGACAGCGCGATCGAGCGCGGATCGCGCTCCGGCGCGGCGGAGCCATCGCCGGGCGGTTGCCGATCGGTGCTTTTCTGAGCCATTTCGCCTCCCTCACAAAGAACGGGCGCGACACCGAGTCATCCGCTGTGAGGCCATTCTTTTCAGCCTTGCCGCGGGCTTGCGGCGGTTGGCGGGCACGGTCACGTAAATTCCGCCGATCTCCCGATCCGCGAAGGTTTACACGGCTGCCTCAACCGGAATATGTGGTTTCCCGGTTTCAGCGCGCGTCGTCGGGCGACAAAGCGAGCGGGAAAACGTTAGCCTGCGATTGTCCTTTAGCGGGGGAGCCGAGTGTTCGACACAGTCATTGAGCGGTCATCCCGCACTGACCGGCGGCAATCGCAGCGGGAGCGCTTCGCAACCATTCGCCGGGACAGCGAGAGGCTCGCCGCGAACCTGTCGCCCGAAGACCAGGCGATCCAGTCGATGCCCGATGTCAGCCCGACAAAATGGCATCTGGCCCATACCAGCTGGTTTTTCGAAACGTTTATCCTTGTGCCGCTCGATCCGGGCTACCGCGTCTTCGACCCGGCCTTCGCCTACCTTTTCAATTCGTATTACGAGGCGGTGGGACCGCGTCACCCCCGGCCGGAACGCGGCCTGCTGTCGCGCCCGACCGTCGATGCGATCGGCGCCTATCGCGACCACGTCACCGCTTCCGTGCTGAGATTTGCCGATGATGCTGGCGAGGCCGCGTGGCGCCAGGCAATGCCGGTGATCGAACTCGGGTGCAACCACGAACAGCAGCATCAGGAATTGATGCTGATGGACATCAAACACGTGTTTTCGGTCAACCCGCTGCTCCCCGCCTATCAGGCGCCGCGGCCTCATGCGGTCATGTCGCCGAATGCGGTGCCGGGGTGGATCGAGTGTGCCGGGGGGCTGCGCGAGATCGGACACGACGGAACGGGGTTCGCGTTCGACAACGAAGGTCCGCGCCACAAGGTCTGGCTCGAGCCATACCGGCTGGCATCGCATCCGGTAAGCTGCGGCGAGTATCTCGATTTCATCGCCGACGGCGGCTATCGCCGGGCGGAATTCTGGCTGTCGGACGGTTGGGCCTGCGTGCAGCAGCATGGCTGGCAGGCGCCGCTCTACTGGCGCGCCGAAGACGGCGAGTGGCGCATTTTCACGTTGGCGGGCGAGCGGTCGATCGAGCCTGCCGAGCCGGTCTGCCATGTCAGCTTTTACGAGGCCGACGCGTTTGCCCGCTGGGCCGGAAAGCGCCTGCCGACCGAGGCGGAATGGGAGAACGCCGCCGCCGGTTTGCCGCTGATCGGCAATTTGGCCGACAGCCTGCGCTATCACCCGTGTCCGGACGGTTATCCGCGCCCGGATGTGGCGGCGTCCGGCGCGTCAGGGTTGCGGCAGATGATCGGCGACGTCTGGGAATGGACCGCAAGCCCGTATGTCGCCTATCCGCGGTTCCGCCCCGCCAGCGGCGCGATCGGCGAATACAACGGCAAGTTCATGTCGAACCAGATGGTGCTGCGCGGCGGGGCGGCGGTAACCCCGCCCGGTCATGTACGCATCACCTACCGCAATTTCTTCCCGCCCCCCTCGCGGTGGGCGTTCTCGGGCCTGCGGCTTGCGGAGGATGTTTAGGAATGGAGAGCGCCGCCTTCGGCTTTCACGACCTGGCGCCGCCCGAGGAGAGCTTTCGCGATGCGGTCTTCGCCGGCCTGTCCCGCGAGCCGAAGTCGCTGCCGTGCAAGTTTTTTTATGACGCGCGCGGCTCGGCGCTGTTCGAGCGGATCTGCCAGGTTCCGGAATATTACCTGACCCGAACCGAGATCGCGATCCTCGAGCGTTACGCCGGCGACATCGCGGAGCGGATCGGTCCGCATTGCCGTTTGTTCGAGCTGGGCAGCGGCGCCAGCGTCAAGGTGCGCATCTTGTTGCGCGCATTGCGGGCGCCGGCGGCCTATGTCCCGATCGACATCTCCCGCGAGAGTCTGCG
>JBFXDF010000144.1:0-9736 GCA_050181375.1 Alphaproteobacteria bacterium
ATGGCGAAATGGGCCTACCAGTACACGCCGCATGACGATTTCGACTACGACGAGATCAACGAGAGCATCCTGCTGACACTGCCGGTCAACGGCCAGGACCGCGACGTGCTCGTCCATATCGGGCGCAACGGATTTATCTACGTGATCGATCGCAAGAGCGGCGAGGTGTATTCCGCCGATGCGTATGACACCGTGAACGCGACAAAGGGTATCGACCTCAAGACCGGGCGGCCGATCAAGAACGAAAGCAAGACGCCGCTGCTCGGCCGGACCGTCACCGAGATCTGTCCCAACGCGGATGGCGCCAAGGACTGGCAGCCCTCGGCGTGGTCGCCGCGGACCCGGCTGATCTATGTCCCGCACCAGCATCTGTGCATGAACTGGAAGACCTCGGAAGTCGGTTACATCCGCGGCACGCCGTTTGTCGGCGCGATTGTCGATATGTATGCCGGTCCCGGCGGCTATCGCGGCGAGTTCATGGCCTGGGATCCGGTAAAGCGCCAGAAAGTGTGGGAAATCCACGAGGACTTCCCGGTATGGACGGGCGCGGTCGCGACGGCTGGCGACGTGGTGTTCTACGGCACGATGGACCGCTGGTTCAAAGCGGTCGATGCGAAGACCGGCAAGGTGCTTTGGCAGATCCGGACACCGTCCGGCAACATCGGCCAGCCGGTCTCGTACCTGGGCAAGGACGGGCGGCAATATATCGCGATGCTGTCCGGGGTCGGCGGCTGGCCCGGCGTCGTCGCCAATGCCGAGATCGATCCGCGGGTGCGCAATGGCGCGCTCGGGTTTACCGGGGCGATGCAGGACCTTCCCGCCCACACGGTCGGCGGCAGCACCTTGATGGTGTTCGCGCTGCCGCGGCAGAGGTCGCCCCAGGGAACGCCGGCGCAAGGCGCGCCGCCGCCGGCTCCCGGCGCCCCCGGACAGACCCAAACCCCCACGACGGAGCCGGGGAATGCAGGCAAGCCTTGATCCTTCCGACTGCCGTCTCCGGCTCCCGGTACGCCGCTTGTGCGCCGCGATCGCCGGGGCGGCGCTGGCAATCGCGGGATGCGCGATGGCTGACGACGGAACGGCGCGAGCCGCCGATCGCGGCGTTCTCCGCGTGTGCGCCGATCCGAACAACATGCCGTTCTCAAACGCGAACGGAGACGGGTTCGAGAACAAGCTGGCCGAGCTTGTCGCCGCGGAATTGGGCAAAGACGTAGCGTACACCTGGGCGACGCAGGACGGCGGTTTCATCGGCGACACGCTGCGGGCGCGCCGGTGCGATGTGATTGTCGGCGTGCCGGACCAGTTCAGGCCGGTCGCGGTCACGCGGCCCTATTACTGGTCGAGCTATGTCCTTGTCTCACGGGCGGATCGCGGGCTGCGCGACGTCACGTCACTGAAGGATCACCGGATCAGGAACCTGAAGATCGCGGTGCCGTCGATCGGCGGCAACAAGCTGTTCAGCCCGCCGGCGCAGGTGTTGAACGCATTGAAACTGGACGACCGCATCGTCGCCTACCCGATCGACGGCGCCGACGACGCGCGCATCGTCGATGCGGTCGTGCGTGGCGATGTCGATATGGCGGCGCTGTGGGGTCCGGCCGCCGGCTATTTCGTGCAACATTCACCGGTGCCGCTGGTGATGACGATGATCGGCGACACCGACGAATTCAGTTCGCGCAAGACCCATCTGCGGCTGCTCGGGCTGCAATTCGAAATCGGGATGGGCGTGCGGCCAACCGACCACGCGCTGCGCCAGCAGCTCGACGGCGTCATTGCTCGCAAGCAACCCGAAATCTCGGCGCTGCTGAAACGCTTCGGGGTGCCGCTGATCGAGCCGGCCCGGCTTGCCGGCGCGGCCCGCTCCGATGACGGGCGCGCCGAATGAGCGGAAAGAACGGTGCGTCGCGCATTGGCGACCCCGGCGCCGGCATCCGGGCCGTCATCGCTGTCGCGGCGTTCGCCATTGTGTTTGGCGCCGCCGGGGCAGCCCAAACGGTGCAAGCCGCCGATCCGGCCGCGGTCGCCCGCGGTGAAACCAGTACGCCGCCGATCCACAGCCTCGGCGAGAACCCCGCCGTCCAACAGACCGTGGTGCCGTTGACCGGCGGCACCAGGGCGCTGCTCCAGACACCGGTGACGACGCAGTCTCCGGGCGGCATCTCGACGCGCCCGAACATCAAGAACCCGGTCGCCGGCGACCCGGCGGCGGCGCGGCGCGGGATGACCTATTTCAACTCGTTCAATTGCGTCGGCTGTCACGCGCCGAACGGGGGCGGCGGCATGGGGCGGTCGCTGAGCAACGGCTTTTTCCAATACGGCGGCGAGCCGGCCAACGTCTATCTGTCGATCCTGCAGGGCCGACCGAACGGAATGCCGGCGTGGGGCGGTCTGCTGCCCGATGCGGTGATCTGGGATCTGGTCGCGTATATCGAGCAGATCAGCAAGGCGCCGAACCCGCAATGGGGCACGACGGTCTCGGCAACGCACCCGAGCATCGAACAGGTTCCGGCGGAATTTCAGACGAGCGTCAACCCGTGGGCGTTCACGCAGCCGTTCAGCGGCGGCCGGAAGCCGTCGGGCGGCCAGGGTAAATAAGCGGTGATCCGGTCGAGCCCGCGGACGATCCGGCGCCTCGCCGCAAGCGTCGGCGCGGCTCTCCCGAGTTCGCTTGGCGGCGGCGTGATCGGGCTGGTTCCGGCATTCGCCTGGGCCGGCGCGCCGATGGCGTATACCGAGGGTTTCGGCACAAAGAACTATCCCGTCGTAACCCTGCTGTGGGCCTTACTGATCACCTCGCTGGCGGTCATCGGCATCGTCACCGTGCTGGTGATCGCCGGGATTTTCCGGCCCCGGAACACGCCCCGTTCGGACGATCCCCGCCAGCTTCCGCTCGAGCGCGCCGGACGCGGCCTCATCTGGGTCTATATCGGCACCGGAATTTCCGCGGCCGTACTCGCCGGCGCGACGATCTGGACCTTCACCACATTGGCGGCGGTCAGCGGACCGCCGGACAACCCGGCCGTTGAAATCAACCTGATCGGGCACCAGTGGTGGTGGGAAGTCCAGTATTCCGGGAAAGACCCATCCGACCGGTTCACGACCGCGAATGAAATCCACATTCCGACCGGCCAGCCCGTCCGCTTCGACTTGTCGACGGTGGACGTCATTCATTCGTTCTGGATACCGCGACTGTCCGGCAAGACCGACCTGATACCGGGGCAGCATAACGCCACCTGGATCGAGGCCGACCAGCCGGGCGCCTATCGCGGCCAATGCGCCGAGTATTGCGGTCTGCAGCATGCCCACATGGCGTTGCGCGTCGTCGCGGAGCCGGCGGACCGTTTCGAGGAGTGGCGGGCAAGTCAGCTGGAGCCGAACACGCCGCCGCAGTCGGGAACGGCGGCGCAGGGCGAGCGCGATTTCGTCGCGCATTGCGGCCTGTGCCACGCGGTTCGCGGAACCGCCGCGGGCGGGCGTCTCGGCCCCGATCTGACGCATCTGATGAGCCGGAGCACGATCGCGGCCGGCACCGTGCCGAACACGCCGGGCTATCTCTCGGCCTGGATCGCCGATCCGCAGCACGTCAAGCCGGGAAATCTGATGCCGATCCTCGACCTGTCGGGGCCGCAGCTCGCGGCGATTCGCGATTACCTCGAGACGTTGAAGTGAGGAGCGTCCGGTGACGGTAGCCGAGCACGAACGCCTCCCCGAGGTCGTCGCGCGCAACCCGGCGCTCGAACACAAGCTGCACGAGATGTGGGAGTCCAAGCCGGGGCTGCGCGGCTGGCTCTCGACCGTCGATCACAAAGAAATCGGCATCATGTACCTCGTCACCGCGTTCGCGTTTCTCGTCGCGGGCGGTATCGAGGCGCTGGTGATGCGGCTGCAACTCGCCGGCCCGGAGCAGCATCTGCTGGCGCCGGAACAGTACAACGAACTGTTCTCGATGCACGGCAACACGATGATCTTCTGGTACGCGTTTCCGGTGCTCTCGGGGTTCAGCAATTATCTCTGGCCGCTGCTGCTCGGCGCTCGCGACATGGCGTTTCCGCGGCTCAACGCATTCTCGTATTGGGTTTTCCTGGCATCCGGAATCTTCCTTTATACGAGCTTCTTGGTCGGGACCGCGCCGAACGCCGGGTGGTTCAACTACCCGCCTTATGCCTCGCGCGAGTTCAACCCGGGACCCAATATCGATTTCTATCTGCTGGGACTGATCTTCTTCGGGATTTCGCTGACCGCCGGCGGCATCAACTTCATTGTGACGACGCTGCGTACCCGCTGCCCGGGAATGTCGATCAACCGCTTCCCGATCGTCATCTGGGGCACGCTCAGCGCCAACGCCGCGGGGCTGCTGGCGGTGCCGACGGTCAGCGTCGCGTGCTTTCTGTTATGGATGGACCGCCAGTTCGGGACGCTTTTCTTCAACGCGCAGGAGGGCGGCCAGCCGCTGTTGTGGCAGCACCTGTTCTGGATGTTCGCGCATCCGTGGGTCTACATGATCGTGCTGCCGGCGATGGGCATCGTGTCGGACGCGCTGCCGGTGTTTTGCCGCCGCCCGCTGGTCGGCTACACCGCGGTCGTGCTGTCGACCGTGGTGACGATGATGATCGGGTTCGGCGTCTGGGTACACCACATGTTCGCGACCGGGCTGCCGGTGCTCGGCTTATCGTTCTTTGCCGCCACGTCGATCCTGATCTCGCTGCCGAGCGGCGTGCAGGTGTTCTGCTGGCTGGCGACGATCTGGACCGGGCGGCCCGTCTTCACCGCAGCGTTTTATTTCATGGCGGGTTTCATCGTCCTGTTCGTGATCGGCGGGGTTTCGGGGTTCGTCACCGGATCGGTGCCGGTCGATTGGCAGTTGACCGACACCTATTGGGTCGTCGGCCACATCCATTACGTGCTGATCGGCATCAACCTGTTCCCGGTCATCGCCGGGGTCTATTACTGGTTTCCGAAGATGACCGGCCGGATGCTCAGCGAGCGGCTCGGCAAGTGGAATTTCTGGATCATGTTCATCGGGTTCAATGCCGGATTTTTCCCGATGCATTTCACCGGCCTGCTCGGCATGCCCCGCCGCATCTACACTTATCCGGCCGGGGTCGGCTGGTCGACGGTAAACATGATCACGACGGTCGGCGCCTTCATCCTGGCCGTCGGCATCCTGCTGTTCTTCATAAACGTCTTTGTCAGCTTGCGGCGCGGCCGTCCGGCCGGACCCAACCCGTGGGACGCGCCGACGCTGGAATGGGCGACCTCGTCGCCGCCGCCGCCTTACAATTTCGCGGTTATTCCTTCGGTCGCGAGCCGCCACCCGCTTTGGGAGAAGCGGCTGCAAGAGGGCGACGGCGAGTCGGTGCTCGATCGCGGCCTCGTGCTCGATCATCATCACGAAACGCTCGGCGTCACGGCGATTGACGGCGAACCCGACATCATTCTGAAGATGCCGAGCGAAACGTATATGCCGGCCGTGATGACGATTTGCCTCTCGACGCTGTTCGCCGGTTTGGTGAGCTGGTTATGGTGGCTCGCGGCGGCCGGGGCGATCGCCGCTATCGTCGTCGGGCTTATCTGGCTGTGGCCGCGTTCCGAAGTCGGCCAGCGCGAGGTGCCGGCCGATGTCTGACGCGGTATTTCCGTATCGTCCGCCACTGCCGGCCGGCAGCGCCGGGCGGCGCGCATCGGGATACTGGGGCGCGGTTTTCCTGGTGCTCTCCGAAGCGTCGATTTTCGCCTATCTGTACTTCTCCTATTTCTACTTCGCGGTACAGCCGCATACCGCACCGTGGCCGCCGAGCGGACCGCCGGATTTCACGTACACGGCGCCGCAAACCGCGGTGGTGCTGCTTGCGTGCGCGGCGCTGTGGTGGGCCGAGCGCGCCGCGTCCCATGCCTCCGGGGCAGGTCTGCTGCTGGGATTGGGGCTGGGCCTGCTGCTCGGCGCCGGCTTTGTCGCGCTGCAGTTTCTCGACTGGTACGACAAGCCCTTCTCGCTGGCCACCGATCCCTATTCGTCGTTGTACTACGTCATTACCGGCGTTCACCTGGCGCATGTCGTACTCGGCGTCATCATGGTGGCGGCGGTGCTGGTGTGGTCGGCGCTGGGCTATTTCGGCCAGGCGCGCCATGTTCCGGTGACGGTCGCCGCGCTCTACTGGTACTTCCTGGCAGCGACCTGGCTCACACTGTTCTTCACCCTTAACGTCACTCCTTACCTGTCCTGAATCGGCCATGTCGGACGACATCGTCGCCTACAGCCTCGCCCGCCATCCGGCCCCGCACCGCGACCGCGTCGGGCTGGGGGCGATCTTCTATGGCCTGTTCGCCGCGCCGATCGTCTGGGCCGGCGATCTCATGATCGCCTATGGGCTGATCGGCCATGCCTGCTATCCGGGCAATCTGCCGCTCGGCCAGCCGACCGCCGGGCTTGGCTTTGTCTGGTGGCTGGTGCTGGGCTGCCACCTCGTCGCCCTCGCGCTGATCGCCAGCGGGTTTTTTGTGTCGCTTCGCATATGGCGGCTGACCGGGCCGCCCGAGGGCCATTCGCACCACCTGATCGAACGCGGCGAAGGCCGTACCCGCTATTTCGGGATCATCGGGATGGGCTTTTCCGCGATGTTCTTTCTGATCACCGCGGCCGAGACAATCTCGCTGGCGCTGGTGCCGTTATGTTCATATTGACACTGGCGCTGCTGCTGGCGGCCGGACCGGCGGCGGCGCATCCGCTGCACGAGACGGCGCTGCCGCGCCATATCGAATGGAGTTGGGATCCTCTGGTTCTGGCGAGCATCGCTGTGGCGGCGATGTTGTACGCGCTCGGCGTCCGCCGCCTGTACCGCCGCCTCGGCGGCGCCCGCCGGCCCTTCGGCAATGGCGCCGTCTGCGCTTACGCCGGCGGGCTTGCGATCATCCTGATCGCGCTGGTGTCGCCGATCGACGGCATCGCCGAGCAACTGTTCTCGGTTCACATGGTGCAGCATTTGCTGCTGATCATGGCCGCGGCGCCGCTGCTGGTGGCCGGCCGCCCGGCGGTTGCGTTCCTGTGGGCTTTTGGGCCGGCCGGCCGCAAGCGGGTCGGCCGGATATGGCTGGGGTCTGGCCTGCGCGCCGGAATAACAGGGCTGATGCACCCGGTCGTGGTCTGGGCGGTGTTCTGCGGCGCGTTCATCTTCTGGCACCTTCCGGCGCCGTATCAATGGGCGTTGCGCGACCAGACCGTCCACACGTTCGAGCACCTGAGCTTTCTCGTGACGGCGCTGATGTTCTGGTCGATCGTGATCGAACCCTCCGGCCGGCGGCGGCTGGCCGGCGGCCCGTCGCTGGTCTTTGTCGCCACGGCGGCGATCCTCAGCGGCCTGCCCGGTGCGCTGATCGCGCTTGCCCCGCGGCCGCTCTACCCGGCGCATGCCGAGGGGGTTGCCGCCTGGGGTCTGACATTGCTGCAGGACCAGCAGCTTGCCGGCATCGTCATGTGGATCCCGGGCGGGTTTGTCTATGCCGCAGCGGCGGCATTCGTCTTCCTCAAATGGTTCAACGAAGCCGACCGCGAGCGGCCGCGGTCGCTGCCCAGCCGGGCGGCGGCCGCGATCCCGCTGCTGGTCGTGCTGGCGCCGTTGCTCCTTGGCGGCTGCGGCGATGACGCCGATGAGCAGGGCGCCGCGTCGAATATCGGCGACCCGAAACGGGGTGTCGCCTTGATCCGCGACGAAGGTTGCGGAGGCTGCCACACGATACCCGGCGTCGCCGACGCGACCGGGGTCGTCGGGCCGCCGCTGATCCAGATCGGCCGCCGCATCTATATCGCGGGATTGTTGCGCAACACGCCCGACAACATGATCGCCTGGCTGCGCGATCCGCAGCGCGTCGTGCCGGGCAATGCGATGCCCGATATGGGCCTGAACGAACGTGATGCCCGCGACCTTGCCGCCTACCTGTACACGATCCGGTAACGGAAACGGGGGTGCGCGTGTCGCCCGGTTCGAACATCGCCACTGGCGCGGCAACAAAAATGAGTCGAACGGCGGCGCTGCGCGAAACCGATCCGGGCCCCTATAACGCGGCGCAACCGCCGGTGTTGGCGCTGGAAGTCGAGGACGTCAGTCACAGTTATGGCGCGCGAAAGGCGCTGGACGGCGTCTCGCTTTCTGTCGAATCCGGGCAATTCACCGCCCTGCTCGGACCGAACGGGGCCGGCAAGAGCACGCTGTTTTCGCTGATCACGCGGCTGTTCGCGGCGCGTCAGGGCAGTATCCGCATTCTCGGCACCGCCATCGACCGCAACCCGGGTGCGGCTCTGGCCCGGATCGGGGTCGTCTTCCAGGCGCGCACGCTCGATCTCGATCTCAGCGTCCTCGACAATTTGCGTTATCACGCCGCGCTGCACGGGATCGGCCCACGCGAGGCCCGGGCGCGCTCTCGGGCGGTGCTGCGGGACGCCGGCTTGGCGGATCGCGCGCGCGATCCGGTCCGCAAACTGTCCGGCGGCCAAATGCGCCGCCTGGAAGTCGCCCGCGCGCTGCTGCACCGGCCATCGCTGCTGCTGCTCGACGAGCCGACGGTCGGGCTCGATGTCGCATCGAAATCCGCGATCCTGGCTCATGTCCGCGACCTGGTCCGCGAGCATGGGGTCGCCGTTCTGTGGGCCACGCACCTTCTCGACGAAGTCGAACCGGAAGACAGCGTCTTTATTCTGAACAAGGGTCGGGTCGTCGCCCAGGGCGAAGCGGGGGCAATCGTGCGGCAATCGCGCCAAGCCGACCTTCGGGATGCCTTTACCGCCCTGACGATGGAAGCCGCGTGACCGCTCCCCAGCAGTCCGCCGGAGCGGGCGACCTGCCCTACCGGTATGCCGTCTGCCTCGGCGGCATCGCCTGGCGCGAGATGCTGCGCTTTCTGCATCAGCGCGAACGGTTTGTCGCCGCGCTGGTCCGCCCGCTGGTTTGGCTGTTTGTTTTCGCGGCGGGTTTCCGGCACGTTCTCGACCTGCCGATCACGCCGCCTTATCAAACCTACATACCGTATGAGGCTTACATCGTACCCGGCCTGATCGCGATGGTTCAGCTGTTCAACGGCATGCAGTCGTCGCTGTCGATGGTGTACGACCGCGAGATGGGCAATATGCGGATCCTGCTGGTGAGCCCGTTTCCGCGGGGTTACCTGCTCGTCTGCAAGCTGCTCGCCAGTACCGCGGTCTCGATCCCGCAGGTCTATGCTTTTCTGTTGATCTCCCGCCTGTATGGGATCGACGCGCCGGCCTGGGGTTATCTCGCCGTGCTGCCCGCGTTGATCTTGAACGGGCTGATGCTCGGCGCCTTGGGGATGCTGCTGTCATCGCTGGTAAAGCAGCTGGAGAACTTCGCCGGCATCATGAATTTCGTGATCTTTCCGATGTTTTTCGCCTCGTCCGCGCTGACGCCTCTCTTGCTCGTGGAGCGGTCGAGCCCGCTGCTTTCGCTGGTGTGCCGCCTCAACCCGCTGACCTACGGGATCGAGCTGATCCGCTTCGCGCTTTATGTGCAGGTGAATTGGCTGGCGCTGGCCGCGGTATGCGGAAGCGCCGCCGTGTTTACCGCCGCCGCGGTGCTCGCCTACGACCCGGCCCGCGGCCTGATCGGTCACCGGGGCGCATAGAGGCGGTATATTCCGTCGGCGCATGCCGAGCGGCGCAATAATGGCAGCTTCCCCGCGCGATCGCGACCTCCAGCGACGGTCGTACAGCCACCGCAGATGCAACGAG
>JBFXDF010000145.1:0-9569 GCA_050181375.1 Alphaproteobacteria bacterium
GAGCAAAGCTCGCGCGCAACCGCGACACCGAGCCGTTGTTCGACACCGCGCGCTACACACGCGATCTCGAATCCGCGTACACCGTCATGTGGCGGCGCCAGCGGGCCGGGTTGCCGCCGGCGCACATCGATGTGGCCGGCTTGGAACAATGCGCATCGGGGTCGGCAACGCCCTTGACGGGCTGATACAGGCGAATTTGGCTGCAAACGGAACGATGGCCGGAACCAACCATAGCCGCGAAGCCGTAACCGGCGGACCGGCGATCATCCTTGTCGAGCCGCAGCTCGGCGAGAATATCGGCACCGCGGCGCGCGCGATGATGAATTGCGGTCTCGACGATCTGCGCCTCGTGCGCCCGCGCGACGGCTGGCCCAACGACAAGGCCGTCGCGGCGGCATCGGGCGCCGACGCGGTGCTCGACAAGGCGCGCCTGTACCCGAGCGCCGCCGCGGCGATCGGTGATCTCGTGCATGTCTACGCCTCGACCGCGCGCGATCGCTACATGGTGAAACGCGAGCTGACCCCGCGCCGCGCCGCTGCCGAAATGCGCGGCTTTCTCGCTTCCGGCGAGGCTTGCGGCGTGCTGTTCGGCCCGGAGCGCACCGGTCTTGTCAACGACGATATCGCGCTGGCCGACACCGTGCTGACCGTGCCGCTCAACCCGGCCTTCGCGTCCCTCAACCTGGCGCAGGCGGTGCTGATCGTCGGCTACGAATGGTTCACCGCGCAGACCGAGCCGCCGCCCGAGGTGATGCATCGCGGCCACAGCCGCGCCGCGACAAAAGACGAGCTTTTACGGTTTTTCGACCATTTCGAGGAGGCGCTGGTCGAAAGCGGTTTTCTGCGCCACCCGGATAAGCGCCCGAGCATGACCCGCAACCTGCGCAACCTGTTTCAGCGCGCGCAATGCACCGAGCAAGAGCTGCGCACGCTGCACGGCGTCATCACTGCCTTCATGGGGCCGCGCAAGCGCGACGCGGCGTCGCCTCCCTCCGGCACCGCCGCAAGCCGGCCGGAGCCGCCCGACGCGCCGGGCAAGTCCTAGCGCCTGATCGGCTCAGATCGCAACGATCCGAGCCGTGAATCAGGCTCTGAATATTTGAATCGAGAGCAAGATTCGCGGGTCAGATGCTTCCATCTGACCCGATCTTGCTCTAGCTGCTCACATCACGCCGCGGCCGGCAGACCGCGTTCGAGCAGCATCGCGAGACGCCGGGCGAAGGCGGATGGGTCCGGTAGCTGCTCGCCCTCGACGA
The DNA here is from genome assembly GCA_050181375.1 of Alphaproteobacteria bacterium. Classification (GTDB taxonomy): domain Bacteria; phylum Pseudomonadota; class Alphaproteobacteria; order ATCC43930; family CGMCC-115725; genus DATARH01. The sequence goes on from JBFXDF010000145.1 coordinate 1,257, forward strand.
TGCGCGCCTGGTCGAGCAGCAGCCAGGCGAATTCCGACAGCTGATCCGACGCGCCGGTCTCGCCGACCGATGCCGCCAGGCGCTCGATCAGCCGGTGGCGCGGGTTTACCTCGAGGATGCGCTTGGCGGCCGTGTCAAGCTGGCGATGCTGTTTCAGCAGCCGCTCGAGATGCATGTCGATGTCGCCCTCATCGGCGACCAGACACACCGCGCTGTCGGTCAGCCGGTCGGAGCCGCGCACGTCCTTGACCGCGTCGCCCAAGGCCAGCTTGAAGATCGCGATCAGGCTGGCGAGTTTGGCCGGCGGCTCCGGTTTCGCCTCGGCGTCCTTTTTGTCCTCGGGCGCGGCGACCTTGTCGAGATCGACCCCGCCTCTGGTCGCGGATTTGAACGGCTTTTCCTTGTACGTCCCAACCGACGATACCCAGAATTCGTCGATCGGGTCGGTCAGCAACAACACCTCGACGCCCCGCGCGCGAAACCCTTCGAGCTGCGGGCTTTTTTTCAACAAATCGAGATTGTCGCCGGTAATCGTATAGATCGCCTCCTGTCCCGAACGCATCGCCTCGACATATTGATCGAGCGACACGAGACCGTCGCGCGTCGTCGAATAAAACCGCGCAAGCGACAGCAGGGTGTCGCGCTGCTCGCGGTCCTCGTACAATCCCTCCTTCAGCACCGCACCGAAATTGTCCCAGAATTTCGCGTATTCCTCCGGCGCATCGGCCGCCTTCTTTGCCAGTTCGGACAGAACCCGACGCGTCAATTGCTGGCGGATGCGCGAAACAGTCGGGTTAGATTGCAGCATCTCGCGGCTGATATTGAGCGGCAGATCCTCGCTGTCGACGATGCCGCGGACGAACCTGAGATAGGCCGGCAAGAGCTCGGTACCCTCGTCGGTGATAAACACGCGGCGGACATAGAGCTTGAGCCGCGACTTGCGCTCCGGGTCGAACAGGTCGAACGGTTTTTGCGACGGCACGAACAACAACAGCGTGTATTCGAGAACGCCCTCGGCGCGAGCATGGATCGTCAGCCACGGGTCGTCGAACCCGTGCCCGACATGGTGGTAGAATTCCTTGTACTGATCCTCGGTGATCTCGGAGCGCGGCCGGGTCCACAGGGCCGATGCCTTGTTGATCGTCTCTTCCTTGTTGCCGTCGGCGAGCACGATCGGCAGCGCGATATGATCGGAATAACGCGTGACGATCTGCCGGATACGGAACGGGTCGAGATATTCGTCGTCGCCCTCGCGCATGTGCAGCGTGATGCGGGCGCCGCGCGGCACGTTGGCGGCCGGCTCGATCGTAAAGCTGCCCTGGCCGTCCGATGTCCAGCGCCAGCCCTCGCTGTCCCCGGCCTTGCGGCTCAGCACCTCGACTTTGTCGGCGACCATGAACGAGGAATAAAAGCCGACGCCAAACTGGCCGATCAGGCTCATGTCCTTTTTCGCGTCGCCGGTCAGCTGGCTCATAAAGGCCGCCGTGCCGGAGCGCGCGATCGTGCCGAGGTTCTCGATCAGCTCGTCGCGGTTCATGCCGACGCCGTTATCGGCGATCGTCAGGGTGCGCGAGGATTTGACCGGGGTCAGCACGACCCGGTAATTCGCCTCGCCCTCGGCGAGGCTGGGCTCGGTCAGCGCGGCGTAGCGCAACCGGTCGCAGGCGTCCGACGCGTTCGAGATCAGTTCGCGCAGAAAGATTTCCTTCTCGCTGTACAGCGAATGCGCGACGATATCGAGCAGGCGGCTGACTTCCGCCTGAAAAGTCCGGGTTTCGGGAGCGGTATCGACGGTCATTTTCTGCTGGTTCATCAATGGGCGGGACCGCGCGAGATATAGGGCCATCCGCCGGTGCCGCAACCCGGCAGAGCAACTCTGCCCGGAAACAGTCTCGCTCCGCGTGGCGGCGCTCGGCGGTAGTCCACACCGCCGATGGGGGCGGCTTCGCAAGCGAAGACGAGATCGAGCGCATCGTCGGCGAAAGGACCGTAGGATGGTGCTGAGCGAAGCGAAGCCCATGCTGTCGCGCCGCGTCGAGACGGCATGGGCTTCCCTCGACTTGCGCCGGGCCCAGCCCATCCTACCAAGCCTAAAAGCGCCCCGTGGCCGGATTTGATCCGGCCACCCACGTCTTCGACCCGGTTTTCGGTCGCCGGGAAGCCCTGGACGGCCGGGTCAAGCCCGGCCGAAGGGTGGGAGCGGTTTACGTGGATAGCCGGTTGCGCCGCCGTAGCGCGACCCATAACCCGGTGAGACCGGCGCCGAGCAGTGCGAGGCTGGCGGGTTCGGATATAGCTGTTGCGATACCGCACGGTGATGCGGCTATTTCTCCAAGCGTCAGCGAGGTGTTATAGATACAAACACTGTCAATCTTGCCCGCAAAATAGCCCACGTTCCTATCCGTGTAAGGCGCAAGGCCTCCGGGGCTGACATCTACGCCGATCGCGAGATCGGTGCCGGCGACCGTAGTGTTCGAGATGAAGTTGGTGTTGGAAGCGGTCAACACGCCATCGATATAGATCTTGGTTCCGGAACTATCTGTGGTTATCGCGAAATTATGCCAATCGCCACTAGGGTCAGCCGGATATGGGGAGACGAGATTGTTAACCTCGCAATGGGACGTTACGTAGTAAGTATTAGGCTGAGTACCTGAGTTCAAACCCATAAAAAACGACGTGCCGCACGCGCCTCCGCCATAACCGAGGAGAACCGGCCGAGTGGCAACTGTCGTGGCGTCGAACCAGAGGATGACCGTTCTGTCTGTTGTCGGCAGTCCAGCTCCCGAGGCTCGGATGAAGTTGTCGAGTCCGTTGAAGGAATATGCGCTGTCTGGATTTCCGAACCGGTCGGTCGTCAGCGTGGCTCCAAAGACGGTCCCGTTATTGCCGTTCCCGCTCTCATCATTGGCATTACCATTAAACGGATAGTAGGCAACCAGACTGGCAGAGGAACTGGTACTAAGCCCCAGAAACGTCAGTGCGAAACACGATGCGATAAGGCCGATCCGCACCCGGCGCCGATCCCGCTGAAGCAAGCCGCTTTCACCGACCAACACGGCTATCGCGAGCGTCCCTCCTCTCCGGACGAGCCTTGTGATGTTTCGGTGCATGCTCTCCTCCCCCCTTTATTCAAACGTGTAACGCTCGCAAAATGCGCAAAAAACGTGCCAGATTATCAACGGATTGAATCTATTGCTTTCAGCCGCTGACCGGCCGCTCTCATCCGCGAGATCGTAAAAAATCCCGACATCACCGCGCGCCGGGACGCGTATATTCTGCACTATGTAACAGCAACTTAGGCTGGATGGCGGCAATAAGCCCTGTGTAAAGCAGTCCGATACCCATGCGACGCCTTTGGCAGTGCACCCTCTGAGCTGGCTGCTCGGTCCTCACTCGCCTGCGACCCGGACGCTCATCGCAATTAAAGCTGCGGCCGTGTTGGCTGCCGCGAAAATCGCCACAGTCGTATGGCATGCTGCGCGCTGGTTGACCCGCGAACAACGCGCCCCGATGCGTGCCGCACTTTCCTGCTCGGCGGCTTTAATTCCCTGCTCGGCCGGCGAAATTCGCTGTTCGGCTGCGCCGATTTCCCTGTTCCCGGCCCCGCCGATTTCCGCCGGGCAGCGATTAAGTAGTTGTTACAAATGGGGAAAATCTCATAGGGTCCGGTGCTGTGACCGTGCGAATTCCCTGCCGCAGGGAATTTCCTCCGTCGCGGCTCCGGGCAGCGGTCCGACCCGCCCCTCGCGCGCGCCGCGCTCGATCAGCCGGACCGTCAGCAGCACCGCTACCGTCGTCAGGCCGATCACGAAGCCCCACCACAACCCGGCCGGACCCACCCCGAGCGGAAACGCCAATACCCAGCCGCCGACGAACCCGACGCCCAATAGCCGAGCGCGGCAATCAGCATCGGGACCTTCGTATCGTGATAACCGCGCAGCGCGCCGCACGCCACCGACTGCATCCCGTCAACGATCTGGAATACAGCGGCAATCGCGAGAAATTCGAGCGCCAGCGCGACGACCGCGCGGTTCGCCGGATCGCCGGTCGCGACAAACACCCCGACAATCGGGGACGGCGTCGTCCACAGCACAACCGCCGCCGCCGTCATAAAGGCGACCCCGAGCGCCAGCGCGACAAACCCGGCTCGCCGCGCCGCTTCCCATGCAGCGGCGCCGCGCTCGGTCGCGACCCGCACGGTCGCGGCCTGCCCGACGCCCATCGGCACCATGAACGTAAAACTGGCGCAGCTGATCGCGATCTGGTGCGCCGCCAGCGCAGCGGCGCCGAACAGCCCCATCACCGCCGCCGAGGCGACGAACACGCCGACTTCGAGCGCCTGCAACCCGCCGATCGGCAGGCCGAGCGCCAGGATGCGTCTGATGTCGGCCAGCGTGCCGGCGAAGCGCAGGCGCGGCCGGTGCGCCGGGTCGCTCCGCGGCAAAACCGCGACCGCCGCCGCGAGACCCAGCAGCATCAGCCAGTTGACGATTGCCGAGGCATATCCGGAGCCGGCAATGCCGAGCGTCGGCGCGCCGAGACGGCCGAAGATCAGCACCCAGTTCAGCGCCGCGTTGACCGGCACGCACAACACCAGCACGACCATGACGACCCGGGCGCGCGACAGCGTCGCGAACAGGCAGCGCAGCACCGCAAAGCCGAGAAAGCCCGGCGCGCCCCAGACAATCGCGCGCAGATAACGGCCAATCTCGTCGGTCAGGCCCGGCTCGTAGCCGAGCAGCCCGAGCAGCGGTTCGGCGAGCCACATCGCGGCGATCACCGGCAGGGTCAACGCGGCGGCAAGCAGCAGCCCGGACGCGGTCACCCGGCCGACGGCGGCGCGGTCTCCGGCGCCGAGCGCGAACGCGGCCAACGGCGCGACGGCACTCAAGACGCCGGCGCAGACGATCACCGCGGTGAAATACAGCCCGGAGCCGAGCCCGACCGCCGCCAGCGGCACCGCCCCGAGCGCGCCGACCATGATCGTGTCGGTGAGCCCGAGCGCCATCTGCGCCAGATTGGCGGCGGCCAGCGGCGCAGCCAGCGCCAGCGTCGCCCGCGCCTCCGAGAGTACGGCGCGGCGCTGCCGCGGATCGGGAAAGAGACGGCGGGCGGCCGGTGGCGCGCTCAGGACACCTCCGCCAGTTCGCGCGCCCGCGTCGAGCGCGCCGCGGCGGCGTGGTCCTTGGCCAGGACCGTGTATACGGCCGGCAGCACGAACAGCGTGAACAGCGTGCCGATCGTCATGCCGGCGACGACCACGAGCCCGATCGAGAAGCGGCTCGCCGCACCCGCGCCGCGCGCCGTGACCAGCGGCACGAGGCCGACCACCATCGCCGCCGTCGTCATCAGGATCGGCCGCAGCCGCACGCGGGCGGCCCGCTCGATCGCTTGACGGCGGTTGAGACCGTGTTCGAGCTGCTGCTGGTTGGCGAATTCGACCATCAGGATGCCGTGCTTGCTGATCAGCCCGATCAGCGTCACCAGCCCGACCTGCGTGTAGATGTTGATCGTCGCCACCCCGAAAAACAGCGGCATCAGCGCGCCGCAAATCGACAAGGGCACGCTGACCATGATCACCAGCGGGTCGCGCAAACTCTCGAACTGCGCCGCCAACACGAGATAGATTACGATCAGCGCAAAGAAGAACGTGACCACCAGCTGGTTGCCCTCGGTCACGTATTGCCGCGAGTCGGACAGGTAGGCATGGCTGAACCCGGCGGGCAGCGACGCCGCCTGCTGTTCGAGGAAATCGACCGCCTGGCCGATCGTCACGCCCGGCATCGGCACGGCCTGAAACGTCGCCGCGTTGAGCTGGTTGTAACGGGTCAGCGCATTCGGCGCCGTCGTCGTCTTGACCGACACCAGGTTCGCGAGCGGCACCTGCTGCCCCGACGCCGAGGTGACGAAATACTGCGTCAGCGCCTGCGGGCTGAGCCGGTCACCGCGCGGCACCTGCGGGATCACCTGATACGAGCGGCCCTCCAGGTTGAAGAAGTTGACGTAGTTCTCACCGAGCATCAACGCCAGCGTGTCGCCGATCGCCTGCATCGTGACCCCGAGTTCGTTGGCCTTGCTGCGGTCGATATCGACGCGGATCGTCGGCTGGTTGAATGCCAGATCGCTGTCGACCACCATGAACAGCCCGCTTTGCCGCGCCGCCGCCTTCAGCTTCTCCATCTGCTCGTAGAGCGGCACGAAATCGCCGCCCGTCGAGGTCAAGACCATTTGTACGGGCAATCCTCCAATCGAGCCCGGCAATGGCGGCAGCGAGAAGACAAAGGCTTGCATGCCCTCGACCGCGCCTACCTTGTTCTGCAATTCCGGCTTGATCTGGGCGGCGCTGCGGTGGCGCTCGTCCCACGGCTTCAGGATGGTGCCGGCGAAGCCCTGGTTCGCCCCGCCCCGCCCGTTGATCACAAAGCGCAGATCGGATTCGGGTATCGAGGCGAGCGCCTTGTCGAGTTCGGTGCCGTACGCCTGCATATAGTCGAGATTGGCGTATTGCGGCGCCTTGGTTACCGCGAACAGCACCCCCTGGTCCTCCTCGGGGGCAAGCTCCTTGCTCGTATGCAGGTACATAAAGCCGAGCGCGACAAAGATCGCGGCGACAAACAGCGCGGTGACCGGGCGGTAGTCCAGCGAGCGGTCGAGCCGCCTGCCATAAGCCTCCGCGAGCCGCGAGAAGCCTCGGTCGATCAGGCGCGCGAAGCGGCCCTGCGTCATCTCGCGGCGCAGCAATAGAGAGCACATCATCGGCGACAGCGTCACCGCGATGACGCCGGAAATGATGACGGCGCCGGCCAGCGTGAACGCGAATTCGCGAAACAGCGTGCCGGTGACGCCGCCGAGAAAGCCGATCGGGGCATAGACCGCGGCCAGGGTCAGCGTCATCGCGATGACCGGTCCGGCGATCTCGCGCGCGCCGATCAGCGCCGCCTGCGGTGCGCTCTTCCCTTCCTCGATATGCCGATAGACGTTTTCCAGCACGACAATCGCGTCGTCGACGACAAGCCCGATCGCCAGCACCATCGCCAGCAGCGTCAGCAGGTTCAGGCTGAACCCGAACGCGGCCATGATCAGGCCGGCGCCGATCAGCGACAGCGGGATCGTCACGATCGGGATCAGCACCGAACGGAAGCTGCCGAGGAACAGGAAGATCACCACGACAACGATGCCAATCGCCTCGCCCAGCGTCGATCGCACCTCGTCGATCGAGGCCTGGATGAACTTCGTCGAGTCATAGGCGACCTGCATCTTCATCGACGGCGGCAGGTTGCGCTGCATTTCGGGGATCAACGCGCGCACGCCCTTGACGATCGTCAGCGGGTTGCCGGTCGGCGTCGACTGGACTCCGATAAAGACGGCCTGCTGTCCGTTCATCATGACGCTCGAGTTCCAGTTCTGCGCGCCGAGATCGACAGTGGCGATGTCCTCGAGCCGGACCACCGCCCCGTTCGATACCTTGACGACCATGCGCTTGAACTGGTTGATGTCGGTCAGCCCGGTATCGGCCGAGATGTTCGTAACCGTGTAGAAGCCCTTCGCCTGCCCCGCCGCCGACTGGTAGTTGTTGGCGCGGATCGCGAGGTTCACGTCATTCGCAGAGACGTTGTGCGCCGCCATGCGCGCCGGGTCGAGCCACAGCCGCATCGCGAAAGTCTGACCGCCGAGAATGTCGGCCGAGGCGACCCCCTCGACAGTCGCGAGCAGCGGCTGCACGACCCGTGTCAGGTAATCGGAGATCGCCGCGCTCGACAGCTCGTCGCTGGCGAAACCGATATACATGACGGCCGTCGTCTGACCGGTCGATTTGAGGATGACCGGGTCGAACGCCTGCTGCGGCAGCAGGTATTTGACCTGCTGCACCTTGGCCATGACGTCGGTCAGCGCCTGGTTCGGGTCGTAGTTGAGCTTGATGTAGGCGGTGACGGTACTGGTGTTCTGCGTCGAGCTGGATGTCAGATAATCGATCCCCTCGGCGGTCGACACGGCCTGTTCGATCGGCGTCGTGATAAAGCCCTGGATCAGATCGGGCGACGCGCCGGGGTAGGACGTCGTGACCGTGATTGTCGTGGTTTAGAGCCGCGGATACTGCCGGATCGGCAGCGCCAGCATGCTCATGCCGCCGATCAAAAGGATCAGCAGGCTGACTACAAGCGACAGAACCGGGCGGCGGACGAAGATGTCGGTGAATTTCATCGGGTGAACACCGGATCGGGCAGCCCCCTACCCACCGCTCGCCATGGCGTGCGGTTCCCCGTCTCCCGTGTTGCGGGAGAGCGTGCCTCCGGGCGAAGCCCGGAGGCGGGT
>JBFXDF010000146.1:0-9538 GCA_050181375.1 Alphaproteobacteria bacterium
TTCTTGAGTGGCTGGCGTTGCGGCCGCGCCGCTACGCCGAGGTGCGTGAGGCCTGGGCCAGTACCTGTCCGCTGAACTGCGCGTGGGAGGACGCGATCGCCGAGGGTTTTGTGCGGCACGAGATAGGTGGCCTGATCGTGCTGACCGAGCGAGGCCGGGCGCGGCTCAAGGACATGCCGGCCGCGGTTAGACGCGGCGCGACAGACCCGGCGAGGAATTTCGCGGCGAGTTGATCCGAGATGCCTGGGATCGCCTAGCCGTCGACTTCGAAAGATGACGCTCGGCTATTTACGGCGGCATAACATACCGATCCCAACGGCCGCTGGGCCCCGCCCCCAACGCCCCCACGATGCCGCGCGCCGAGAGGAGAAAAGAAAACTCCGGGGCGGCCCCTTGATCTGGTCCATTCCGCCGGCGCAAAGCCGCCTGACGATCAGATGAGCGGGTCCTACGCCGGTGCCGTCCCGCGCAGGCAGGTGCGGTGCAGCACGCGCGGATAAAGCGCCGCATCGAAATTCGGATCGGCGCGGTGCAGCAGGCACCGGTTATCCCACATCAACAGATCACCGGGCCGCCAGCGGTGGCGATAGATAAACCGTTCTTCCGTCGCGTGTGCTTCAAGCCGCGCCAGGAGCGCCCGTCCCTCCGCTATCGGCCGCCCCTCGATATGCGAGGCGTGCTCGCCCATGAAGAGGCATTTCCGTCCGGTATCGGTATGCACACGGACGAGCGGATGGCTCATCGGCGGCGCGTCGCGGATCTCCTCCGGGGTCGCCTTCTGGCCCTGCTTTTCGCGCGACAATTCCCAGCTGTGGACGACTCTGAGCCCGTCGAGCACCGCCTTGTCGTCATCGCTCAGCGTGTCGTAGGCGGCGTACATGTTCGCGAAACACGTGTCGCCGCCGTCGGGCGGCATCGTCACCGCGTGTAGGATCGTTGCCAGCGACGGCTCCGGCCGGAACGATTTGTCGGTGTGCCAGGTCGTCGATTTGACAATGCCCGACGGGCGCCCGTCCGGCCCCAGGTTCGACACCGTGTGGACCCACGGGTTGTCGCTGCCGCGGTTGCGGGCGATGTGCCGCTCGAGCGGGCCGAATTGCTCGGTGAACGCGATCTGCTCGTCTTTTGTCAGCTTCTGGTCACGAAACGCCAGCACGTGACAGTACACGAACGCGTCATACACCGCCCGCCGCACCTCCTCGGGCAGCGGCCGGCACAGATCGAGCCCGACCACCTCGGCCGCGAAGAGCGGCGATAGCGGCCGGACTGCGAATTCCCGTGCCCCTGTATCCGACGCCATCGGCGGCCGGGCTTCTAACACATCCGACACGGCTGGCCTCCTCTCACCTTCAATTCCCTCGCAGTATCGCTCAGCTCGGCAGAGCGAGGCAAATCCCGCCGACCGCGCGAATACGCCCGCAAATCTGCTGCGCCGCCTGACGCGTCGCAGCCGGCAGGCGCACCTGATAAAACTTCCGCGTGCCGCGGCTCCGCAATACACGTCCGATGATCATCGGACGCATGTCGCCGATAACCCCGGCGTAGCGCTCGCGCGCGCGCTCGAACGAGGCCAGCGCGATTGCCTTGGAGAAATTGCCGGCGAGCTGCACGCCCCACGGCGCGAGCGGAGCGAACCCGTCCTCGTCGCCCTCGCCGGTTCCGCCGCGGCCGCGCCGCAGATCGGCGACCGCCGCGAGACAGGACGCCGATCCAGCCGGCTCGATCGCCGCGTCGCCCCCTGGCGCGAAGGCAATAGCCGGAGGGCCGTTCGTCCCGGCCCACGCCTCGACCGGGCTTCCTGTCACAAAACGAACATAGGCGCGGGTCTCGGCTGGCAAGCCGCCGACACCCCGCAGCCAGTCGCCGACCCGCGCCGAGCCGGCGTTGTAGGCTGCCGCCGCGATCCCGAGATTGCCGAAGCGGCGCCGCAAATCGGCCAAAAGGTGCGCCGCCTTCGGAATCGCCTGTTCCGGGTCGAACGGATCGGCGAGCCCGCGCTCCAGTGCCGTGCCCGGCATGAACTGCGCGATCCCCCGCGCTCCGGCCGGGCTAACCGCGCCGGCGCGGAAGCTGCTCTCGCGCCAGATCAGGCGGGTCAGGAATTCGACCGGCAGGCGGTTCGTGCCGGCGGCGCGCTCGATCAGCCGGCACACCGTCCGGTCGAGCGGCTCCATCGCCGGCGTCTGCGCCCAGGCGCTTGCGCCCCAGGCGGCGAGCAAGCATAGAAACGCGGCGAGCAACGGTTCAAGCGGCAGCGGTCTCATGCCGTGCCAATGATGCGCTGCCGGCTTTCGTGCCGGGTGAGGCAAACCGCCACATTGCTCCAGATTTACCGTCCCGCCGCGCTTGCTGGAGATATGCGCCGTGCCGGGATGAGAGAGCAAGTCCGGCGAGGTTGCTTCGCGTCGCTCGCGATAATAACGGGGATTGTCGTTGCGAGGAGCGGGGCCACGACGCAATCTCGGCGGGGCGCGCTGTAGCGTATCGCGCAATCCACGCTTGGAGGAAAGACATGGCCGTCCGACTCGTCGTCACGATCACCGCCGCGCCGGGCAAGGGCGCCGAACTGGCCCGGGCGATGAAGGCGCGCTGCGAGGAATGCATGACGGAACCCGGCTGCGAGCAATTCGAGATTTTCCAGAGCGCCCTCACCCCGGACAAGCTGACCTTGCTCGAATTGTGGAGCGACCAGGCGGCGCTCGACGCGCACGCCAAACGCAACGCCGCCCGCCCGCCGTTGCCCGAAGGCCTGCGGCTCGGCGCCGGCGAACGCGAGGATTACACCTACAACCGCACCCGGTAGCGCATCATACCTGCCCCGCAGCCGGGCCAAGTCCGCGGGCTGAAGGCCCGCGGGTCAGGCCCGGCCACGGGGCTGTTTTGTGCCTGGTTCATCGACTCGATCGAAAAGATTGACGTGAAGCGCTGACCCGGACAGCCGTAGTGTCGAGCCGTTACGCCCCGTCATCAGTACCCTCGGGCGGTTTTTGCGTCGCGGCCGGCTCCGGCGCCTTGTTCTCCGCCGCGCCCGTCCTATCGACGGCCTCCGGTTTCTCTTCCCGAGCGGGTTCGGGCGGCACCGCATTGTTTGATGCGGCCGCGTCTGATTCCGCCCCGGAACCGGCCTCGGTCGCCGCGGCCCTTGCCTTCGATAGCGCCGGATCGCGCCTGATCGCCCAGCGCACCGTCGCGCCGTCGCGGCCGGTCGTTCCGGTCAGGACAATCTGCCGGGTCGGCCGTGCCTCCCCCGAACCGAGATAGATGCTTTCGGCCAAACTCATCTCGGCGCCGACCGCGCGCAGCCGCCATGCCGCGCCGCCCGGCAGAAGCAGCACGGCGCCGTTTCCGTCCGCCGCGAGCGCGGGCGTCACCGAAGGGTGCAGATGAAAGCGCACCGTAAAGGCGATACCGGAGCGCCCGGTCAGCCGGTCCTCGCCGCGCATGTCGTCACCGTCCGCCGAGAGATAGAGTTCGCGCGCGTAGGTGAGCCCGTGCCGGCGGCGGTAGCCGTTATGCGCCGCGGCGATCCACTGATGCCCGTCCTCCTCGGCGCGCTCGCAGGTCACCGCGGCCGGCCCGCGACCGAGCGGGCCGTCGGGCAAAACCTCGACCGCGTTGGTGTTATCGACGACCAGCACCGAGTGGGCCGCGCTGGCGCGCGACACGCGGCGCCAAGCCGGTTTCGACCCGCGATATCCGCCGCAATTGACCACGATCCGGTCGCGCCCGTGGCTCAGCTCGAACGACAGCGTGCCGGCATGCGCCGCGCCGTCAAAGCCCGCCGGCGGCTTTGTTCCGGTATCGATAATGGCGAGCGTTTTTCCGGCGGCGAGGCGCTGGAACCCGGATTGCCGGCCCTGGGTCGGCGCGTGACCGCGGCTTTCCGATCGCGCGAGGACGAGATCGATAAGGTCGGCATCTTCCTCGACCGAGTTGTTGAACAGCGCGAGGCGGCGGTCGCCATGGCGGAAAAACCGCAGCAGCGGCGCCATTCTCTCGATCGCCTCCTGCAGCGCCGTGGGAATATCGAGCGCGGCGGCGCGCAACACTGCGCGAATGTCGATCAGGTCCCGCAGCACCCGCAGCTGCACCGACGGGCTGCGCGTCAGGTGCCCGCCGTCGGGCAGGACCTGCGTCGCTAATTCGCGTTCAAGGCCGCGCAGCGCCCGAAGCACGCGCTGTTCCGGTCCGCCCAGCGCGACCGATCCGCCGATCAGTCCCTTCAGCGCCCGCAGCCGGGCCGCGCCGGCCGGCTCCGAGCCGGAGACGCGGGCCAGGTGGCGGACCTGCGCCGCTATGCTCGCGAGCATGGACCGCCGCAGCGCGCGGTCGGCTTCGCGCCCGGCGAGTTCCTCGAAATGCACGATCCAGGCGAGGACGCGCGTCGCCGCGACATCCGGCCGCCATGTCACCGGATGACAGACGGCGCCGTCGGACAGCCAGCTCTGCACCAGGACGCGGGCCGGGTCGCGCGCCGAGGCGCCGATCGCGATCAGATCGTCGAGCCAGCCGAACCCGTGCCACTGGGAGAGCCACTCGGAATTGGCCTCGGGCGGGAACCAGGCCGGGGTCGGGCGGCGCAGCAGCTCACCGGCAAATTCGATGTTGCCGGCCAGGATCTCTTGGCCGCGCCGCGCATCGCCCGGCCACCGCTCGTCGAGCTTGAGCCGCAACCGGCTTGGCGTCGGCCCGATAAGCGTCTGCCGATAGAACGGCGTCGCCGCCAACGCCCGCCACGCGTTGCTTCGCCACGTCGCGAACGCATCCTGCCGCCTCCCCGTCCGATCCTCGGATGGCGGCCCGCGCCCGCGCCGAACCGGGCCAGGCTTCATCGGCCAACGTTTGGTCGGCACTGGGCCGGCCGCGCGCAATCGACCAAATCTCGCGGCAGGCGAGCACTTCTTAACTGTCCGGCGGCTGAAACCATCCCGCTACGTAACAAGGAAACCGCCGCCCGGCAAGCGAGGCCATATCTGGGTGTCGTGCCCTGATGCTCCTGCGTTTCGTCGCATGGCGGACGCGGCGTCGCGCCAGCGGATCAGGTGATTCTGCGCCGGCTTCTTGTTGCGAATCCCACCGGAAACCGATTCGTCAAATCATGGAGAGCCGGCCCCAAACCGAGTCTCCGATCACTGCGGTCGGTTCCCGCGCGAGCGCCTCGCCATCTGGCAGATCATTGCCCGACGGGAAAAAGAGAGCGCCATCGCCCCTCTGAAACCTGTCGAGACACGCATCTAGTTGAAGCGCGGCTTGACCTCCTGGCACAACAGGCGGATCGCGTTCAGCACGCGGTCGTGCGGGATGAGGCCGCCGCAATTAAGCTCGGCGAGGATGCCGTCGAAGCCGATTTCCCCGCGCAGCCGCATCAGCGTCGCACCGACGCTGTCAGGGGTCCCGACCAGCACGTTGCCGCGCAGCGCATCCTCATAGGTTAGCGTGCGCAGCTTCTCGGCGCGCTCGATAAACGATTGCCGGCCGGAACGGCGGGCTGATTCGGCGATCAGCTCGTATTGCAGACGATAGAAATGGGTGACGCTTTCCCGTGCCTCCTCGCGCGCCCGCTCCTCGGTTTCGGCTACATAGATCGGCGCCGACACGTAGACCCGGCCCTTGCCGGGGTGGCCGGCCGCCTTCCAGGCGTCGTAATAGGCACTGATATGCGGCGCGAGGTCGGTCCAGGTCGGGTGCCGGGTGCTGGCGAAGACCGGATAGCCGAGCGCGCCGATCGCAGGAAACGTGTCGGGCGTGCTGGCGGCGATGCGGATCTCGGGGAAGGGCTTCTGGAATGGCTTTGGCACAGCGCGGACATTTTCGAAGCTGTGGAACCGGCCATTGTACGAGAACCGCTCCGCGGCCCAGGCCTGCTTGACGATGTCGAGGATTTCTACGAAGCGGTCGCGGCTCTCGTCATAAGGCACCTGGTAGGCGTCGTAGGTGCTTACGACGCCGCTGCGCCCGACCCCAAAGATCAGCCTGCCATGGCTCAGCTGGTCGACGGTCGCGGCTTCCTCGGCGAGACGCAGCGGATGGCACAGCGGCAAGACCTGCACCGCGATGCCGATCTTCATGCGGCGTGTGCGGGCGGCGATCGCAGCGGCGATCGGCAGCGGCGCCGAGAGATGGGTGCGCTCCGGAGCGAAGTGGATTTCGGCCAGCCATATCGCGTCAAGGCCGTAGCGTTCGGCGGCATCGACCTGCGCCATACCCTCATCGAACGCTTCCGTGTCGCTGCGCCCCGGCAGCGACGGAAACTCGTGAAACATGCCGAATTCCATGGGGCACCCTCCTCGATCCGGCCGGAAGCTAGGCCGCGCATCCGCGCCCTGGCAAACATGATTTTCCCAGGGCACCCATTCGGGGGAAGCCTTCCTGCGAGGAGCGGGGAGAGAGCAATCCCGTCGTAACGTGTTGTAGAGAAATGTCGCATAACCCGAGCCGGATCCGCATCGGTATTTCCGGGTGGCGTTATCCCGGCTGGCGCGGCAGCTTTTATCCGCCGGAGCTGCGGCAGGCCGACGAACTGTCCTATGCCAGCCGGCATTTCGACACGATCGAGATCAACGGCACGCACTACTCGCTGCAGCGTCCGGAGTTTTTTCGCCGCTGGGCGGACGAGACGCCGAAGGGGTTCGTGTTCGCCGTCAAGGGCAGCCGCTTTGTCACTCATATGAAGCAGTTGCGCGATATCGAAGCGCCGCTTGCCAATTTCTTCGCGCAGGGCGTGCTGCGGCTCGGCGACAAGCTCGGCCCGCTGTTGTGGCAGTTCTCGCCGCGCTTTCGCTTCGACCGGGATAAATTCGAGCGGTTTCTGGCGCTGCTGCCGCGCGACTGCGATGCCGCCGCCGTGCTTGCGTCCGGCCACGATCATCGGCTCGCGGGGCGCGCTTGGGTTACGTTCGAAACCCATCAGCCGCTGCGGCACGCCGTCGAGATACGGCATCCGAGCTTTATCGACCGGGCATTCGTCGCCCTGCTGCGGCGGTACAATACAGCGCTGGTTTTTGCCGACACCGTCGGGTGGCCCTATGCCGAGGACGTAACCACGGATTTTCTTTACCTGCGGCTGCACGGCTCGGATGAGCTTTATGCGAGCGGCTATTCGGACGACGAGCTCGATCGCTGGGCGGCCCGTGTTTCGCTGTGGAGCGCCGGCGACGAGCCGAACGACGCAAAGCTGATCGATCCGGATGCCCGCCCGCCGCGTCAGCCGCGCGACGTCTATGTCTATTTCGACAACGACGCCAAGGTCCGCGCGCCCTTCGATGCACAAACATTGCGCAACAAGCTGAGACGGAGCGACATGCCCGGCTCTTAGGCGGGACGGTTACACCACCCCGGCGGCGCGCAATGCCGCGATCTCGTCCGCCGCGTAACCGAATTCCCCGAGAACGGCATCGGTGTCGGCGCCGATCGCGGGGGCGGGGCGGCGCAGCTGACACGGCGCCTCGGTGAATTTGATCGGGAAACCGAGCATCTTTACGACGCCGTGGCCGGGATGCTCCTGGCTCAGCACCATTTGCTGATCGCGCACCTGCGGGTCGTCGAAGACCTCGCCGAGGCCGAGCACGCGGCCGCAGGGGACGCCGGCGGCGTTCAGCTTCTCGATCCAATACTCGGTCGGCTTGGTACGCAGGCGGGTCTCGATCGCCTCGTTCACCTTCGCCCGGTTCGCGACGCGCAGATCGTTCGTGCGGAAGCGCGGGTTTTCGCGCAGCTCGGGCATTCCGAGCGCGTCGACGAGCCGCTGATAAGACTGCTCCTGGCTCGGCGCCAGCGCGACCTCGCCGTCCGCGGTGCGGAACATGCCGTAGGGCGCGACGATCGGGTGGTCGTTGCCAGTGCGGCGCGGCTCCTCGCCGCTCACGAAATGGTTGGCCGCGAGATAGGCCAAGAGGCTGATCAGACCGTTGTTGAGGCTGGCCCCGACCGTGTCGCCCGATCCGGTGCGGCCGCGCCGCACGAGCGCCGCGCAAACCCCGATCGCACCGTATAGCCCGGCGACGAGATCGCCGAGCGGCGGTCCGGCGCGCATCGGCTCGCCGCCGGCCGGGCCGGTCACCGTCATGAACCCGCTCATCGCCTGCGCGATGAAATCGAACGAAGGCCGGTCGCGATACGGCCCGGTCGTGCCGAACCCGCTGATATTGGCATAGACGAGGCCGGGGTTCAGCTCCCGGAGTCGCAACTCGCCGAACCCCATCGCTTCCAGCACGCCGGGCCGGTAATTCTCGACCAGTACGTCGCTGCCGGCGATCAGCCGCGCCAATACCGCCTTACCTTTATCGCTGCGCAGATTGAGCGACAGCGAGCGCTTGTTGCGGTTGAACCCGGCGAAGTACCACGACAGACCATCGCGCACCGTGCCTTGCTGACGCAGCGGGTCGCCGACCCCCGGCGTTTCGAGCTTAACGACATCGGCCCCCATATCGGCCAGCAGCATCGTGCAGAACGGCCCGGCCAGAATGCGGGTCAGATCGATCACCAGGATACCCGAGAGCGGCACGTTATACGGTCCTCGGCATCTGGGGTTTTTGTCGAGGGCAGCCGCTTATGGGTGCCGCGGCTTACCCGGCCGGAATTCAGGCCCGTTGTTCGACCGGCACGTAGTGGCGCTCGGGCGAGCCGGTGAAGAGCTGCCGCGGCCGGCCGATCTTGGTGTCCGGGTCCTCGATCATCTCGGTCCACTGCGCGATCCAGCCCACCGTGCGCGCAATCGCGAACAGCACCGTGAACATCGACGTCGGGAAGCCCATCGCCTTCAGGATGATGCCCGAATAGAAATCGACGTTCGGGTACAGCTTGCGGCTGATGAAGTATTCGTCGTTGAGCGCGATCTTTTCGAGCTCCATCGCGAGGTCAAGCAGCGGCTCGTCCTTGATGCCGAGCTCGTCGAGCACCTCGTGGCAGCTGTCGCGCAGGACATGGGCGCGCGGGTCGTAGTTCTTGTAAACGCGATGCCCGAAGCCGAACAGGATTTCGTGGTTGTGCTTGTCCTTGACCTGGCTGATGAACTCCTTGATGCCGGATTTGTCGCCGATTTTGGCGAGCATCTTGAGCACCGCCTCGTTCGCGCCGCCATGCGCCGGCCCCCATAACGAGGCGATCCCGGCAGCGATGCAGGCGAACGGGTTGGCGCCGGAGGAGCCGGCGTTGCGCACGGTCGCGGTCGAGGCGTTCTGCTCGTGATCGGCGTGCAGAATGAAAATGCGGTCCATCGCTTTCGCGAGGACCGGGCTTACCTTGTATTCCTCGCAGGGCACCGCGAAGGTCATGTAGAGAAAATTCTCGGCATAGCCCAGCTCGTTCTTCGGATACATGAACGGCTGGCCGAGCGAGTACTTATAAGCCATCGCGCCGATCGTCGGCAGCTTCGCGATCAGCCGGTGCGACGCGATCATCCGCTGATACGGGTCGTTGATGTCGGTCGAGTCGTGGTAGAACGCCGACAGCGCCCCGACGACGCCGCACAGCACCGCCATCGGGTGCGCATCTCGCCGGAACCCGCGGAAAAACGTCGCGATCTGCTCATGCACCATCG
>JBFXDF010000147.1:0-9484 GCA_050181375.1 Alphaproteobacteria bacterium
ACGTCATTATTCCAAAACCGGACGACTTGGTAGCCCCGCCGTTGGGAGTTCGGCGGCACGACCGGCATCGGTCATGATCGAATTGGTAGTAAACGCCACAAGCTCACGATGGTGGCTCGATGCAAGAGGTATGTCGCCCAGGCCGATACATCTGCTTCGGGCCTGGAAGGTGGCGCTCGGGCAGGTCGTCCGGCGAGCTGCAAGGTGGAAGCCCATCCCAGGCGCCGGTCCCCGGTATTTCGGCCGGTGCGGTATTGTCCCCGGCAACCATCCCAAACGACGACGCGAAATTCGCCACATTGCGGGAGTAGCCTGTTGGGTGAAATCGGTCGGGCGATGGCGGCGGAGGTTCCTATGCTCTTGCTGTAGATTTTGCTGCGCCCCGTCGCTAAACCCTCGCGGCGCAACGGTTTCGGCCGGCGTTTGCTGCAGATTCGCTGCAGAAGCAGCAAATCGCCTCCGGAACAGGGAAAAACCGGCCGGGCGCGGCCCGGAATTCGGACCGCAGCAGCAGCTGCCGTTCAATCGTTGCTCGGTTTCTTGTTAAGATGACCATCGGCCCGGTCTGATCGCGAAAAAAGGGGAGGGGGCGATGCACGGATCAAAGAGCGGATACGGCGTCGGAGCCTCGATCCTGCGCAAGGAGGATGACCGGCACTTGCGCGGACGCGGGGAATTTGTTTCGGACATCCGCCTGCCCGGCACCCGGCACGTCGTATTTCTGCGCAGCCCGCACGCGCACGCCCGCATCCGATCAATCGCCGTGCCGCCCGGCGCGACAGGCCGCGTGTTCACCGCCGCGGACCTGCCGCGCATGCAGCCGATCCGCATCGTATCGCATGCGACCGGGATCAAATCGCCGGCGTGGCCGCCGCTCGCGACCGACAAGGTGCGGTATGTCGGCGAGGCGATCGCCGCCTGCGTCGCGCCAAGCCGCGCCGAGGCGGAAGATCTCGCCGCGTCGGTGGCGGTCGATTACGACGCTCTGGACGCCGCCGTCGATGCGGTCGCCGCGCTGCGTCCCGGCGCCCCGCTCGTCCACGACTATTGGGGCGACAACATCTTCAGCGACCGCACGCTCGAAGGCGGCGATATCGAGGCGGCGGCCCGGGACGCCGAAATTGTCGTCAAGCGCGAGTATCGGATGAACCGGCAGTCCGGCTCGCCGATGGAGGGGCGCGCGGTGCTCGCGACCCGCGACCACCGGCTCGACGAGATCGTTATCTACGCCTCGACGCAAACACCGCACACGGTGCGCGTCGCAATCGCCGAAATCCTCGGCATCGAGGAGCGGCGGCTGCGCGTCGTTGCCCCGGATGTCGGCGGCGGCTTCGGACCAAAGGCGCGGCTGTACCCCGAAGAGATCATCCTGGCCGCGCTGGCGCTGCAACTCGACCACCCGGTGCGCTGGATAGAGGACCGCAACGAGCACCTGCTGACCGCGGCCCATACCCGCGACCACCATTACCGGCTGACGGCCTATGCCGACCGGCGCGGCAAGATCCTTGGGATCGATACCGAGATCGTCGTCGATGCCGGCGCCTACGGCTTGTGGCCGCAGGGGCCGTATCAGGAAGCCAACATGGCGGCGCGCACGCTGCCCGGCCCGTACACGATCGCCAATTACCGCGCCCGGTTCGTGACCGCATGCACGAACAAGGCGCCGCTCGGCCCCTATCGCGGCGTCGGGCGGCCCGGCGCGTGCTTCGCGATCGAGCGGACGATCGACGAGGTGGCGCGCGCGGTCGGCCGCGACCCGGCCGAGGTTAGAATCGAGAACATGATCCCGCAGGAGAGCATGCCGTTCACTTCGGTCGCCGGCATGCGCTACGACACCGGCGATTACGCCGCGGCCGTCCGGCTGTGCGCCGACCTGCTCGATACCCCGCAAATCCGGGAGCGGCAGCGGCGGGGCGAACCGGACGGTCGCCTTGTCGGCGTCGGCTTCGCCAGCTTCACCGAGCAGACCGCGCACGGCGCCGCCGAATTCGCCTCGCGCGGTGCCGCGATCATCCCCGGTTTCGAAAGCTGCACGGCGCGCGTCCTGACCGATGGCAGCCTCGTGCTGATGGTCGGCATCCAGTCGCATGGGCAGGGCCTTGAAACCGCGCTGTCGCAGGTCGCCTGCGAGGAGCTCGGCATCAGCCCGGCGCATATTTCGGTGCGGCACGGCGATACCGAAAGCACGGCGTTCGGCTTTGGCACCTTCGCCTCGCGCAGCATGGTGATGTCGGGCGGCGCGGTGGCGCGGGCCAGCCGCATGCTGCGCGAAAAGATCGAGCGCATCGGCGCGCATCTCTTGCAGTGCGACGTCGCCGAGGCGCGTTGCGCCGATGGTGTCGTCACCGGTCCGCGGGGGCGCTCGGTGACAATCGCCGAGGTCGCCAAGGTCGCGCATTTGCGGATGGACGGGTTGCCGGCCGGTGTCGAACCGCTGCTCGACGCCACCGCCACCTACGAACCCGGCATCAGCACCGGCGTCTATTCATACGCGACGCATGGCGCGGTTGTGGCCGTCGATCCGGAGACCGGCGCGGTGGAGCTGCTCGATTTCGCGGTTGCCGAGGATTGCGGCACGATGGTCAACCCGATGCTTGTCGAGGGCCAGATCCGCGGCGGCGTCGCGCAGGGCATCGGCACCGCGCTGTGCGAGGAAATTCCGTACGACAACACCGGGCAACCGCTCGCCGCGACGCTGCTCGACTACCACATCCCGGCCGCCTTCGAACTGCCGCCGATCCGGATCGGGCACCTGCACAACCCGGCCACCGCGACCGAATACGGCATGAAGGGGATGGGCGAGGGCGGCGCCGTCGCTCCGCCGGCCGCGATCGCGAACGCGGTGCGCGACGCCCTTGCGACAATCGGCGCCGAGGTAAACGAAACCCCGATCACCGCGCCGCGCGTGCTGGCGGCCATCAAGGCAGCCCAGCGAGGTTGAGAATGTTCCTGCAGGCGGAGTGTTGGTGCGGCCTGGGGTTCCCTGGACGCCCCGCGACCAAGTCGCACGCGCACTTTCGGCAAGCTGGGCGTAAAGCATTCCGACATGCCGGAAAGTTGCGCCGGATGCCGAATGCGCCTTGAAAACACAGAAAATGGTTGGGCTTATTGCCCGCGCGCCTCCGAGAGTGTGTCGGGCGGGTAGCCGCAGCCTGTCGGCTAACTTTACAGAACGGGGGGCTTTAGGAGAAGAAGCAATACATATTTAGTTGAAATTTAAAGGGTTTTCTCATTTGGCACGAGGCTTGCGTCGCTCCCGCCCTGGATCGTTGGAGTGGCCGAATGAAGTGCAGACTTTGGGTCTTGGCTGGCGGGGTGGTCGCAGCGCTGAGCCTCGCAATCCCGATGGCCAATGCAGCCCTGTTTATCGGGTTGCAGCAAGACGCCGGTCCGATCACGACGGTCGCGTCAAACGCTGGCGGAGTTGCGGTCTTTAACGGGTCGTTTGGCGAGTTCGAGACGGTCGTTGTCTCCGGAACGGGTCAACCGGCCGCCCTTCCCCCAACCCTTCTCCAAGGCACTGTCTCGGTAAATAACAGTGCCGGCGCCCCCGACGCCGGTACCCTGAAGATCTACATAACCTCCACCGGCAATACGTCGATGGTCGGGCTCGTGGACTTTACGTCGGGTTTCGCCCCGGTCAATCTGTTCCCGGGTTGGACAGAAACGTTTCAGACTTATGTCGATCCAGCCAATGGCCAATACGCACTCACCACACTGCTGTCGGAGGCGACGTTCACAAGCACAGGTGGCGAAGTCGACATGAAGACCGCCAACGCGGGTGCCGGACCGTATTCCGTAACGGCTGTGATCACGATCGTCGCGCCCAGCTTTGGGGGGGCCGTCAAATCGGTCGCGCTCAACGGTGAGGTCACCGCCATTCCCGAGCCGGGATCGCTCGCCCTGCTCGGCGCCGCATTGGCCGCGCTTGGCATCGTCTCCCGCCGCCGCCGTAAAACCTGAACGCGTCCTCTGCCGCGGAACAGCGTCAACGGCGTCTGGACACCCGGCCGCATTTCCCTGGCAACCCGATGCCGACGACCGAGACGACTCCGTGAAGTTTGGCTGTCGAAAAAATTTACAGAGTCCGCACACCGCTCGTCGGCCGATTTCACAATGGCCGGCCTAGAGCCTGATCGGCTCAGATCGCAACGATCTGAGCCGTGAACCAGGCTCTGCATATTTTGAATCGTGAGCAAGATCCACGGGTCAGATGCTTCCATCTGACCCGATCTTGCCCTAGTCGCCGAAGGCGGAGGCGGTTTATGGAAACCGCAGCCCGTGTCGGGCTTCCAGAAGCCGCTGGTGATCCCGACCTGGGTTTGACCGCTTGGCGGCGGCGATTGATTTTTCCCGGCCGAGGGACGACAAGAATACCGATCGCCACCAATCCTCGGCGCGGAGAAATCGGCGGCAATGAAGATCCTCGTCACCGGCGGCGCCGGCTTTATCGGCTCCGCGGTGTGCCGGCT
This sequence comes from Alphaproteobacteria bacterium, assembly GCA_050181375.1. Lineage (GTDB taxonomy): Bacteria > Pseudomonadota > Alphaproteobacteria > ATCC43930 > CGMCC-115725 > DATARH01. Next base: position 4,473 of record JBFXDF010000147.1, read on the forward strand.
GTTCGTCGGCGAGTTCGGCGACACGGTCCTCAATCTTGACAAGCTGACCTACGCCGCCAACCCGGAATCGCTGAAGCCGATCGCAGGCAATCCGCGCTATCGCTTTTGCCGCGGCGACATTCTCGACCGGGTGCGGGTTGCCGAGCTGCTGCGCGATTTCTCGCCCGATGCGCTCCTGCATCTCGCCGCCGAGTCGCATGTCGACCGCTCGATCGATGGCCCCGGCGCGTTCATCAGGACCAATATCGAGGGCACCTACGCGCTGTTGGAGGCGGCCCTCGATTATTGGCGCGGCTTGCCGGCCGAGCGCGCGGCGCGGTTCCGATTTCACCATGTCTCGACCGACGAGGTGTTTGGGTCGCTTGGACCCGACGGCCGGTTCAGCGAGCAAAGCCGCTACGAGCCCAATTCCCCTTATGCCGCGTCGAAAGCCGCCTCGGACCATCTCGTTCGCGCCTGGCACGAGACCTTCGGCTTGCCGACACTGCTGAGCAACTGCTCGAACAATTACGGCCCCTATCATTTCCCGGAGAAGCTGATCCCGCTCGCGATCCTGAAGGCGCTGCACGGCGAAGAGATCCCGGTCTACGGAAGGGGCGACAACGTGCGCGACTGGCTGCATGTCGATGATCACGCCCGCGCCCTCCACACCGTGCTGACGCGGGGCCGCCCCGGCGAGAGCTACAATATCGGCGGCGATGGCGAGCGCACCAATCTCGACGTCGTGACCGCGATCTGCGCGCTGCTCGACGAGATGCGGCCGGCGTCGCCGCACATTCCGCACGCGCGCCTTATCGCATTTGTTGCCGACCGGCCCGGCCACGACCGGCGCTATGCAATCGACGCCGCGAAAATCCGCCGCGAACTTGGCTGGCAGCCCCGCCATACGTTCGAGACCGGGCTGCGCGACACGGTCGCCTGGTATCTCGATAACGGGTGGTGGTGGGAACCCATCTGGTCCGAGCGCTACCGCGGCGCCCGGCTCGGTATCGGCCGCCCCACCGCTACGGCGCCGGCCGACTAAGAGCATTACAAACGCCGAGCGGGCAAACCGCCCGGAGCAGGAGCGCCGTGATGACCTATCCAAGCCATCTGATCCCGACCACGGTCGTCGGCAGCTATCCGCAGCCCGACTGGCTGGTCGATCGCGCGCTGCTCGAGGAGCACGGCGTACCGCGCGTCCGCGCCGGCGACATCTGGCGCGTCCCGGAGCCGTGGCGCGAGCAGGCCCAGGACGACGCCACGATCGTCGCGATCCGCGAGATGGAGGCGGCCGGCATCGACATCGTCAGCGACGGCGAGATCCGGCGCGAGAGCTACTCGAACCGCTTCGCGCTCGCACTCGACGGGATCGACGCCGAGCACCCCGGCCGCGTCGGCCGCAGCGGCGGCGGCACGACCCCGGTGCCGCGCGTTGTCGGCCGCATCAAATGGCGCGGCCCGGTCGAACGGCGCGACGCCGAATTCCTGCTGGCGCACGCGACGCGCCCCACGAAGATAACCCTGCCGGGGCCGTTCACCCTGTCGCAGCAGGCCGAAAACGCCTACTACGCCGACGAGGAGGAGATGGCGATGGACTATGCCATTGCCGTCAACGCGGAGCTGCGGGCGTTGAAGGCTACCGGGGTCGATGTCGTGCAGCTCGACGAGCCGTGGGTGCGCACCGCGCCCGACAAGGCGGCGCGCTGGGGCATCAACGCGATCAACCGCGCGCTCGACGGCATCGCCGGTCCTACCGTCGTGCATCTCTGCTTCGGCTACGCTGCGATGGTGCGCAACAAACCTTCCGGCTACGCGTTCCTGCCGCAGCTTGCCGAGTCGGCCGCCGCGCAGATTTCGATCGAGGCGGCGCAACCGCGGCTCGATCTCGGGGTGCTGAAGGACCTGGCGGGGAAAAACGTCGTTCTCGGCGTTCTTGATCTGAACGACCCCGCCATCGAGACGGCCGACATTGTCGCCGAACGGTTGCGCGCCGGGCTGCGCCACATCGCGCCCGAACGCCTCGTCGCCGCTCCCGATTGCGGTATGAAGTACCTGCCGCGCGCGGTCGCCTTCGGAAAATTGCGCGCGCTCGCCGAAGGCGCCGCGATCGTCCGCCGCGAGCTGACAGGCGTATAGCCGGCGCCAGCGGCTTTTCCGCATCCGTGAACCAGTCCGGCCGGCCCGGATCGGCGGACCGGCGCCGAACATTTTCCCACGCGCAGGGAATTCCGTCGGAAGCGCCGTCTGGCGACGGGTCCGCGTCACCTGCTAGGCTCGGCCGGGCGACATCGCGGAGGAGCATCATGCGGCTCGAAAACAAGATCGGTATCGTCACGGCGGCGGCGTCCGGCATGGGGCGGGCCGGCGCGCTGCGCTTCGCGCGCGAGGGCGCGGCGGTCGGGGTCGCCGATATCGACCAGGCCGGCATTGATTCCGTGGTCGGCGAGATCGCGGCGGCCGGCGGGCGGGCGCTGTCGCTGGTCGGCGATCTGCGCACCGACGGCTTCGCGCGCGAGATCGTGCGGCGCACCGCCAACGCGTTTGGCGGGCTCGATTTTGTCTGGAACCATGTCGGCCACCCCGGGCCTGCCGCCATCGAGGGCATCGACATGGCCGATTACGAGCTGGCGATCGATCTCAATTTGCGCAGCGTGCTGGTGACGACCGAGGCGGCGATCCCGGAAATGCGGGCGCGCGGCGGCGGCGCGCTGCTCTACACCGCCTCGACCTCGGGGCTGGTCGGTTCGGCGTTCAGCCCGGTCTATTCGATGGCCAAGTTCGGGATTGTCGGCTTTGTGCGCTCGCTCGCGAAACGTCTCGCGCCCGACAAAATCCGCGTCAATGCGGTCTGCCCCGGACCGATCGACACGCCGATGCTGCGCGTTTTCGTCGCCCGCCCGGACCAGCAGCTCCCGCCCGGCGAAACCGGACCAATCGACAAAGAGCAGCTGATCGTGCGCCGCAGTCAGCAGGTCCCGATGCGTCGCACCGGCCGCCCGGAGGAGATCGCCAATGCCGCGCTGTTCCTCTTGTCGGACGAAGCCTCGTTCGTCTCGGGGGCGGCGTTGCCGGTCGATGGCGGCGCGACCGCGTGAGGTTAAAGAAACAGGAAATTATCGGCGCTGAGCTGGAACGGATCGACGTTGTAGAGGTAGAGCTGGTCGGTCGCCGACAGGGTGATGACCGTGTAGACGCCGATATCGATCATATTGGCCTGCACCTGGGCGAACGAGGTCAGTCCCGGGGTGCTGAGAATGACGGCGACGTCGCCGCCCGGACCGGGCGTGAAGTCGGCCACCGTATCGACCCCGGTGCCCAACCCCGTCAATCCGCTGACATAAACGAAATCCTGCGAGTTGGTGACGAGATCATCGGTATAGATGAAGTCGTTGCCGGCCCCGCCGTAGATGTAGTCGGTGCCGGTGCCGGCGACGATCGTGTCGTCCCCGGCGTTGCCGAAGATGTAGTCGGACCCGGCGCCTGTCGCGATGGTGTCTTGGAGTTCGCCGCCGACCGCGTAGTCGTTGCCGCGGCCCACCAGCGCATAAAGCTGGTTCGAACCGGCGCCGCCGTCGAGCACCGAGCCAACGCCATCATTGTTCGCGTCGGCCGCCACAAGGTAGTCGTTGCCGGCCCCGCCATACAGTGAGTCCTGACCGTCCACGCCGCCAACGATCGTGTCGTCACCATTGCCGCCGATGACGTAATCATTGCCGGGACCGCCGTAGATCGTGTCGTTGCCATCCTCTCCGTTCATCGACGACGAAGGGCCGGTATCGTCAACAATCACATCGTTGCCGCCGCCGCCGAACAGCGTATCGGCGCCGTCTCCGCCCTCAAGGACATTGTCATTGTCGTCGCCAAGCAGCATGTCGTTGAAATCGGAGCCCCGCAATCCCTCGATCGAAATATAGGTATCGCCCGTTGCATCTCCGTTATTGAGCGCCGGGTTCGCGAGATTTGCGAGTACCGCGGTGGCTGCATTCTGATAGCCGGCGTAGTCAAATCCGCCGCCGCCATTCAATACGTCGGCGCCGGTTCCTCCCCTAAGCTCATTGTTATTGGCGTCGCCGGTCAGTACGTCATCGAAATCGGAGCCGATCAGCCCCTCGATCGAGGTGTAGGTGTCACCAGCCGCATCGCCCGTGTTGCTCGCCGGATCGGCGAGGCTCGCGGTCACACTGGTTGGCGCATTCGCATAAGAAGCCCAGTCATTGCCCGGCCCGCCATCCAATGCGTCAGCCCCAGGACCCCCAGTTAAAAGGTCGTTGCCATTATCGCCAAAGAGGATGTCGTCGCCGACCAGGCTGTTAACAACATCGTCTCCAGTCGTGACACCTGTAATTTCGAAATACCCGATCGGCGGGACCCGGCCGTCGCCCGCGCGATGAATGAAATCCTTAAGGAAGGTGCCGTTGACAGTAGCCATGTTTTTCTCCCCAGGGCCGCGCTTCCTCCGGGATCGCCAGCGCGCGACGCATTATATGAGCCGGCGTCCAGTCCGGGTGCCGGGTCTGCCGGACCGGCGTCATGGAGCTGGCGAGACCGATCGCGCCGCCCGAGATTTTGCCTAGAGGAACAGAAAGTTATCGGTGGTGAGCTGGAACGGGTCGACGTTGTAGAGGTAGAGCTGGTCGGTCGCCGACAGGGTGATGACCGTGTAGACGCCGATATCGATCATATTGGCCTGCACCTGGGCGAACGAGGTCAGACCCGGCGTGCTGAGAATGACCGCGACGTCGCCGCCCGGACCGGGGGTGAAGTCGGCCACCGTATCGACCCCGGTGCCCAACCCCGCCAGCCCGCTGACATAAACGAAATCCTGCGAGTTGGTGACGAGATCGTCGGTATAGATGAAGTCGTTGCCGGCTCCGCCGTAGATGTAGTCGGTGCCGGTGCCGGCGACGATCGTGTCGTCCCCGGCGTTGCCGAAAATGTAGTCGGACCCGGCGCCTGTCGCGATGGTGTCTAGGAGTTCGCCGCCGACCGCGTAGTCGTTGCCGCGGCCCACCAGCGCATAAAGCTGGTTC
>JBFXDF010000148.1:0-9416 GCA_050181375.1 Alphaproteobacteria bacterium
TACGGCAGGATCGGCGAGGGACGCGACGTGCCGACCCGGCTGCATCGCGGCAATGTCGTCGAGGACGTATTCGGCGGCGCCAAGACGATCCACGCGGCGCTGTCGCGCTTCAAGGAGGCCGGACGCGGCGTTCTCGTCTATCTGCGCGATGGCACCTCGGGGGTGCCGACCACGGCGATCGCCGAGAATTGCACTGCCTCCGAGCGCGAGCGCAACCGCGAATGGCGCGAGGTCGGACTTGGCGCGCAGATCCTACGGGACCTGCGCATTTCCTCGATCCGGCTCTACGCGACGCGCGAGCGCAGCTATGTCGGCCTCGCCGGGTTCGGCATCGAGATCGAGTCGACCGAGACGCTCGACGAACCATCGAACCATCGCCTGACCCTGCGCAAACTGCGCGGTGGGCCGGCGGCGGATTGCTAGAACCCAAGGCCCGGACGCTTAACGCACGACCCGTTTCGGTCTCGGGCGGCGCCAAGTTTCGGGCACGACCCTGGCCCCGACCCCCCGCACGGCTCCGGTCAGTTCGGCGGCCCCGCGCGGCAGAAACAATAGCGGGTTGCGCAGATTGCGCTGGTTCTGGTTGCGCCGATGGCGCCGCGATTCCGTCAGCTCGGCTGCATTCGGCCGACGCGGGTCGATCGCCAGACGCTCCGGACCGTGATTCTCGGGCCGCTCCAGTGTCAGCGCCGGCAGCAAATCCGGCGCCGCCGCGACGCGCGGCGTCAGAGGCGGTCCGATATCGAACAATCTGTGCAAGGTCGCGGCGATCGAGGTGTGGTCGAACGGGGAGCCCTCTTGCCCGTCCGGGCCGAGCGGCGGACGGATGACGCTGCCCGGAGCGACATAGGGCGAGACAATCACGGCCGGAACGCGGATCCCGTACCGGTCGAACCGGAACCCGTCCGGGTAGGGGCCGCCCGGCGGCACGGCTGCCGGTGGGACCACGTGATCGAACGCGCCGCCATGCTCGTCGTAAACGATAAGAAGCAATATGCGAGACCACAGCGGCGAGTGGCGCACCGCATTGTAGACGGCGGCGATCAGCTGCTCGCCGTACAGCAGGTTGTGCGGCGGGTGCTGGTCGTTCGGCATCTTGTCCGACCACAGCGTCGGAAAATACCGCGGCTCGATAAAGCTGTAATTCGGCAATCGGCCGACGCGGCAATGCCGCTCGAATTCCGCCTCGAATTGACAGAAATGGGTAAAAATCTTGGGCCAGAGGTCGAACAACGACACGGCCTGCGGGATGTCGTGGAAATAAATCTTCCAGCTGTACCCGTGCTTTCCCAATCTTCGGAAGATTGTCGGCATCATCCGCGGCCATTGGTACGGAAAACGGCGCATCGAATTATTGACGTGGCCGCCCGCGGTGCCGCAATGCGCGAAATAGCGGTTCGGCCAGGTTTCGCTCGGGGTGGAGGCGAACCAGCGGTCGGAGACGCCGAATTCCAGAGCCAGCCGGCTGATGATCGGCACCTGCGCCGGCGAGAAATAATGCATGATCCCGCGCGGGTCTTGCGGCGTCCACGGCCAGGGCTGGCGCGCGTAATTGTCGACGAACCCGCTCATATCGGGCAGGCCGCCGCGGTCTCCGTCGAGACCGAACAGCTGTATCTCGACATCCTCGAACAGCTCGCCCGGCTCCGGATCGGGCAGGCAGGCCGCCGCCTCGGCCGTGATCGCGTCGCTGTTCCAGACGCGGATCTGTTCGACGGTCCCGTCCGGCTTGTGCCAGGGATTGCGTTCCGTGCCCGTGAGCCCGTCGAAATGCTCGCTTTTCGGATACAGAGTGCCGAGCAGGCAATCGAACGAACGGTTTTCGAGCATCAGAACGACGACGTGCTCGATCGGATGCATCTATCCTCGCGCCAAATTTCCCAGTCAGGTGAGAAACACCCCGGGGCCTCGCATGGCGCGATGGCGGCCGCTGTCTACCGCCTGAACAGCGCCTCGGCGCCGCTGCGCTGCTTCTGTTTGGCGGCGATCTCGGCGCGGGCGCGGGCAATCTCGGCTTCAAGCACGGCGATGTACTCCTGCAACTCGGCGACCCCGAGCAGCGTCAAATCCCTTGGTTTCTTCGGCTGGTTGCGGGGAACCAGGTCCTCTTCGTCGATGACTGCCATGTCGGCGCTCTCCGCTGCTTCCCTCGGCGGGTCCGCCCCATTATATCGGCAGCAAGGCACCCTTAGCCTCTTCATATCGGGACATTTCGTGATGGCCGCTCCGCTGATGCCGAAAGCGACCGCCGTGTGGCTGGTCGAAAACACCTCGCTGACCTTTGAGCAGATCGCCGAATTCTGCGGTCTGCACCCGCTTGAAGTGCAGGCGATCGCCGACGGGGAGGTTGCGACGCAGATGCAGGGGCTCGATCCGGTCGCGAACGGTCAGACGACCAGGGAGGAGATCGAGCGCTGCCAGGGCGATCCGGAGGCGCGGCTGAAGCTGTCGCCGCAGGCGATCCCGCCGCAGCTGGTCAGGCACAAGGGACCGCGGTACACACCGATCGCAAAGCGCCAGGACAAGCCGGACGCGATCATATACCTGCTGCGCAATCACCCGGAATTAACCGACGCGCAGATCTCGAAGCTGATCGGCACGACCAAGCCGACGATCGCGGCGGTGCGCGACCGCACGCACTGGAACAGCGCCAACATCAAACCGCGCCATCCTGTCGGGCTCGGTCTGTGCACGCTGCAGGAACTCGATGACGCGGTCGCGCGCGCTCTGCGCGGCAAGCGGCCGGCCGGCGACGAGGAACTCGGCGGCGCGGCGGGCGGCTACGAGGAAAGCGAGTCGGTCGAGAGCTGAGGATTTGGTCGAGTTCGGGACATAGTGCCTCGCGGCCAACTTGTCCTGGACTCTTATGGGCGGACTGAGACAATAGCCGGGTTCCATCGCGCCCGACAAACCGGCTGTCTGCCCCCTGTATTCGACCGTTCCTGGCCCAAAAGGCTATTTTGCCGCGAGCTCGTCATGAACTCCCAGATTTTGCCGGCGACCGGCCGCGCGGGTAGATCGATTCGTTCGCCAGTCGACAGGCCGGGCAGGAGACGGCTTCTGCAGCTGGCCGCCGCGGTGCCGCTGATGCCGCTGGTCGCCGGATGCTCCTCGCTGACGCGGCTCCCCCCGGCTCCCGCCGGGGTCGCCGATCAGGTGACGGTGCTTGGGATTCCGAACGGACGCTTTTGGCCGGACACGCAGGCCAGGGCAATGGCCGCGGAGGCGATCGCCGCGCGAGAGCGGGAACGCGCAACCTTGGCCGCGACGGGGCGCTTCCCGCCGGCCAATTTCCTCGCGGTATCGGGTGGCGGCGACAACGGCGCCTTCGGTGCGGGTCTGTTGTGCGGCTGGTACGATTCGGGAACGATACCGACCTTCAACCTGGTGACCGGCGTCAGCACCGGTGCGATGATCGCCCCGTTCGCCTTTCTCGGCGGCCCCTACTACAACCGCTTGCGCACGCTGTACACGACGATCACGCCAAGCGACGTCATGGAGACCCTTGGTCTTTATGGCGCAGTCTTCGGCACTGCGCTGGCCGATACGACCCCATTGTTCCATCTGATTGCGCGCTATCTGGATGAGCGGATGTTCGCGGATATCGCGGATGCCTATCGCAAGGGGCGGCTGCTGCTGATCGGAACCACGAACCTCGATCAGCAGCGTCCGGTGATCTGGAACATCGGCGCGATCGCGGCCACCGGCCGGCCCGAGGCTCTGACGCTGGTTCACAAAATTCTGCTTGCTTCCGCGGCCATACCGGGCGCTTTCCCGCCGGTGCTGATCGATGTCGAAGCCGGTGGACGGAGCTATCAGGAAATGCATGTCGACGGCGGCGCCGTCGTGCAGACGTTTCTCTACCCCGCCAACATATCGCTCGTCATGAATATGCGGTCTCCCGAATTCAATCGCGAGCGCCATGCCTACATCATCCGCAACGGGCGGCTCGACCCGAATTGGACGGAGGTCGAGCCGCAGTTTATCAGTATCGCCGGGCGCGCGATCGCCACCATGATCCATTACAGCGGGGTAAACGATATTCTGCGGATCTACGCGACGACCAAGCGCGACGGCGTCGACTACAACCTTGCTTATATCGGGCCGGACTTTGCCGATGTCGACCGCGAGCAGTTCGATCCCGTCTATATGCGAAACCTGTTCGATTACGGCTATGCTAAGGGACGCGCCGGATATCCCTGGAGCAAGGTGCCGCCATATCTCGATCTGCGGCTGCAGTCATAAGCTGCCGCGGGGGCGGCGTACGTCGTTTTGAGTTCGCGTATATTTATCACCCGACCGCGATCGGACGAGGATCGGTATTCGACGGATCCGGCATCGTACTTCGATAACGGAACGCTACGCGGCCGAAAGAGCGGCCAAGCCGGCATCGCCCAGGAGGCAGCCATGAAGCGACGATTTGCATGTATTTTAGCCGGATTGATGCTATGCGAGTTGGCCGGCGCGCCTATCTCCGTCATCGCCGCGGCGAATGCCCAATCGGTGCAGCCGGCGATCAGCGCGGATGCCAGCAACGCCGTGCTGCAAATGGGCAAAACGCTGGAGGCAAAAGAATTCTCATTCAAGGCTCAGACGATTCGGGTATTTGAGGATGCGGACGCTCAGCCGCTCCACATTTTTCACACGATGAGCGTAATCGTGCGCCGGCCCGATCGTCTTGCCGTTCAGATAACCGGCGACGACGGGTCGGCCAAGTTGTTGTACGACGGCAAAACGCTGACCGTTTTCAATGCCGCAAAAAACACCTATGCGACGGTTGCGGCGCCCGATAACCTTCAGGCGATGATGAAGGACGTTGTGGCTCGCTACAATGTCGACTTCCCGCTGGCCGACTTCGTCGCGGCCGAGCCGGGCAAGGCGTTTTTGACGGGAGTGACGACCGGCCGCGAAGTCGGCACCGTAACAATCGACGGAAAGCCCGCCCGCCATCTATTCTTCACGCAGCCGCCCGGGATCGAGCTGGAGCTATGGGTGGACAAGGACGAAAAAGCGCTGCCGCGGCGCCTGCTCGTTACGTACCGGCTATTGCATGGCCAGCCGAGCTTTGTCGCGCAATTTTCCGACTGGAACTTCGATGTCCATCCGACCGACGCGGATTTCACGTTTCAGCCGCCGGCCGGAGCGACCAAGGCCGAGTTGACCGCCGCCGGGGTGCAGCCGGCCATGGAAGGGAACAAGTGATGATGCGTGGCACGACGGTCGTTCTCTGCCTCGGTGTTTTGCTGCCGATCACGGCGGCGCACGAGGCGTGTGCCTGGGGTTCCTTCCACGGGGCCTATGGCGGGGCCGCCTATCGCGGCCCGATGGGCGGCGCCGCGGTGCGAGGGCCTGGGGGTAATTGGGCTGCCCGCGGTCCGGCCGGCAGCACGGCCTGGGGCCATGCCGGCAGTGTATCCGGCTATCATGGCGCGTATTACGGCGGCTATCACGCCGGTTATTACGGCGGCGCCTACTATCATCCGGGGTATTATGGCGGGGCGGTCGCCGCCGGCGCGGTGGCCGGCGCGGCGGTCGGCGCGGCCGCGACCTCCGCCGCGTACGCGGCATCGCCTTACTATTATTACCCGTCGCCCTACTACTACCCGCCGCCGTACTGACGCCGCCGGTGCGGTCAGGGTGCGGGCCGCCCGGCGGGTCGGTTCTGCCGATCCCGGGTTGGCCGCCAGGTTGCGGCGCCAGCGGCAGGTCGAAGGTCGATCGCTGTGCGGAGATCGATTAGACCCGCATCGGACGAAACGCCGGCGCGGCGGCTGCGCCGATGGCGGAACCGCGTGCGCGAACCCGCTCTGACGGCGATGCTGGTCACCCAGGTGGCGCTGGTGGTGCTCGGCGCGCCCTATGCTTCCGCCGATACCCGCACACTGGCGATCGCCTATGAGGTGTTTCGGATACTGATCGGCATCCTGACCGCGTTGATCTCGCGCGGCCGGATCGTGACCGGTATCGCGGTTGTCGCGGTGGGGTTCATTTTATCGGGAAACATTCTGGAGTTCATCGCGCCGTCGGTATTCACGGCGCAGCTGTCTCATTCCGGATCGATCGCCGGGTCGGTCGTCGTCGGCATCGTCGTCGGCCGCGCCGTGCTCGCTCCCGGTCCGATCACGACCCATCGGGTCCTGGGGGCAATCGTCCTGTATCTCAACTTCGGGCTGATCGCCGCCGCCATCTATCGGGTGATTTGGGACTTTCATCCCGATGCTTTTCAAGGGCTTGCCGCCGACGCTACCTCGGCGCAAGCGACCGGCGCGCTGATCTATTACAGTTTCACGACCCTGACGACCACCGGTTATGGCGACATCGTGCCGGTCAATGCGTTCGCCCGCGGCCTGGCCAATCTGGAGGCGATCATCGGCCAGCTCTACCCGGCGACGACGCTCGCGCGGTTTGTCACGCTGGAGTTGGAGGCGCGGCGCAGGTGATCGCGGTGTGCTTTTACTATTCGAATGCGGAACGATCGGTGAATGTCTAGGGTGTAATTGTACGACGAGAAGGCAGGCCTATGAACAGATCAGTCTGGATTTTGGTCGCGGTCGGCGGGTTGCTGGCGGGTTGCGGTGCTCCGCCGGGGAGCGCGGGGGCAAGCAGCGAGAGCGTCGGTGACCAATGCGCGGTTTGCCAATTCGAGAACCCTGGGATCGCCGGTTCCGGGCTTGACTCACCCTGCGCCCAGGTCTGTCTTGCGTCAGGGCAATGGGTGAAGGATGGGCCGGGGCCGCCGGCGCCCTCACGATATTAGCGATGCTAAATGCCGGACGGCGTTCCCTGCTAACAGGGAAAATTCTCGCAGCATACGGCGTAAGTCGTTGAAGCGGTTCAAGATCGTCGATCCGAAACAGGGAGTTTTATGCTCCATAACAGGGAATTCGTCGCAGAATTACAGGGATTGAATTGCAAGATTCAGGGATTTTTCTGGGATTGAGCAAATCATTGATACCGGGAGATTGGCGAATAGGACGGATTATATTTGAGGCGGCGGGGCGGGGACTTCAACCCACGACCGAGGCGACTGGGGGCGCCGGCGGCGAGCGCGGCCAGCTCCGTCAGGATGGCGGTATCGCGCCGCGCGTACGAGCCGGAGTCACTTGACGAATGTCGCGGTCGGTAGGGTGCCGGGGCCGCGTCGGGCCCCGGCGCCTTTCGATCGGGGGTCAGCAGTTCGGCAGACCCATTGCCGCCGCCGGGCGGTTTTGCGAGGTCGAACCGGCCGAACTCGACCCGCTTGTCATGCCCCCGGTGGTACTGCCCGTGCTGCTGCCGGTGCGGCCGTTGGTCATGCTGCCGCTGCTGTTGCCGGCCATGCTGCCGCTGGCGGTCGAGCCGGTGGTCCCGGTGCTGCTGCCTGTCCTGGTTGTCGTCATGTCGCGTATCTGGTTGGTCGCGCTGTCCCAGCACTTGCCGTGAGTGGCAGAGGTGGAGGGGGTCGTCGAAGTCTGCGCGCCAGCCGTTCCGATACCCGCGGCCAGCATCGCCGCCGCGGCAACTATAGCAATCCGCGTCATTCGATCGGTCCTTCCGATTTGTCAGGAATAAGGTGCGATGGCTCAAACAACGGGGCGCCTCGTCGGCTAATCCGAAGTGCCATTAAATCGCCTCATTTATCGTGTGTTTTTATCAGAGAGCTGGATACTATTCCTCTCCTGGTTTTCTCGCGCTCACTCCTTAAACCCGCTGCGGTTCAATGCATGGGGACCGCCTGCGGTTGAGTGCGTCCGTAGGGGGCTTTCCGCACCGCCCGGCATGGCTTAGAAGCGGGCCTGCAATCCTGGCGCTGAAACGGCGCCGTAACTTGGCAAAACGGGTGGCGGATGAGCGAGGCGCCGCAAGCGGGAGGGCTGTTTCCGGCGGCGGATGGGGAGCGGTCGACGGGGCTGTTGCCGGCGCAGCTGCTGCGGGCGGCGGTGCTGGGCGGGCACGAAGTCATGGCGGCGGCGCCGATCGGCGAGGACCAGATCCAGCCGGCGAGCATCGATCTGCGGCTCGGCGAGGTCGCCCACCGCGTGCGGGCCAGCTTTCTGCCGGGGGCCCGGGCGAGCGTCGCCGACAAGCTCCAGCTTCTGTCGATGCACCGCATCGACCTGACCCAGGGGGCGGTGCTCGAAAAGGATTGCGTCTATATCGTGCCGCTGCTCGAACATCTCGCGCTGCGCAGGCGCATGTCGGCGATCGCGAACCCGAAAAGCTCGATCGGCCGGCTCGATGTGTTCGCCCGCGTCATCACCGACCAGGGCACCGAGTTCGACCGGGTGCGCGAGGGGTATAGAGGCCCGCTTTACGCCGAGATCAGCCCGCTCGCGTTCAGCATCCTGGTGCGCGCCGGATCGCGTCTCGTGCAATTGCGCATCCGGCGCGGATCGCCGCTGTTCCGCGACACGGCGCTCAGGCGCCTGCACGCCGAGACGCCGCTGGTCGAGACGCCGGAGGGGGCGGGTCACGGTGACGGCGGGGGGCCGGCCGGCGGCATCACGATCCGCAACGGGCTGCCGTTTACGGTCGATGTGTCGGGCGACAAGCAGACCGGGGTGGTCGGGTACAAGGCGCGGCGCCATACCGATGTCATCGATGTCGACCGGATCGACTACTACGATCCGCGCGAGTTCTGGGACCCGGTCTATCCGCATCGCGGCTCGCGCGGCCCGGACGGGGTCGTGCTCGACCCGCACGATTTCTACATCCTGGCATCGCGCGAGGCGGTTGTCGTGCCGCCGGATCATGCCGCCGAGATGCTGCCCTATGACGCGTTCGCCGGCGAGTTCCGGGTGCACTACGCCGGGTTTTTCGACCCCGGTTTCGGCTCGGTCGAGGCCGATGGCAGCGGCAGCCGCGCCGTCCTAGAGGTGCGCGCGCGCGAGGTGCCGTTTCTGATCGAGCACGGGCAGGTGGTCGGAAGGATGCTGTACGAGCCTCTGATCGCGCGACCCGACCGGCTGTACGGCGGCGCGATCGGCTCGTCGTATCAGCGCCAGGGGCTGTCGCTGTCGAAGCATTTCAAGAAGGTGGCGTGGTGATTGGCGGAAGGATTGCGGCCGGAACGGCCGCGTGCGGGCGAGACGCCCGCGTTCCGTTCCACCGGAGAGCGGCTAAGCGATACCCCACTCGCGGCGCAGGCGGTCGCGGTGGCGCAACAGCCAGTAAAGGGCGATCAGCGTGTGGGCGCTCTCGATCGCGCCGGCATCGAGCATCGCTTCCGCCTCGGCGACGGTCTTGACGATGACGCGGATGTCTTCGTGCTCGTCGGCGAGGCCGTAGAGGCCGACGGCGTCGGTCGAATCGACGCGGGCGCAAGAGAGCCAGATGACCTCGTCGAGGCTGCCGCTGGCGGGAAGGATGCGCTGGAGCGGGATCAGGTCGCCGAGCGGTGCGAGATTGCTCTCCTCGCGGGGGTCGCGCCGGGCGAC
>JBFXDF010000149.1:0-9388 GCA_050181375.1 Alphaproteobacteria bacterium
TTTCCCGTCTATTTTCCCGAAAAGCCGGGTTGTCGCCCGCTTCCTACCGGAAGCGATTTGGATATCGCACCCTCCTGAGCGCGCAATAACACATCGGCAAGCGGTTCCCATTTAATGAACGGCACGTCTTACGCATCTGCGGGCCTGCCGCTGCCGGCGATCCGATTGCGGCGCGCGCCGGCCCTTGCGTTCGGCGGGCGCGTGATCTAATTCGGCGCCAGCATCGCCGCAGGAAGGGCACGCCATGAAAGCGCTCGTCGCCGTCAAGCGGGTCGTCGATTACAACGTCAAGGTGCGCGTCAAGGCGGACCAGACCGGGATCGAACTCGCCAACGTCAAGATGTCGATGAACCCGTTCGACGAGATCGCCGTCGAGGAGGCGTTGCGGCTGCGCGAAAAGGGGCTGGTCAGCGAGGTCATCGCGGTGTCGGCCGGCGTCCAGCAGTGCCAGGAGACGATCCGCACCGCGCTGGCGATGGGCGCCGATCGCGGCGTTCTGGTCCAGACCGACGCCGAGCTGCAGCCGCTCGCCGTCGCCAAGCTGTTGAAGGCGGTGATCGACAAGGAGGAGCCGGGCATCGTCATCATCGGCAAGCAGGCGATCGACGACGACTGCAACCAGACCGGGCAGATGCTGGCGGCGCTGCTCGGCTGGCCGCAGGCGACCTTCGCCTCGAAGATTGCGATCGACGGCGAGCGCGCCGAGGTGACGCGCGAGGTCGATGGCGGGCTCGAAACGGTCGCGTTCAAGCTGCCGGCGATCGTCACGACCGATCTCCGCCTCAACGAGCCGCGCTACGCCTCGCTGCCGAATATCATGAAGGCGAAAAAGAAGCCGATCGCGACGATGACCCCGGACGAACTCGGGGTCGATGTGACCCCCCGCCTCGTGACCTTGAAGGTCGAGGAGCCGGCGAAACGCGCCGGCGGGGTCAAGGTCGGCTCGGTCGCCGAGCTGGTCGACAAGCTGAAGAATGAAGCGCGGGTGATCTGAATGTCCGTCCTCGTCATCGCCGAACACGACAACAGCGCGCTGAAGGCCGCGACCCTGCCCGCGGCCACCGCCGCGCGCGAGATCGCCGACAAGGCGGGCGGCGACGTGCATGTGCTGGTGGCCGGCACCGGCTGCCGCGCGGTGGCCGACGCCGCCGCCCAGGTTGCCGGCGTCGCGAAGGTGCTGCTGGCCGACGACCCGGGCTACGACCATGGCCTCGCCGAAAATTTGGCGCCGCTGATCGTGCAGCTCGCCCTGGGCTACACGCATGTGCTGGCGCCGGCGACGACATCGGGAAAAAACATCATGCCGCGCGTCGCGGCGCTGCTCGACGTGATGCAGATTTCCGACATCAGCGCGGTCGTCTCCGCCGATACCTTCGTGCGGCCGATCTACGCCGGCAACGCGATGGCGACGGTGCAGTCGAAGGACAAGATCAAGGTCATCACGGTGCGCGGCACCGCCTTCGCCCCGGCCGAGGCGAGCGGCGGCTCGGCGTCCGTCGAAACGGTCGAGGGGCCGGGCAGCGCCGGGATCAGCGAGTTCGTGCGCGCCGAACTGTCGAAATCGGAGCGCCCGGAGCTGACCAGCGCGCGCGTCATCATTTCCGGCGGGCGCGGCATGCAGTCCGGCGACAATTTTCCCCTGTTGGAAAAGGTCGCGGACAAGCTCGGGGCGGCGGTCGGCGCGTCGCGCGCCGCGGTCGATGCCGGGTTCGTGCCGAACGACTACCAGGTCGGGCAGACCGGCAAGATCGTCGCGCCGGAACTCTATATCGCGGTCGGCATCTCGGGCGCGATCCAGCACCTCGCCGGGATGAAGGACTCGAAGGTCATCGTCGCGATCAACAAGGACGAAGAGGCGCCGATCTTCCAGGTGGCCGATTACGGTCTGGTCGGCGACCTGTTCAAGGTCCTGCCCGAACTCGACGAGGAACTGGCGAAGCGGCAGCAGTAGCGAGCGCATAAACGACGGCCGGTTGATCGTGTCGTTGCGGATGCAAGGGGCGGATCGACATCGTGCGTCTGAATTGCGCCCGCCTCGCGCGTGCTTCGAGACGCGCTCCTGCCGGAGCGCTCCTCGGCATGACGGGTTTCCTTATAGGTTATAAAGACCGTCATCCCGAGGAGCCGCCGAAGGCGGCGTCTCGAAGGAGGCAACCGGCCGAAGTAGCCAAGCGAGCGCTACCCGAAGCGGGGGGAATGGAGCGATGATCGAACAGACGATCGACATCACGACCAATGACGGCGCGATGGAGACGTTTGTCTGCCATCCGGAGCGCGGCGGGCCACATCCAGCGGTGCTGCTGCTGATGGACGCGCCGGGTATCCGCGAAGAATTGCGCGATATGGCGCGCCGGCTCGGAACGGTCGGCTACTGCGTGCTGCTGCCGAACCTGTACTACCGGGCCGGGCGCGACACGATCTACGGCCCCGATGTCCTGGATCGCGACAGCCCCGACTACGCCCGCATGCGCGCGGTGCGCACCAAGATGACGATCCCGCCGGTGATGGACGATGTCGCCGCGATGCTCGCCTTTATCGATCGGCAGGACGCGGCGAGGAGCGGACCGGTCGGCGCGCACGGCTATTGCATGAGCGGCCCCTACGCGCTCGCCGCCGCCGCCCGCTACCCGGACCGCATCGCCGCCGCGGCGTCGTTTTACGGCACTTGGCTGATCAACGACGCCGAGGAAAGCCCGCACCTGAACCTCGGCAAGATACGGGGCGAGGCGTATATCGCCTGCGCCGAGCATGACGACCTCGCGCCGCTGCCGATGGTCGAGGAATTGCGCGGTCTGTTCGCGCGCGCCGGCAGCGCGGGCGAGATCGAGCTGTACCCCGGCGTGCATCACGGCTTCGCGTTCCCGCAACGCTGGTGCTACGACAAACCGGCCGCCGAGCGCCATTGGGAACGGCTGATCGCGCTTTACCGCCGGCGGTTGGGCTGACGGGCCCCGTGCGGCGGGGTCTCCCGATCTTGCGGCGTATCTTGGGTCCATGTTGGCCGAATTGCCGGTGAGCGCCGCTCTGACAACAGGGTTGGTCATCGCGGCCGGTGCCGCCGCCTGCCTGGGCACCCGCGCGCTGATCCCGGCGCTGCGGCGCGCTGCGGTACTCGACCGCCCGAACGAGCGCTCGTCGCATGCGATACCGACGCCGCGCGGCGGCGGCATCGCCGTTGTCGCGGCCTCGCTCGCGGCGTGGCTCGGGCTGGTCGCGGTCGGCGCCGCGCCGGCGACGTTGCTGCCGGTGATCGTCGGCGCCGCCGCCCTCGCCCTCGTATCCTGGTTCGACGATCTGCGCGGGCTGTCGCCGGCGGTGCGGCTGGGCGCGCAATGCGCCGCGGTCGCTCTCGGCATCGTTACCGCGATACCGCAAGGAGCGCTGTTTCAGGGCTGGCTGCCCGTCACGCTCGAGATGGCCGCGGCGGCGCTGCTCTGGGTGTGGTTTGTCAATCTCTACAATTTCATGGACGGCATCGACGGCATCGCCGGCAGCGAGACCGCGGCGATCGGGATCGGGCTGGCGCTGTTCGCCGCCATCGGCGTCGGAAGCGAGCCGGCCTTCGCCGCGCCGGCCGCCGCAATCGCCGCCGCCGCGATCGGGTTTCTCGTCTGGAACTGGGCGCCGGCGCGCATCTTTCTCGGCGATGTCGGCAGCGTGCCGCTCGGCTACCTGCTCGGCTTTCTGCTGCTCGCGACCGCCGCGCGCGGATACTGGAAGATCGCGCTGATCCTGCCGCTGTATTTTCTCGCCGATGCGACGATCACGCTCGTGCGCCGCCTCGCGCGCGGCGAGCGCGTCTGGCTGCCGCACCGCGAGCATTTCTATCAGCAGGCGGTGCGGCGCGGTCTCGGCCATGCCGCCGTCGTCAGGCGGGTGATCGCGGCCGACCTGATCCTGATCGGCGCCGGCTGGGTCGCCGAGACCGTCTCGGCCGCCCTGGGCCTCGCGGTCGCGGCGGCAACCGTTTCGCTGCTGCTGGCGAGCCTTGCCGGAGGCGGCGGCCGCTTCTATACCGCGCCCGGCCCGGCCAAGGGAGGCCAGCCCAAAAGAGGCTACCGATGAACGAGGCGCCGCGCCCGGAACCCGTCGTCCCGATCCGCCGCGCGCTGCTCTCGGTCAGCGACAAGCAGGGGCTGGAGGCGTTCGCGCGGGCGCTGGTCGCGCGGGGCGTGGCGCTGGTCTCCACCGGCGGCTCGGCGCAGGCGCTGCGGCAGGCCGGGCTGCCGGTCGTCGAGGTGGCGGAGGTGACCGGCTTTCCGGAAATGCTCGACGGGCGGGTCAAGACGCTGCATCCGGCGGTGCATGGCGGCCTCCTGGCGCGACGCGACCGGCCCGATCATCGCGCCGCGCTCGCCGCGCATGGCATCGGCGAGATCGATCTCCTGGTGTGCAACCTCTACCCGTTCGAGGCGACGGTGGCCTCCGGCGCCGACCGCGAGACCTGCATCGAAAACATCGATATCGGCGGCCCGGCCCTGATCCGCGCCGCCGCGAAAAACCACGAATTCGTGACGGTCGTGACCGATCCGGCCGATTACGACGCCGTGCTCGGCGAAATCGCCGATACCGGCGGGGTGGGACGTGCGCTGCGCCGGCGTCTGGCGCGCCAGGCCTACGCGCTGACCGCGGCCTACGACGCCGCGGTCTCGCTGTGGTTCGCCCGCGACGAGGGCGTGGTCTTCCCCGAGACGCTGGTCGGCGCCGCCCGGCTGGCCCAGCGGACGCGCTACGGCGAGAACCCGCACCAGCGCGCCGCGCTGTACCGCACCGGCGACAACCGCGCCGGCGTCGCCACGGCGCGCCAGGTCCAGGGCAAGGAATTGTCCTACAACAACTACGCCGACGCCGACGCGGCCTATGAGCTGGTCGCCGAATTCGCCGGGCCGGCCGTCGCCATCATAAAGCACGCCAACCCGTGCGGCGCCGCGATCGGAACCAGCCTGCGCGAAGCCTGGGACAAGGCGCTGGCCTGCGACCCGGTCAGCGCGTTCGGCGGCATCGTCGCGGTCAATCGGCCGCTCGATGCCGCTACCGCCGAGGCGATCGCGAAAATCTTTGTCGAGGTCGTCATCGCGCCCGAGGCGGACGCGGCCGCGCGCGCGGTGCTCGCCCGCAGGGAGGCGCTGCGGCTGCTCGTCGCCGGCGGGCTGCCCGATCCGAAGGCGGTAAGCTGGACGACGCACGAACTCGCCGGCGGGTTGTTGATCCAGGAGCGCGACCGCGTGACGGCCGCCCGCGACGATCTCAGGGTCGTGACAAAACGCGCCCCGACCGACGCCGAGATCGCCGACCTCCTGTTCGCCGACACGGTGGCGAAACACGTCAAGTCGAACGCGATCGTCTTCGCCCGCGGCGGCGCGACGGTCGGCATCGGCGCCGGCCAGATGAGCCGCGTCGACAGCGTCCGCATCGCCGCCCGGAAAGCCGCGGAGGCGGCGGCCAATGCCGGCCTCGCCGAACCGGCCACAAGAGGCTCCGTCGTCGCCTCGGACGCGTTCTACCCGTTCGCCGACGGTCTCGAGGCGGCCATCGCCGCCGGCGCCACCGCCGCGATCCAGCCCGGCGGCTCGCGCCGCGACGCCGAAATTATCGCGGCCGCCGACCGCGCCGGGATCGCGATGGTGTTCACCGGGATCCGCCACTTCCGGCACTGACCCGGTCGCCGCCCGCGCGCTTCGAGACGCGCTCCCGCCGGAGCGCTCCCCAGCATGACGATTACGATATGGAAACGCGTCATCCTGAGGAGGCGTGCAGCGCACGCCGTCTCGAAGGACGCTCCGCGCCGACCCGACGAAATAAGCGCTACCCGCCGCCCGCGCCGCCCGCTTGCGGCTGAACGGCATCGGCTTCCTCGCGCAGCCAGTCGCGGAAGGCACGCACCTTCGGGCGGTCCAGCGCCCCCGGCGCGGTGACGATGTAATAGGCGAACAGATCGGGCAGGCTCAGCGAAAACAGCCGCACCAGCCGCCCGGCCGCGAGATCGGCCGCCGCGATCGTGCTGTAGGCGAGGACGACGCCGTGCCCGGCGATCGCCGCGTCCAGCGCCATGTACCCGGACGTAAAGGTCAGCCCGGCGGTGGTCGGCGGCTCTTTGACGCCGGCCGCCTTCAGCCACATCGGCCAGGTCGGCGCCAGCGGATCGCGGTCGGCGGCGGTGTCGTGGATCAGCGCGTGATGCCGCAGATCGTCCGGGTGGCGCAGCGGCGGCCCGGTCTCCAACAGGCGCGGGCTGCACGCCGGAAACACCTCGTTTTTCAGCAACAGCTCGACATCGAGACCGGGATAGCGCCCGGTGCCGTAACGGATCGCGAGGTCGAAATCGCCTCGGGTCAGGTCGACGATCTCGTCGCTGGTCGAGATCCGCACGTCGATCGCGGGAAACTTCTCCTGGAACCGGTGCAGCCGCAGGACCAGCCATTTCGCGGCAAAGGACGGTGACGCGGTGATCGTCAGCATGCCGGTTTCGGTATCCGCGCGCAGCCGCCGCACGGCGGCATGAATGCCGGCGAACGCCTCCGACAGGTCGGGCAGCAGCAGGCGCCCCGACGGGGTCAGTTCGACGTGACGGTTGTGGCGGTGAAACAGGCTGACCCCGAGATCGGCTTCGAGCGCGCGGATCTGGTGGCTGATCGCGGCCGGGGTCACGCGCAGTTCCTCGGCGGCGTTGGTAAAGCTGTTCAGCCGCGCCGCCGCCTCGAAGGCGCGCAGCGCGTTGAGCGGCGGCAGACGCATTTGCATTCGGATGAGCTTTTCTCAATCGGCACTGAAAGAGTCTCGTTTGTAAGTAGATGTAGACGGCCCCAAATCTCCTGCAAGTGAGGCTGACGCTGCTCCAGCGGCCAGCCGGAAAATTTAGGAGAACTCACATGCTTGCCACCCGGCTCCGGCCATTCGACAGCCGC
Organism: Alphaproteobacteria bacterium; assembly: GCA_050181375.1. GTDB lineage: Bacteria > Pseudomonadota > Alphaproteobacteria > ATCC43930 > CGMCC-115725 > DATARH01. The sequence goes on from JBFXDF010000149.1 coordinate 6,906, forward strand.
CCGCGCTTCGGCCGGCGTTCCATGACGCTGGATCTGCTCGGCGACGCGGCGCGTCGCATCCTGTATACGCTGCGTCTGTGGCGCGAGCGCGTGCACGCCCGCAACGATCTCGCGCGGCTCGATGAGCGCGCGCTCGCGGATATCGGACTGACGCATGCCGACCGCGATTTCCTGGTCAACAAGCCGTTTTGGAGAGAATAATGGAGGGTGTACTGAAGCGCGCCGCGGCGGCGCCGTTGCCGTGGTCTCCGCGGGATGCCGCGGGGTCCTTGATCAACGGGCTGTGGCGCCGAATGGCAATGCGTCTGTACAGGCTCGCCGAACGGCTGCCAGGGTCCCAAGGCGAGCCGTCGCCCGAGTGGTTTCGCTACCCGCTGCCCTGATCCCGCCGAACAGGCCCGCTATTGGAAGGAGGAACGAAATGAGCGATATCGACCGCCTGCCGTATGTCGAGGGCGAACTGAACTATCTCGGCGCGACCGCCGAGCGCCCGCGCTATTACGCCTACGACCGGGCCGACACCGACCCGCCGGCGCACATGCCGCTCGAGCCGCACACGATGCCGATCCATGATCTGCGGCCGGTCGCCGGCGAGCTGTCGCTCGACGTGCAGGGGTTCGCGCTCGCCGAGCACAGGAGCGCGGTGCGCGATTTCTGGGACGATGACGAGGTCCGCCGCGTCTACTACCCCGAGGCGGAAGCCTTTATCAAACAGGTGACCGGCGCCAGCCGCGTCTTTATTTTCGACCACCTGCAGCGCCGCCGCGTTCCCGGCCTCCAGGACCGCTCGCGCAGCGGACCGCGCCAGCCGGCGACCCGCGTGCATGTCGATCACACCGCCCGCTCCGGCCCGCAGCGGGTGCGCGACCTGCTCGGCGACGACGCCGAGGAGTTGCTGAAGGGGCGCGTGCAGGTGATCAATCTGTGGCGCCCGATCCTCGACGAGCCGCTGCGCGACGCGCCGCTCGCGGTGTGCGACTCGCGCACCGTCAAATCCGACGATCTCGTGCCGTCCGACCTCGTCTATCGCGAGCGGGTCGGCGAGACCTATTCGGTCAGGTTCAACCCGGCGCATGAATGGTACTACGTGCCCGAGATGCGGCGCGACGAGGGATTGCTTCTGAAGATCGCCGACACCCGCACCGACATCCCGGCGCGCTTCATGCCGCACACCTCGTTCACCGACCCGACCACCCCGCCCAACGCAAGCCCGCGCGAAAGCATCGAGCTGCGCACGCTGGTCTTCCACCCGGCGTAACGGCCGCCCCAGCCTCGTAGCGCGGATGACCCCGGCCGAAAGCCGGGGGTAATCCGCCAAAGCCGTTCGACGTTGTGAGAATGGCGGAATGCGCCTCGCTTTTCCGCCCCACGTGCCGCCCCTTACCGTGTCCCTCTCCCGGCCCGCGGGGAGAGGGAACCTGGGTAGAGAGCGCGCAAATGCCGGCCGGCTACACGCACAGGCGCTGCCACTCCCTCTCCCCGCTCGCGGGGAGAGGGCCGGGGTGAGGGGCTTCACCGCATAACGCTTGTCGGCGCCAAGCCGCTCACAGCGCCTTGCACGACCCGTCGCATTCGTCGGGAAACAGGCTGAGACCGCAGGCGCACGGGCCGCGATGCCCCGGAATGCGCGCGGCATTCCTCGCGGCGGACGCCTCACGCAGCTTTTCGCGCCGCAACTCCTCGATGCGGGCGCGGATCGTCTCGAAATCGTCGGCCGCGCGCGTCCGTGCCATCGCCCCCTCCGGTTTCCGGATTACCACGCCGCGCCGCCGTTCGCCAGATGCGGGAATGACGACACTACCCCGTGGCCGGACTTGATCCGGCCACCCGCGCCTTTTCTGCCGCTTATCGGCCTCCGTGAAGACGTAGACGGCCGGGTCAAGCCCGGCCGAGGGGGTCCGCTCGGGCCGGATCAGGGGTGCGCCGCTTTCGCCTGCTGCTGCTCGGCCAGGATCGCCGCCCGCAGACGTTCCGCCGTGGTGATGTCATACGCGGCGTTGCCCTCGCGATAGACCTCAAGCGCGCCGTCCACCGCTGTCAGCGCATCGGCCAGATACGCAAGCCGCGTCGCGCCGGTGGTACGAACCGCGAGGATATGGAACACCATGGCCAAATCCCCCTGGGTCTGTGCCCAGTAATACGGCATGCTCTCACGCGTCCGCTCGGTCAGCGCTGCGCGATAGGCGGAAACCGCCTCCTCCAGCCGCACCATGCCGCTCTCCCGCTCACCGAGCGCCCAAAGCGCAGCACCGAGGTTGTTCTGCGTCCTCGCCCATTGGAGCGGCACGCGCTCGCGCGTCCACTCGGTCAGCGCTGCGCGATAGGCGGAAACCGCCTCCTCCAGCCGCGCCATGCTGCTCTCCCGCTCACCGAGCGCCCAAAGCGCAGCACCGAGGTTGTTCTGCGTCCTCGCCCATTGGAGCGGCACGCGCTCGCGCGTCCACTCGGTCAGCGCTGCGCGATAGGCGGAAACCGCCTCCTCC
>JBFXDF010000150.1:0-9271 GCA_050181375.1 Alphaproteobacteria bacterium
ACACCGTATAGCGCGTCTCGCCGCGCCGGATCGACGCGATGCCGGCTTCCTGGATGTTCGGCGGCGTATCGAAATCGGGTTCGCCGACCGACAGGCTGATAATGTCGCGCCCGGCCGCTTTCAGCTCGGTGGCGAGCGCGGTGATCGCCATCGTCGGCGAGGGCTTTACGCGAGCGAGACGGTCGGCGAGAAAATTCATTTCAGGAATCCGGCGTGGAAAGATCCCTAACCTAGTCGCACGCCGCCGGTCTGTGAAGAGCACGCATTCCGTGAAGGACGCGGCGGAGCGCGGCAACCGTGGAGGCGCCGCAGTGACGTACATCATGACGCTGATCGGCGGGTCCGGGACGGCGGATGTGCTGCCCGGCATCGCCGCCGCCATCGCCCGCGTCGTCGATCTACCGAGCGAACCCGATTGGCTCGCGCCGGGAGCGGCGTGCGACCTCGCGCTCGGCGGCGTCGCCCCCGATGCGGCCGAACGCATCGCGCGCGAGACGATCGGCGGCGCCAAGATCGATGCGATCGTCCAGCCGCAAGCGGGACGGCGCAAACGGGTGCTGGTCGCCGATCTCGAATCGACTGTTATCGAAAACGAGATGCTCGACGAGCTGGCCGATTTTGTCGGGCTGCGCGCCGAGGTTGCCGAGATCACGCGGCGGGCGATGAACGGCGAACTCGATTTCGCCGCCGCCCTCGCCGAGCGCGTCGCGCTTCTGAAGGGCCTGCCGGTCTCCGTGCTCGACGACGCGGCGCGCCGCATACGGGTGATGCCGGGGGCGCGCGCGCTGGTCGCGACATCGCGTGCGGCCGGCGTCCGCACCGCGCTGGTCTCGGGCGGCTTCACGGTTTTCGCCGATCCGATCGCGGCGTCGCTCGGTTTCGACCGGGTCGTCGCCAACCGCCTCGACATTATCGACGGCCGGATCGCCGGCACGGTGCGGACCCCGATCGTCGATCGCGACACGAAGCGCGACGCGCTCGCGGCCCTCGCCGCGCGGGAAGGCGTGCCGCTGGGCGCGACGCTGGCGGTCGGCGACGGCGCCAACGACCTGCCGATGCTGCTCGCGGCCGGGCTCGGGGTCGCATTCCGCGCGAAACCGGCGGTCGCGGCCGCCGCGCGCTGGCGCATCGAGCATGCCGATCTGACCGCGCTGCTCTATGCCCAGGGCTATCGAGAGGCAGAAATCGTTGCCGGCTGATCTTTCCGCGCAGCCGGCTCCCGCCGGGCTCAGCTCTGGTCGAGGCGCAGCGCGAAAAAGCGCAATTCGCCCTGGCGGTCGACCAGCACCAGGATCGAGCTGCGCCCGGCCCGTTTGGCTTCCTCGATCCTCGCCGCGATCTGGCCCGCGTTCTTGATCTCCTGCTGCGAGGCTTCCAGGATCACATCGCCCGGTTCGATCCCCTTTCTCGCGGCCGGGCTGCCGCCGGCGACCTCGACCACGACCGCGCCCTTGTCGTCCTTCAGCGAGAACTTGTCCTTCAGCTCCTCGGTGATGTTCGACAAGGTCAGGCCGAGCGCCGTCACGGTCGCGCTGTCCGCCTTCGACGGCTTGTCCCTGGGTGAGTCCTTGGCGGCGGCTTCCGCGGTTTCGTCCAGTCTGCCGACCGCGACCTGCAAGGTTTCCTGCTGCCGCTTGCGCCATACCGTCACCGGCACGGTCTTGCCGGCCTTGGTCGCGGCGACCACGCGCGGCAGGTGGCGCATGTCGGCGACCGGCTTGCCGTCGAAGCTGAGGATCACGTCGCCGGCCTGGATGCCGCCGTTCTGCGCCGGGCCGTTTTCGTTGACGCTGGCGACCAGCGCGCCGCGCGGCGCGCCGAGCCCCAGCGTCTCGGCAACCTCGCCGGTGACCGCCTGGATGCGGACGCCGAGCCAGCCGCGATGCACGACATGCTCGGGATCGCCGATCAGCTCGTTCGCGATCTCGCGGGCGATATTCGACGGGATCGCGAACCCGATGCCGATCGAGCCGCCGCTCGGCGAATAGATCGCGGTATTGATGCCGATCACCTCGCCCTGCGCGTTAAACATCGGGCCGCCCGAGTTGCCCCGGTTGATCGCCGCGTCGGTTTGCAGATAGTCGTCGTAGGGACCCGAATGGATGTCGCGCTGGCGGGCCGACAAAATGCCGGCGCTGACGCTGCCGCCGAGGCCGAACGGGTTGCCGATCGCCAGCACCCAGTCGCCTACCCGCGCCTTGTCGCTGTCGCCCCAGACGGCCGGGACCAGCTTCTTGTCGGTCTTGATTTTCAGCACGGCGACATCGGTCTTGCTGTCGCGCCCGAGGATTTCGGCCTTGAGGCGGGTGTCGTCGTGCAGGATGACGTTGATCTCGTCCGCTCCCTCGATCACGTGGTTGTTGGTGACGATGTAGCCGGCGGGATCGACGACAAATCCGGAGCCGAGCGAGGTTGCCTTGCGCGGTTTCGACTCCGGCTTGTCGCCGCGCTGGCCGTTGCGTTCGAGAAAATCCTTGAAAAATTCGTCGAGCGGCGAACCCGGCGGCAGACGCCGGCGCCCCGGCGGACCTTCGCCGGGCTTGTCCGGGTTCACCGTTTGCGTGGTCGATATGTTGACGACCGAGGGCAGCAGCTTCTCGGCCAGGTCGGCGAAACTGTCCGGCGCCGGATGGGCCGAGGCGGCCGGCAGCGCGGCGGGAGCCGTCCCGAAAAGCAGCACGAGCCCAGCAATTGCGGCCCGACGCCGCAAGCGCAACGACAGAAACGACACAGGTCCAGCTCCCTGCAGCAACGCCGGAGTATCCACGCCCTAGAGTACGAGAGGAGCGCGCGTCAAACCAGTTGGATGTACCATATCCGTTCGCGCGGTGTCACGGGTGAGGCTGCTATCGCCGCAATACCCAGATGGCCGCCACGCCGATCGCGGCGACCAGCAGCCCCACGCCGCGCAGGGTTTGCGGCGGGACCAGGATCGTCCGCGCCGCCACCCGCTTCATTCCTTGCGGGAACAGCGCGTAAAGAATGCCCTCGACGACGAGCACGAGGGCGAGCCCGGTCCACAGGTCCCGCATCAGCCCCGCCGGGAGCCTCTATCCGAAGCGGCCCCGGGCATGATCCCAGGGGCGATCCCGGGGGCGGTCCCGGGGGCGGTCCCAGGGGCGATCACGGCGGGGTCACGGCCCGCGCGGAGCGTCCGGAGCCGTATCGGTCGGCGACGGGCCGGCGATCGTCCGCGGCGTTCCCGTCGTGCCCGAGGCGGCTGCCGCGCCGGCTGACGGCACGCTCGCGGCCGGTTGCGTAGTGGCTGCGGCCGCGGGGGCCGGCCGGTTCGCGGCGGCCGAGGACGCGCCCGAGTTCGCCCCGGACGCCGCTGTCTCGGTCGGCGCTCCGCTGAAGAACTTAAAGAAATTCCCCTCGGGCGACAGCACGAAAGCGGTATCCTTGCCGTTCAGCGCGTCGCGATAGGCTTGCAGCGAGCGATAGAACGCGAAGAACTGCTTGTCCTGTCCGAACGCGTCGCCGTAGATCCGCGTCGCCTGGGCATCGCCTTCGCCGCGCACCCGCTGCGCGTCGCGCTGCGCCTCGGCCAGAATGATCGTTTTTTCGCGATCGGCGTTGGCGCGCACATTTTGCGCCGCCTCGGCGCCCTCGCTGCGGTACTGCCGGGCTTCCCGTTCGCGCTCGGATTGCATCCGGGCATAGATCGCCTGGCTGTTCTCTTCGGGAAGATCGGCGCGGCGCAGCCGCACGTCGACGACCTCGATGCCGAATGGCCGCGCCTGCTCGGCCACGTCGTCGCGGATCTGGCGCATGATCGCGTCGCGCTTCGCGGACAGGATGTCGTTGAGCGTGACACCGCCCAGCACGCGGCGCAGGCTGCCGGTTACAATCGCCGAAAGCCGGGCGCGCACCCCCTGCTCGGTTCCGACCGTCTGGTAAAACAGCAGCGGGTTGACGATCCGGTAGCGGGTGTAGGCGTCGACGACGAGCCGCTTCTGATCGGAGACGATGACCTCCTCGTGCGGCGGCTCGAAATCGAGCACCCGCTTGTCGTAGGTGATCACGTCCTCGATAAACGGACGCTTCATGTTCAGCCCGGGTTCGCGGATCACGCGCCGCACCTCGCCGAGCTGCAGCACGAGAGCCTGCTCGGTCTGCCCGACGATGAAGAAGGCGCTGGTCAGCAGGATGCCGGCCGCGACGAGCACGACGCCGACAATGGCAAGCAAGCGGGTGTTCATCGCCGCCGCGCCCCGCTCGACGCCGATCCCGAGACCGGCGGTATCGGCGCGCTACCGGGACCGGAACCCGCCGGCGACTGAGGCGACGCCGCCTGGGGATTGCCCGGGGCGGGCTGCGTCAGCTCGGACAGCGGCAGATAGGGCAGCACGCCGGTATTGCCCTGAGCCGTCTTGTCGATGATGATCTTTCTGCTGTTTTTCAGGATTTCTTCCATCGTTTCGAGATAAAGACGCTGCAGCGTCACGTCCTCGGCCTGCTTGAACGCGTTATACACCGACAGGAAGCGGTCGGCGTCGCCCTGCGCCCGCGCCGTGACCTCGGCCCGGTAGGCGTCGGCGCCCTGCCTGATCTGCGCCGCCTCGCCGCGCGCCCGCGGCAGAATATCGTTGCGGTAAGCCTCGGCCTCGTTGCGCAGCCGCTCGCGGTCGGCCAGCGCGCGCTGCACGTCGCGGAACGCGTCGATGACCGGGGCCGGCGGATCGACCTTCGCCATCTGCACCTGCGTGACCTGGATGCCGGCGCCGTACGAATCGAGGATGCGCTGCAGCAGCGCCTGCGTCTGCGACTCGATTTTGCCGCGGCCCTCGGCCAGCGCCGCCGCGATCGGGGTCTCGCCGACCACCTCGCGCATCGCGCTCTCGGCGGCCGATTTGACGGTCGCCTCGGGGTTGCGGATGTTGAACAGATAGGACTGCGCGTCCTTGATCAGCCAGAAAACCGTAAAGTTGATGTCGACGATGTTTTCGTCGCCGGTCAGCATCAGCGCTTCCTCGGGAAGCTGCCGGCCGCTGGCGCCGCGCCCGTCGCCGGTGCGGTAGCCGATCTCGATCCGGTTGATATGCGTAACGCTCGGCGTCAGCGCCGTCTCGATCGGTGCGGGCAGATGGTAGTTGAGACCCGGCTGCGTCGTGCGGTTATACGCGCCGAAACGCAGCACGATGCCCTGCTGATCGGGGAGAACCCGGTAGAAGCCGCTGACCAGCCACAGCACGATGATGATGGCGACGACCAGCCCGATCCCGGCTGCGCTGCCAAATCCGCCCGGCAGAAAGCGGCGAAAGCGGTCCTGGCCGCGCCGCAGAATATCCTCCAGGTTCGGCGGCGTCGGTCCGCGCGGGCCGCCGGAGCCGCCCCGGCCGCTGCCCCAGGGGCTGCCGCCCCCGCCGCCGCGAGGTCCGGCGCCCCAAGGGCCGCCGCCCTCACTCTTCCAAATCATTGAAAATCCCTTTTCGCCTGCTGCGATCACGCTTCGCGCAATTCACGGCGCAGCGCGCGGTCGGCGGGACGCGCGTCGCCGGCCGTGACGCGATAAAAGGGGATCGCGCCCAGGCATTGTCAAGGTCCCGGTCTTGTCAAGACCCGGTATTGTATTCCGGATTTATCCCCCGGATTTTTCAAGGTGTTGTCAGCCGCGTTGGCGGGTCTTAAATGCCGGGGACCCGCCGCCCGGCGCCGTACGCGGCGCCGCGCCCGGGGCCGAACGATGGCGGCGCGACGGCGGGCCGCGCGGGAGCAGCCATGGCAGTCACCGAAGCCCAGATCCTCGACGCGCTGCGGGCGGTGCGCGACCCCGACAAGGGCGCCGACATCGTCACGCTCGGCATGGTGTCGGGCATCGTCGTGCGCGACGGAAACGTGGGGTTCGCGATCGAGGTCGAACCGGAGCGCGGCGCGCGGCTTGAACCGCTGCGCAAGGCCGCCGAGCAGGTGGTCGAAGCCTTGCCCGGGATTGTGTCGGTGACGGCCGTGCTGACCGCGGAAACCGGCGGCAGGGCCGGGGCGGGCCGCGCATCGCCGCACGGTTCGCCCCACGGTTCGCCCCACGGTTCGCCCCACGGTTCGCAACGGGCGCCGCGGGCCGCGACGGCGCAAAGCGCCGGCAACGCCTCCGGCCGACCCGCGCTGGCGCCGGGCGTCCGCGCGATCGTCGCGGTCGCCTCGGGCAAGGGCGGCGTCGGCAAATCGACCGTCGCCGTCAACCTCGCGCTCGGCATGAAGGCGAACGGGCTGCGGGTCGGGGTGCTCGACGCCGACATCTACGGCCCCTCGGTGCCGCGAATGCTCGGCATCACCGGCAAGCCGACGATGGTCGACAAGACCACGTTGCGGCCGATGGAGAATTACGGCATCCGCTGCATGTCGATCGGGTTTCTCGTCCCCGAGGACACGCCGATGATCTGGCGCGGTCCAATGGTGATGAGCGCGTTGCAGCAGATGCTGCGCGATGTCGCCTGGGGCGAACTCGACATCATGATCGTGGACATGCCGCCCGGCACCGGCGACGCGCAGTTGACGATGGCGCAGCAGGTCGCGCTGGCCGGCGCCGTCATCGTCTCGACGCCGCAGGACATCGCGCTGATCGATGCCCGCAAGGGGTTGGCGATGTTCGAGAAGGTCAACGTCCCGGTGCTCGGGATTATCGAGAACATGAGCTATTTCCTGTGCCCGCATTGCGGCGAGCGCAGCGACATCTTTTCCCACGGCGGCGCCCGCCGCGAGGCCGCCCGGCTCGGCACCGAGTTTCTCGGCGAGGTGCCGCTCGATCTGGCGATCCGCGAAACCTCCGACGAGGGCCGCCCGATCACTGTGTCAATGCCGGGTTCGCCCTACGCGCAGACCTTCCGCGACATCGCCGCGCGCGTCTGGGACAAAGTCTCCGGCGAGACCGCGACCCGCCGTCCGCCGCCGCGCATCGTCGTGGAGTAGCGCGCGAAGAGCGGAACATCGGGATAGGGGCATCAATGCCATGAACGTCGCCGGCAGGCCGATGCGTACGATCTGGCTCGCGCCGGATTCGACACAAGACCGGCCCATCGTCGAAATCATCGATCAGACCCGCCTGCCGCACGAGTTTGTTGTTGCCCGGCTGACCCGGCTCGACGCCGCCGCCCGCGCGATCCGCGACATGCGGGTGCGCGGCGCGCCGCTGATCGGCGCGACGGCGGCTTACGGCATTGCCCTGGCGATCGCCGACGATCCGTCCGAGGCGGCGCTCGACCGTGCCGCCGCGATGCTTGCCGCGACCCGTCCGACCGCCGTCAACCTCGCCTGGGCGTTGGCCGAGATGCGCCGCGCGCTCCGCGACATCCCGCCGGACCGCCGGCTCGTGGCCGCCCTCGACAAGGCCGCCGCGATCGCCGAGGAGGATGTCGCGATCAACCGCGCGATCGGCGAGCACGGCCTGATGCCGATCTGGGCCGCCTTTATGTCAAAGCCGGGGGAGGCGCCGGTGCAGATCCTGACGCACTGCAACGCCGGCTGGCTCGCGACCGTCGATTGGGGCACCGCGTTGGCCCCGGTCTACCGCGCCCACGATTCCGGCATCCCGCTGCATGTCTGGGTCGACGAGACGCGTCCGCGCAACCAGGGCGCCAGCCTCACGGCCTGGGAACTGGCCCAGCACGGCGTGCCGCACACGGTCATCGCCGACAATGCCGGCGGCCATCTGATGCGGCAGGGCCGCGTCGATCTGTGCATGGTCGGCACCGACCGAACGACCGCCGCGGGCGATGTCGCGAACAAGATCGGCACCTATCTGAAGGCGCTCGCCGCGCGGGACAACAACGTGCCGTTTTACGTCGCGCTGCCGTCGCCGACGATCGACTGGACGATCGAGAGCGGCGCCGACATCCCGATCGAGGAGCGCGACCCGCGCGAGGTCACCCACATCGCCGGCTGGACCGCGGCCGGAGAACGCGCCGAAATCCGCCTGACCCCGGCCGACAGCCCGGCCGCGAATTTCGCGTTCGACGTGACCCCGGCGCGGCTCGTGACGGCGCTGATCACCGAGCGCGGCATCTGCCCGGCGTCGCGCGCCGGCCTCGTCGGTCTTTTTCCCGAACGCCGCCGGCGCGGCGCCGCCTGAAGCTTACGATCCGGCCGCGACCGGACAGGCCGGCTTCTCGGCATCGGTCGGCGCGAACCGCACCAGCATCTGCCCGGTCAGCCCGCAAGGCGGCGTCATCCACCACCACAGACACCCCTCGAAGGCCTCGATCGTCGTGTCGCGGAAAATCGCGCGGATCGTCAGCCCGTCGCGCAACCAGACCCGTTCCACCGACGCCTGATAGCCGTTCGCCAGGACGGCGGGCATCGCGCAGGTCGCGGCCGGCGGCCCGTAGGCGGTGTCGAGCGCCCCGATGACGGCGCGGTAGGATGGCGGATTCACCGCGTGCCGCGGCCGCTCGAACTGCACCCGCTTCAGCCCGCCGGTCCGCTTGTCCATTTGGAAGAACGCCGTCATAGCGACGCCGCCGAGCGCCGCGTCGCGCAGCACGATATCGGCATAGGCGTCCCCGAAATCGATCGGCCGCGCCAGTACGGTCGCCCGCGCGCCAAGCTGCTCGGCCAATGCCCGGCTCGTCTCGCCCCACGCAACGCCTTCCGGCACCGAAGGTATCGCGACGGCGTGCGCCGGCAGCGCCGACGCAACCAGGACCGGCGCCACCGCAACGGCCGCCCTGGCCGAGGCGGAGAACAGGGTCCGCAGGCGACGGCTATTGCGTGACATTATCGCTGCCCCCGATTGGAGCGTGGCGTAGTTTGGAAGCCGAAAATTTGTGCGATCCCGGCGGTCCGTCCGCTCGCGATTGCCGCCGCCGCCGACTGGGGGATTGTTATTCATCCAAAGGGTTACTACCATAGCGGCGGGGTTGACGCAGACACCCCGTAAGACGCGCCGTCCAAGCTCTGCACCTCTCGCCAAGCGAGGAGTGCCGCATGAACGGACGCAATCCCGAACAAAACTCCTTCAAGATCGCCGTCGTGTGGCGCGGCGACGCCGAGGCGCGCCACAGCGCGACACCGCAAAACAACCGCTTTCATCGCGTTTTCGAGGAACTCGCCGCGCTCGGCATCGACGCCGAACCGGCGGTCTACGACGAGGCATTCGCGGACGAAGTTCGTGAGCAGCTTCTGGCTGCCGATGGCGTTCTTGTCTGGGTCGATCCGATCCATCAAGGCAAGACCCGGGCGATGCTCGATCCGATGCTGCGCGAGGTTGCCGAGCGCGGCCCCTGGGTCAGCGCCCACCCCGACGCGATCCTCCGGATGGGGGTCAAGGAAGTCC
>JBFXDF010000151.1:0-9227 GCA_050181375.1 Alphaproteobacteria bacterium
TTCATGCCTTTCTGCACGCCCGGCCGCGCCCCGACCCGGTCGCCCCAGGCTTGCAGGTTCCTGAGGCCGGCATTGTCTGGCAATGCCTTGCGCCCGGCATAGATCGGGTAGACCGCGAGATCGGCGGCGGTGATTTCGTCGCCGGCCAGGTATTGCGTCCGGGCAAGCTGTTCGTCGGCGAAGCGCCACAAATTGACGAACCGGTCCTCGTAGAACTTGATTGCCGAATCCGGCACCTTTTCGGGCATGCGGGCGCCGAGGAAAAAGATCGTCTGGTTGACCGATGCGTAATCGGCGGCGCCTTCGGCCATCCACTGGAAGACGCGCACCCGCGCCGCCGGATCGGACGGCAGGAACTTTCCGGTCTTCTCGCACAGATACATCAGGATCGCCCAGGATTGGATAACCGTGATCGGCCTGCCGCCAGGTCCGTCCGGATCGATCAGGGTCGGGATGCGTCCGGTCGGGTTGATCTTCAGGTAATCCGGCTCTTTCTGGTCGCCCTGACCGAGGTTCAAGACGTGGACCGTGCAGGCAACGCCGCATTCGTTGACCGCGATCGCGGCGCGTTGCCCGTTGCCGGTGCCGGCGGTGTAAAGCTCCATGCCTGGCATGACGGTGCTCCGTTGCTGGTCGGTTGCGCGTTGCCGATCATAGCGCGGGTTTACGTCGGCGGGGAAACCGGGCGGATTTTCGCCCGCAGCGCGGCGTCCGGCGCGCCTTCGGCCTTGGCAAGAGCCGCGGTCAAATTGGGGGCGGGCCACGCTTTGCCGACGGCGGCTTCATAGGCGGCGCAGGCCTGCAGCACGGCAAGGTCTTCGTAGAGAGGTCCGGTAACCATCAGCCCGATCGGCAGACCCTCGGCGAAGCCGCACGGGATCGAGGCCGACGGGTTTTTTGTCAGATTGAACGCATAGGTGTAGGGCACCCAGTCCCACCCATAAGTTTTCGGGTTCGGCCGTCCGTCGTCGCGCGGGTCGGCGTAGGGAGCGACCATCGGCATCGCCGGGGACAGCAACAGATCGTAGCGGTCAAAGAACTGACGCAGCGCCGCGCCGAGCATTGTGCGCTTCAGCACTGCCTCGACATACTGCTCCTGCGTAACCGCTTGACCGCGGCGACACTCGGCGACCAGACCGGGGTCCATCAGCGCTTCCTTCTCAGGGGTTTGTGCGCGCAGCAACGCCCAGAACCCGGCCAGCGCCAAAGGCTCGAAAATCGCCCGCGGCGACTCGGCGAACGGATCGGCCGGTTCGACCGTCGCGCCGAGATCGGCAAAGACCGCGGCGGCGCGCTCGATGGCGCCACGGACTTCCGGAGCCGGTTCGGCGTAGCCGAGAGTCGGCGACAACGCGATGCGTTTACCCTTCAGCGAACCTTCCGCGATCCGACTGCGGTAGGAAATGCCGTCATCGGACAGGCTGTGCCAGTCGCGCGAATCCGGCCCCTTGATCGCGTCGAGCATCAACGCTGCGTCGGCGACGGTTCGGGTCATTGGGCCGACATGCGCGACGTCGCCAAAGGCCGAGGGCGGATAGGTCGCGACCCGGCCGAAGGTCGGCTTCAGTCCGAAAATGCCGCAGAACGCGGCCGGGATGCGGATTGAGCCGCCGGCGTCGCTGCCAACCGCCAGCGGGCAGATGCCGGCCAGCACCGCCGCCGCGCTGCCGCCGCTGCTGCCGCCGGGGGTGCGTTCCAGGTCCCACGGATTGCGAGTGACGCCGGAGAGCGGCGAGTCGGTCATCCCCTTCCAGCCGAATTCCGGCGTCGTGGTCTTGCCGAAGAACAGCGCGCCGGAATCACGCAGCCGCGCCACGGCGGGCGAGTCCTCGCGCCACTGCTGGTTCGGATCGATCGTGCGCGAGCCGACAAGTCGCGGCCAGCCTCTTGTCAACAGCGTGTCCTTCAGCGCCACCGGGATGCCGTCGAGCAGGCCTTTCGGTTTGCCGCGCTGCCAACGCGCCTCGGATTCGCGCGCCGCTTGCATTGCGCTGTCCGGGTCGTAGAGAACGAAAGCGTTCAGCGAGGCTTCGTAGGTTTCGAGGCGGCGCAGCGCCTCGGTCATCGCCGCGACCGGCGATAATTCCTTGGTGCGGTAGAGTTCCAGAAGCCGGGTTGCCGACAGAAACGCGATGTCTTCGGCCATCATCTCCTCCGCCCAATTTGAAGTCCGGACTGAAGCCGAGACTGCGGGTTGCTGCTTCTCGATCAAGTCCTCATCACGACATTGTGCAGCGCCTCGCCACGCAGATAGCGGTCGAGATTGGCGGCGAGGTCGCCCCAGCGGCGGTCGGCGGTGCCTTCGCTGAAGCCCGAGCAGTGCGGCGTCATCAGCACGTTCGGCAATTCGTGAAACGGCAAGCGCGAGCCGCGCTGATCGGGATGGTCCGGGCTCCAATGCTGCCACCACACGTCGAGCGCCGCGCCGCCAAGCCGCTTGTCGCGCAATGCCTCGTACAGCGCTTCCTCATCAACGATCGCGGCGCGTCCGATATTGATCAACAGCGCACTCGGCTTCATCAGCGACAGCCGGCGCGCGCCGAGCAGTCCCCGGGTTTCCGGCCCGAGACCCGCCGCAATCAGCAGCACATCGCAGCGCGGCAGCATGTGGTCCAACCCGGTGAGCGGGTAGATTTCGGAGGCATCGCCGTTCTCCGTGACGGGGCTGCGATTGGCAGCGATGATGCTGCAGCCGAAGCTAGCGGCGCGGCGGGCGACCTCGCGGCCGATCCGGCCGTAGCCGACGATGCCGAGTGTCTTGCCAAGGATTTCCCCGTGGGGCGAACCGCCGGCCGGCTGGTGCCCGGCCCACGAGCCGCCGCGGAACTCAATCACGGTGTCGAGCAGCCGGTGGGTCAGCGCCAGCATCGTCATCAGCACGTATTCGGCAATTGCCGGCTCGTGGCCGTAGACATTGCAGACCGTGATCCCGCGCGGCAGCGACTCGACATCGATCATGTCGATGCCGGCGGTCGCCGCCTGCAACAGTTTGAGCCGCGGCGCCGGCGGATAATCCGGGCGCCAGATGTGCCCGACGACGATCTCGGCCTCGGCCAATGCCGGGATCATTCGCTGCGTATCGTTGAGGTCGGCCAGGATGACCGGGTCATCGAGCTTTTCGCGCATTTTGGCCATAATGCGCGGCGCAACGCGCGTCGCCAGGCCGCCGAGGAACAGGGTTTTCATGGAGCGGGACTCAGATCGTGGTCACAAGGTTTATCGGCGGTTCGCCGCGCGTGAAGCGGCGAAGGTTTTCGGCGACCTCGTCCCAGCGGCGCCGCACCATGCCGCTCGTCCAGCCGGAATTGTGCGGCGTAACGATGACGTTGGGCAGCTCATGGAACGGGTAGCGGGAGCCGCGGCGGTTCGGCTCGGCTTCGGTTGGGTATTGCCACCAAACGTCGAGCGCGGCGCCGCCGAGGCTGCCAGCCTGTAACGCGGCGTACAGCGCGTCTTCGTCAATGACCGGACCGCGCGCGATGTTGATCAGAAACGCGTTCGGCTTCATTAGCGCAAGCCGATTTGCGTTGATCAGCCCGGTGGTTTCGGGACCGAGCGCGGTGCACAGCGCGACCGCGTCGCACTCCGGCAACATCGCATTCAGCTCGCCGAGCGGATAGACGCGCTCGACGCAGGGGTCCGGTTCGCGCTGCGTGCGGTTCGCCGCGAGGATGCGCGCCCCGAACGGCGCCGCGCGCTTTGCCACCTCGCGCCCGACGCGACCGTAGCCGACAATGCCGAGCGTCGTGTTGCGCACCTCGCCGTGCGGCGCGCCGCTCTCGACCCAGCTCGCGCGCCACGAGGCCTTCTCGCGGAATTCGCCGGAAACCTCGAACAAGCGGTGGCGCAAGGCCAGCCAAGTCATAACGATGTACTCGGCGATCGCGGTCTCGTGGCCGTAAGCATTGCAGACTGCGGCGCCGTGCGGTAGCGCGGCGAGGTCGAACAGGTCGATCCCGGTCGCCACCGCCTGGACGAGACGCACGTTCGGCGCGGGCGGATATCCGTCGCGCCAATGATTGCTGACGAGAATATCGGCCTCGGCGGCGGCCGCCTGCGTGAGATCGCGCGGATCGCGGACGATTGTCACGCCGAGCTCGGGCGGCAACTCGCCGCCTATGCCGTTCGCGGTATCGGCCGCGACGTTGCCGAGAAACAAAGCCTTCACTTGCGGCTCAACCTTTCGTTGCCGGACCATTTGGCCGATTCCGCTGCGACCATGCCGGCCCGCGAGCGTCAGCGCAACAACATCGGCCCATTTGCCGGGTGCGGAGTGCTGCCGTTAGGCAACCGCAGGTGTGCGCCCCTTACGACCCGCCAAGCGGCGCCGCCTCGGCGGCTGCCGAGTGTTATCCGAAAATTAACGTGACGCGACCATCGTTGCCGACGGGCAGGAGGACAGAACCAATGCGGCTTTGTGCGGACGGACCGCCGCCGCGGGCGGCTATCGCGAACTGAAATCCGCTCGCTTCCGGTCCGAACGCCAGGGTCGCCGAAGATCGCGGGGTTCCGGGACGTTGTTGCGGGAAGCAGGCGCGGAAACCATCACGGCGGCGGCTGTCTTGGCGCTGCTGTTGATCGCCTGGGGACAAGGCGGGTTCCTCGCGCCGTCCCATCTGTTGGGCGATTTCGTATTCGGCATTGCGACGGCCGGCTTCAGCGGTCTGATGCTGCTCCTTCTGCGGCGGCAAAAGCGTGCCGTCGCCGAGCTTCGCCGCCGAGAGACGCAGCTCGAGGACCAAAAGGCGCTGTTGCAGAGTACGCTCGAAAACATGGGAGAGGGGATCAGCGTGTTCGACCGTGCCGGACGGTTGATCGCGTGGAACTCCCGGTTCGCCTCGCTGCTGAAATTTCCCGGCCCGCTGGGAGGCGCTACGCTGCACGACGTGCTGCTGCAGCAGGCGCGGCGCGGCGATTTCGGTTCGGTTGACGACCCCGAGCGCGAATCTCGAGAACGGCTCGAGGCATTCTATCAAGGCGTGCCCAGTACGTTCGAGCGCGTAACCGCGACCGGCTCGGTCCTGCAGATCTGCC
The DNA here is from genome assembly GCA_050181375.1 of Alphaproteobacteria bacterium. Classification (GTDB taxonomy): domain Bacteria; phylum Pseudomonadota; class Alphaproteobacteria; order ATCC43930; family CGMCC-115725; genus DATARH01. The sequence goes on from JBFXDF010000151.1 coordinate 5,035, forward strand.
GCAGAGCGATGCCGGACGGCGGCGTCGTGACGCTTTATTCGGACATCACCGGGCGCAAGAAGGCTGAAGCGGAAATGGAGCGCGCCCGCCTCCAGGCTGAGCTGGCGAGCCGCGCCAAAAGCGATTTTCTCGCCAATATGAGCCACGAACTGCGTACCCCGCTCAACGCCATCATAGGGTTTTCGGAGGCGATCGCGGACGGGTTGCTGGGTCCGATAACCGATCCGCGGCAGGTTGAGTACATCAAGGACATTCACGCGAGCGGGCTGTTACTGCTGTCGATAATCAACGACGTGCTTGACATGTCGAAAATCGAGGCGGGGATGCTGCAGCTTGCCCATGATACGGTCCGGGTCCGCCGGCTCATGGACGAGGTAATGCGCATTGTCCGCGAACGGGCGCGCGCCCGCTCGCTGCACCTCGTCGCCGATCTGCCGGATGGCGACTTGCTGCTGATCGGTGATGAACGCGCCCTCAAACAGGTTCTGCTCAACCTGCTGTCAAACGCGATCAAGTTCTCGCACGAGGGTGGGCGGGTCGAGATCCGCGCGTGGGACGCGCGTGACGGAGAGGTCGAGATCGAAATCAAGGATTACGGAATCGGCATGACCCCGGACGAAGCCGACCGGGCCCTGCAGCCATTCGGACAAGCCAGCTCCGTGACGGCGAGAAACTATGGCGGCACGGGTCTCGGCCTGCCGATCGCCAAAGGTCTTGTCGAGGCGCATCGCGGCACGCTGGCGCTCGACAGCCGGCGCGGAAGCGGTACGGCGGTGCGCATCCGGCTGCCCCGCCAACCGGCCCGCTCCGACCCGCTCGGCTCGCTGCTCCCTCCAGAAGATGCCGAACCGAGCGCCTCGGCGGTCGCCAATGCTCTCGGATCTTTGCTTGCTCCCGAAAGCGGCGAGGCGAGCGATTTGACCATCGACGGTCCGGCGGTCCGACTGCCCACCTCTGGAGTCTGCGAACCCGGCGTGTTACCCGCCGCCGAGACGCCCTTCATCGAGGCTGACGAGCGCGTCGGGTAACGGTCGCGGCCGCCGCCGTACCGGAGGCCGGCGCAATGCCCAGAACGCGGCCGTTCCGCAGGCGTAGGACGCGATCGACAACAGGAACGCGATGCGGTAGCTGCCGGTCACATCGTGAACCCATCCCGCGCCCCAGGAGCCGATAGCCGCACCGAGGCCGCTGCCGATCGTGATGACTCCGAGGATCGTCCCGAGCCGGGACCCGGGGAAAAGATCGGCGGTTTTGGCCGTGATCGCCGGGCCGCGCGCACCCCAGGTCAGACCGAAAAAGCAGGCGTGCAGCCAGAGCAGCAGATGCTGATCGGGGCTGGTGATAAAGAGCGCGCAAACCACACCGAGGATTGAGATCCCATAGGCCAGAATGGCCGAGAACTCGCGGCCGAGATAATCCGACAGCGTGCCGGTGACGACAATGCCGGGCACCGCGAGGAACGCGCCGATCCCGAGAACCTGGGCGGCGTACAGCTTGTCGAAGCCGATATCGACCGCGAAGGCAAGCTGGTGCAGCGATACGAAAAAGCTGCCGAGACCGGTGAACATGTAGACCGAGAACAGCAGCCAGAAATGCGGCGTGCGCATCGCCTCGCCGAGGCTCCAGCCGGAGCGCAGCGGGAAGGGTGGCTGCGACGGAGGCGGACCGGCTGCGGACGGCGCTTCCGGCGTAAGAGGCGCCCTGCCGCCGCCCGGCTCGGCGCGCCGGAACAACGCGGCGAGCGGCAGCACAACGGCCGCCATGACGCCGGCCTGCACCAGATAGGTCGGTCGCCAGCCGATCCACGAGATCGACAGCTGCACGGCCGGAGCGGAAATCCCGCGCGCTATGCCGTTCGCCGATTGCACGATCGAGATCGCCATCCCACGGCGGCGCACGAAATGGCGCGACAACAGCGGCACAAACGCGACCAGCCCGAGGCAGTTGGCCCCGAACGTCATCACCACCCCGTAAAGCAGCACGATCTGCCACAGCGCCGTTATAAAGGCGCTGGCACACAGCCCGACGCCCAGCAGCACGCTGCCGATCAGCAGCAGCCGCCGCGGACCGAGCCGGTCGACGAGCACGCCGACCACGGGCGCGCTGATCCCGCCGACCAGCTGCGACACCGAGTAGGCGATCGACGTCTCGGCCCGGCTCCAGCCGAAATCCTCGATGAACGCGACCAGATACACAGGATAGGCATGCATCAGCGCGGCGCTGATCGTGAACGCGATGAACGCACCGCCCAGCATCAGCCACGCGGTCCGCGTCTCCGGGTTCGGGGAAGGCGCGCCTCGGGTGCTCATCGCCGGCAAAGTGCCGGCTTGCCTCCCATCGGCGCAACGGCCAATTCTGCCACCGTGTATTGTGTCGCCAATGGTTTTCAAGGAGAGCGCGGTGAGCCGATTCTACCGCCCCCCGCTCGACGGAGCGGAGGAGGACCCGTTCGCCCGCGACGGCGACGACAAACTGACCCGGCGCGGCTATTGGCTCGGTCTCAGCGACCGCTCGCTGGTGCAGCTGATGACGCAGGGCATCGGCACGCGGTTGACGCCCGAGCAGAAACGCGCCCATCTCGAAGACATCGGCCGGGCGCATCTGATCGAGCGCATCCTCGCGCCGGAGGTCCTGCCGCCGCAGCGCCTCGCGCCGGATTCCCTGTAATTCCCTGTCAGCCGGGAATTTTTCGCTGTCGTGCGTCCTAAGCGATTGATATGCCAGTGAATACGCGGCGAATTGCAGGGATTTGGCAGGATGTTACAGGGAAATTTGCGCGGGTATCAGGGAAGAAGCAGGGATTTCGAGGCCTCGGCTTTGCGAATGGAACATTACAGGAACATACGCCGAAAGTCAACCGCCACGCGGCGGGACGCATGGCGGCCTCGGAGGAACGGCAGTATTGGCCAATCGACCCGGATGCTGACCGATCCGGCGCCGTCTTTGCGATGGCGGTTTGCGCTACGCTTATCCGCCCCACGCTTGCTGGTCATTGCGGCTCTCCGTTTCGATTGCAGTGGGGGCGGCGCCGGCTCAAGCGGCGAGGATGGAATGTTTTCGCCCGCTTCTCAAGCGCTTCGCCGGTCAAGCGCCTTCACGAGTGGGCACAGCGCCCACCTTTTTCATTAACGCCGCATCGTGGGCCACGCTTGTCCATCAATGCCGGCATGATGATGGTGCAATCTACAGATCACGCAAATGGGTGTAATTTATTGCTTTATGACCGCGACGTTCGGCAGCCAGGTAAAGCGAGAGATCGGCCGTAAGCAAGACATGCTCGTTCGTCATCCTATTGAGTATACCAGAATCCGTCAGCCACAAACGGGAAAACTCCGGCTGAGCCGCAGCTTGCGTGCTGGAAACATACTGCTCATCCAACCCATCCAGCAGAGCAGCAAACGCTGTTGCGATCCGCGTACGGGCTGGCTCGGCAATTTGCTGTGCAAAATTCGAAGCTTCCGTCAGGATATTCGGAGTAACAACAATCGTGGACATCGGGGCGATCAGTTGACGTAGTAGGTCAAAATCCCCTTCGTTATACGCCTGTAAACGTTTATGCTTTTTGATGTAGGTCCTATCGGCAATACCGACAACAAGCAGAAGCAGAAGATTGGAATCGAGAACAACCGAAACCATCTTAATCAGCTGGCTCCCGATTCTTAACTGAAATCATTTTTTTGTCTGCATCTAATATGCGGACAACCTTGTAATCGCGCTTTTTCGGCGCAAAAGCTTCAATTCCGCCGCGGCTCCAATTCCGCAAAAATCCGATCGTGATTAACCACGTTCCAGAACTTTCGTCGAACTCGACTTCTTCCAAACCCAACTCGCCGATGGGTTCATCCACGAAGAGCTCCCCCACGTATCGTTTGGCGAGAGCCACGGCTTCACGAACCTCCATTGCAAGGGCCCTCCAATACGTATTTATGCCTGTCGTCGAGATCACGGGCCCCGCCCGGCCAGAAACCAAAGACCCTCGCACCGCCGTGTAGTAGCGCAGGCGCGCAAAGCAATCACACCAGCGCCGCTACCTATTAGCGATGGTCCCGATGGAGCAGCCGCCACCGTCAGCGACAAACGCCACGGCCTGGTCGCGCCCATCCTGACTGCACGCCCGTTGTCCCCGCTCCTCGGATCAAGCCGGGGAGCAGGGGTCAAAAAAGGAGCGCGGCTTAGCCGGCGGCGATCGCGTA
>JBFXDF010000152.1:0-9201 GCA_050181375.1 Alphaproteobacteria bacterium
AATATATCGCAAAGGCGACGTCGGTCGGTGCCTGTGTCAGACGCGGCGTAAAGTAGGCCATCGTTTCGCGTGTTACGAAATCATAGTTCCTCAGCATGCCATCGACGCGTTCCGCTATGATCTGCGGCGAGAACATCTCCGTCAGGCACGAGGCGACCGCCTCCAGCAATGAACGGTCGCGCACGAAATTGACATAGGCGTCGACGGCAAAACGCGTCGCGGGCAGCAGCCCGGCCGTTGACGCCACATAATCGGGATCGAGCCCCACGCCCTCGGCAAGCCGGAGCCAGCGGACGATGCCGCCGGACCGATCGTCCTCGCCGTCATGATCGATCAGCCGGCGACGCCACTCGCGCCGCAACGCGGCGGTCGGCAGCCGCGCGACGATATACGCGTCCTTGGCCGGTATCCGCGCCTGATAATAATATCGATTGAGCGCCCAAGCCTGCAGTTGACCGCGCGTCAATCTGCCGTCCCGCATCAGGTGATGGAAGGGGTGGCGATCATGATACCGCTCCGCGCCGATCTCGCGAAGCCGGCCCTCAAGCGCAACGGGCGATAACAGCGCGGTGGTCAAAGCGCGATCTCCATGCCGTCATACGCGATTTCCCACCCGGCGGACTCGGCCTGCCGGCGTTCGGGTGAATCATCAAGCAGGACGGGGTTGGTGTTGTTTATGTGCAGAAAGATTCGGCGCGTCATTCCCAGTCCGGCAAGGGCAGCGATACTGCCGTGGGGGCCGCTCATGCTCATATGGCCCATGCGCCGGCCGGTTTTGTTCCCGACCCCGAGTCGGATCATCTCGTCGTCGGTCCACAATGTGCCATCAAAGAAAACCAGCTTGCTGCTCGCCAGTCGGTGCCGCAGACCGTCGGTCATCGCCGCGCAGCTCGGGATGAAGTGAAACGTCTTGCCCGTCGCCGGCTCGCTTATCGTCAATCCGATGACGTCGCCGTCCTCGCGCGGCGTTGGATCGAAATCCGCGCCCTCCTGGTAAAGCGGCGGCTTGCCTGGGACGGTATACGCCGCGACGCTCAAACCCGAATTGCCGGCTTGGCCGGTTAGCGGGAGGAGCGTATCAATCGGCATCGACATGCGGGTTACGCAGTCCGCGGCCAGTACGTCGAAGATGCGATTGTTTGCGAGGATCGCGAGCACCCGCGCCGGCGCGTAAACCGCGAAGCGATGACGCTCGCGCAGGTGCAGCAACCCCGCGACCGCATCGACGTCGCCGCCGGTCAGCACCACTCCGGAAATCGGCGAGGATCGAAGGCCGTGCCGCGGATGCAGCGCGGGTGTCGCCTCGATCTGCTGTCGAAGATCGGGAGAGGCGTTCAGGATAAACCAGTCCCGATTATTGGCCGAGACGGCGACCGAGGCCTGCGAACGCGCAGGCGCCATCGCGTCGCCCCGCCGCGCCCGACGGCTCGCCTCCGTGTTGTCGTTCCACTGCGGAAAGCCGCCACCGGCGGCCGACCCGAGGACGATCGCGCGCACGCTGCCCGTCGGCTGCGCCGCCCGCCTCCTAATCGATTTTGGCGCAAGCGTACGAATTGATTTCCATGCCGACCGCGATCTCGATGATCCGCGGCTTTACCCACTTTCTCATCTTTCCCTCTTTTGGCCCTTGCATGCAGACATCTGCCAACGGCGGAACCAATCCGAAGTTCCTTCTACTGATTTACGTCAACCCGGTGTCGGGCGGGGGATGGGCTGTTCCGGGCTTGCCGACAGCGGGAAGCGGACGCATGCTGTGCCGGCGGCCCGCGAGAGGAAAGCCGAATGCCTTGGATGCTTGCGGCCGAGGGGATTTTCGAGGGGATTTTCCATGAGTTGGCGCCGCAACAACGATGCGGCCGGCGGCGCCGCACCGAATGCCGCATTATCCGGAGGATTTCGAGATGATTTATGAACTGCGCGTCTATCACTGCGTCCCGGGGCGCCTGCCCGACCTGTTGAAGCGGTTCGACACGATCACCCTGAGGATATGGGAGCGCCACGGTATCCAACAGGCCGGTTTCTGGACGATGCTGGTCGGCGAGTCGAACCAGGTCCTTTACTACCTGCTCAAATTCGATTCGCTGGCCGATCGCGAGAAAAAGTGGAATGCATTCCAGGCCGATCCGGAATGGCACCAAGCGCGCGCCGAGACCGAGAAGAACGGCCCGATCGTCGCCAAGGTGGTCAACTCTTTCCTGCAGCCGACCAGCTTCTCGGCGGTGAAGTAGCCGACAAGGCGGAGGAAAAGCAGGCGGGGCGTTGGTCCCGCCCGCGACGCCGCGCGACGGTCTTCCCTCGGGGTGGTCGCCGCCATTTCGTTAAAGGCCGCGGCCGTCACCACGGGACATCCATTCCTATATAGAGGGCATGGAGAAGGCGCGCCGCGCCGCCGTCTGGAAAGCCCAACTCGCCATGCCCGATATTGCAATGCCCGACGAATTCTACCGGATCAAGCGCCTGCCGCCCTACGTCTTCGCCGAGGTTAACGCGCTGAAGGCCAAAGCGCGCGCCTCCGGGCGCGACGTGATCGATCTCGGGATGGGCAACCCCGACGGACCGACCCCGCCGCACATCGTCGCCAAGCTGGTCGAGTGCGTGCAGGATCCGAAGACGCACGGCTATTCGGCATCGCGCGGCATCGCCGGGCTGCGCCGAGCCTGCGCAGGGTATTACGCGCGGCGCTTCAATGTCGAACTCGACCCGGAGCGCGAGGTGATCGTGACGCTCGGCTCGAAGGAGGGGCTGGCGAATCTGGCGCAAGCGATCACCGCGCCGGGCGACACGATCCTGGTGCCGAACCCGTGCTATCCGATCCACGCGTTCGGCTTCATCATGGCCGGCGCGGCGGTGCGCCACGTGCCGATCGGCCCGGGCCACGATTTCCTGGCCGAACTAAAGAAGGCGGCGCAGCACACCGTGCCGGCGCCGCTCGCCGTGGTGCTGAATTTCCCGGCCAACCCGACGGCACAGACCGTCGATCTCGATTTCTACGCCGAGATCGTCGATTTCTGCCGGCACCAGAACATCATCGTGCTGTCGGACCTGGCCTATGCCGAGATCTATTTCGACGGCAAGCCGCCGCCCTCGATCCTCGAAGTGCCGGGGGCGCGCGACATCGCGGTCGAGTTCACATCGATGAGCAAGACCTATTCGATGGCCGGCTGGCGGATCGGTTTCGCGGTTGGCAACGCACGGCTGATCGCGGCGCTGACGCGCGTCAAATCCTATCTCGATTACGGCGCGTTCACGCCGATCCAGGTCGCGGCGACAGCGGCGCTCAACGGCCCGCAGGATTGCGTCGCCGAGATCCGCGAGCGCTACAAGGCGCGCCGCGACGTGTTGGTCGAGGCGCTGCACAATGCCGGGTGGGACATCCCGATCCCGGCGGCATCAATGTTCGCCTGGGCGCCGATCCCCGAGGAATTCCGCGGCATCGGTACAATGGCCTTCTCGAAGCTGCTGCTTGAGCGCGCCAACGTCGCGGTCGCGCCGGGGGTCGGGTTCGGCGAGTACGGCGAGGGGTTTGTCCGCATCGCATTGGTCGAGAACCGCCAGCGGCTGCGCCAGGCGGCGCGCAATATCAAGGCGTTCCTGTCGGGCCGCAATGACATGCCGGCGCTGCGCCGCGACGTCGCCTAGCGCGGGCGCTTGCCCGGTGCGGCTGCGCGGCCCGATTGGGGCGCCGCATCAGAAGGGAGGCGAGCGGTGGACGGTGTCTTCTACGACGCGCTCGAAACGCGCGACCCGGCGGAACGCGAGGCGGCGTTGCTGAGTGCATTGCCGGGCGTGATCGCGTCGGCAAAGGAGCATGCCCCGTTTTATCGCGAGCGCCTCGCGAAGGTGCGCCCGGAGCATGTCGCCGACCGCCGCGCGCTGGTCGATCTGCCGCTGACCCGCAAATCCGACCTGATCGAGATGCAGCGGCAGAATCCGCCGTTCGGCGGCCTGGCCGCGGTCCCGGTCGCCGCGCTGGCGCGGATTTTCGCCTCGCCAGGCCCGATTTATGAACCGGAGGCGCGGCGTCCCGATTTCTTTCGCATGGCGCGCGCGCTGTACGCAGCCGGCATCCGCCCCGGCGACCTGGTCCACAACACGTTCTCCTACCATCTGACCCCGGCTGGCGCGATGGTCGAGAGCGCGGCGCTGGCACTGGGCTGTCCGGTGATCCCGGCCGGCACCGGACAGACCGAGCAGCAGTTGCGCACGATCGCCGATCTGCGCCCGGTGGCCTATGTCGGGACACCTTCCTTTCTGAAAATCCTGCTCGACCGTGCGGCCGCCGAGGACGTCGGTATCGGTTCGATCAAGAACGCACTGGTCGGCGCCGAGGCGTTTCCGGCGGCAGTGCGGGCCGAGTTCGCCGAACGCGGCATCGCCGCGCTGCAATGCTACGGCACCGCCGATTTGGGGCTGATCGCCTATGAGAGCCGCGGGCCGGACGGCGCGGTGTGCGACGGGATGGTGCTCGACGAGGGCATCATCGTCGAGATCGTCCATCCCGGCACGGGCGAGCCGACCGCTCCTGACGAGGTCGGCGAGGTCGTCGTGACGACATTGACGCCGGAATACCCGCTGATCCGCTTCGCGACCGGCGATCTGTCGGCGCAGTTGGCTGGTGTCAGCCCGTGCGGCCGGACCAATCATCGCATACGCGGCTGGCTGGGACGCGCCGATCAGTCGGTCAAGGTGCGCGGCCTGTTCGTGCATCCGGTGCAGGTCGCCGAGATCGTGCGCCGCCACAAATCGATCATCCGGGCGCGGCTCGTCGTCGAGCGGCCGCAAGGCGCCGACGAGATGACGCTGCTCGTGGAGATCGGGGAACCTGACGAGCCGGAGGCAGCGATCGCCACGTCCTTGCAGGCCGTCACAAAGTTGCGCGGTGCAGTCAGGAGGGCTCCCGAGGGGAGCCTGCCGAACGACGGCCAGGTGATCGAGGACCGGCGCCCGGTCGGCTAAATTTCCTGTTATACTACATCAACAAAATGCCATAATTCGCCAAACGGCCGACGAAATCGCAGGCCATCTTATCCGGCGTAGGGTTCATCCCTGCAGGTTTGTCCCCCAAACCTCCGATCCGGCCTTTAACGGCTCGGATTTTGCGGCTCCGGACTCCCCCTCCGGAGCCGCTTTTTTTCGCTGCCGCTCCCGCGGGCGGCGGCTGTCGTGATTGAGCGCGGTTTCGGCGATCTTCGTCAAGTCATGTTCGCCGCCGCTCCTGCAATAATGATCCAGGTGTTGCGGGCGGGCAACATGGAGCGGGGAGATGCCGGCGCAATCGCATCCATGGTCTGCATGGACCGCCTGCGCCGGGAGCGGTATCCTCGGGCAGGATGATGGAGGGAATGCGATGGCGCTGACCCAGGATCTCGGCCGGTTCGCCGCCGGTCTGAGTTTTGAAAATCGGCCGCGCGAGGCGGTCGAGCCCGCCCGCACCGGCTTTATCGATACGATCGCGACAATGATTGCGGGCGCCAACGATCCGGCGCCGCAGCTGCTGCGCCGCGGCCTCGCTCCGGCATCGGGTCCGGCGAGTCTCTATTTTTCGGGCGAAAGTGCGCCCGCGCCGGAAGCGGCGTGGATCAACGGCACCGCCGGCCACGCGCTCGATTACGACGATGTCGGCTGCCGCGGCCACGTCTCAACCGTGCTGGTCCCGGCGATCCTTGCCGAGGCCGAGACGCTGGGTCTCGGCGGGCGCGAGATGTTCGCCGCCTATGCGGCGGGCTACGAGACCTGGGCCGAGCTGGCGCGCCGCGATCCCGGCCATCATCATGTCAAGGGCTGGCACCCGACGGGTATTTTCGGCGCTATCGGAGCGGGCGCCGCCTGCGCCGCGTTGCGCCGGCTTGCCCCGGAACAGGCGACGATGGCGATCGCGCTGTCGGCCTCGCAGGCGGGCGGCGTGATGGCCAATTTCGGCACGATGACAAAACCGTTCCACGCCGGCCGCGCGGCGCATGCCGGGCTTGTTTCGGCCCGTCTCGCCGAACTCGGCTTCACCGCCTCACAAGACGCGCTCGAGCACCCGCAGGGCTTTCTGTCGGCGGTGTCGCCTGAGGGCCGCGCCGACCGCGAAAGCCCGGCCCGATTGGGCGACGAGTGGCAGATCGTCAAACAGGGCCTCAGCATCAAGAAATACCCGGCCTGCTACTGCACGCACCGGGCGCTCGACGCGATGCTCGACCTGCTCGCGAAGCGGCCGTTGCGGCCGGTCGAAATCGCGCGCATCACCGTTTCGATCAGCAAGACGCACTCGTTGATCCTGCGCAACCATTCGCCGCAGACCGGGCTCGAGGCGAAGTTCAGCATGCAATTCGCTATGGCGGCGGCCGTCATTTCGCGCCGCGCCAGCCTTGGCGAGTACACCGACGCTTTTGTCCGCCGCCCCGAGGTGCAGGAGTTGATGCGCAAGGTGGCGATCGTCACCAATGAGAATTATGATCCGCATTCCAGCGGCGCCTCGGTTTACGATCAGGTCGTCGTGGAGCTGACGAATGGCGAGCGGATCGAGAGCGATCAGGTGCGGCGCGCCCGCGGCCATGCCGAGTTGCCGTTGGGCGAGGCCGAGCTGTTCGACAAGTTCCGCACCTGCCTCGACGCGGGCGGCGCCCGCATCTCGCCCGAGCGCCTGTTCGAGCGGCTGCGCAATCTCGAAAATATTTCCGCCCGCGAGCTGACCGCGATCGGTTGATCCCCGCCGGACCGCAAGGACATCGACCATGCGTGCGATGCAGATCGTCGAGTGGGGCAAACCGCTCGAGGCGCACGACTACCCTGACCCGGAGCCGCAGGGGACGGAAGTGATCCTGCGGGTCGAGGTGGCCGGGGTATGCCACAGCGACGTGCATATCTGGGACGGGCATTTCGATCTCGGCGACGGCAGGCGGATTTCGCTCGAGTCGCGCGGCGTAAACTTGCCGTTCACGATGGGGCACGAGATCGCCGGCGAGGTCGCCGCGCTTGGGCCGCAGGCCTCGGAGGTCAGCATCGGCGACAAGGTCGTGGCCTATCCGTGGATCGGCTGCGGCGAATGCGCGGTCTGCAGGCAGGGCGACGAGCTGTTATGCCTGACGCCGCGCACGCTCGGCACGCGCGTTCATGGCGGCTACGCGACGCATGTCGTCGTGCCGCACCCGCGCTATCTCTTGCCGCATGACGGCGTGCCGCAGGCGCTGGCTGCGACCTATACCTGCTCCGGCATCACGGCATTATCTGCGCTGAAGAAGGCGCGGGACCATATCGGCCCGGACGATCATCTCGTCATCATCGGCGCCGGCGGGGTCGGCGGCAGCGCCGTCCACATCGCGCCGGCCGTAATTGCGGGGAAGATCATCGTTGCCGATCTCGACCCGCAGAAACGCGCGCACGCCCGCCAGATGGGCGCGGTCGACACGATCGACAACGCCGCGCCCGACGCCGTCAAACAGGTGATGCGGGCGACAAACGGCGGCGCGGCGGCGGCGATCGACTTTGTTGGAGCGCCCGAGACGATGAGTTTCGGCATCAACGTGCTGAAGAAGGGCGGCAAGCTCGTCATGGTCGGGCTGTACGGCGGGTCGTGCCCGGTCTCGACGGTACTGTTCCCGTTCAAGATGATGACGGTCGAAGGCTCCTATGTCGGCACGCTCGACGATCTGCGCGAGCTGCTGGCACTGGGCAAGGCCGGGAAGGTGCCGCCGATCCCGATCGAGACCCGCCCCGCCGACCAGGCCACCCAGGCGCTCAGTGATCTGAAAAGCGGCGGCAAGGTGCGCGGCCGAGTGGTGTTGCGGAATTAGGGATCGTGGCCGAGGCGAGGCGGCGGCCCGCTTCGGGACAAATTTCAATCCCGGCGAGTGCTTATGGCCCTTAATCGGCTCAGATCAGGCGCCCGTGCGGCTTTCGCTGACCCGCCGTTGCGGCGCGGCAGCCGGTTCGATCGGCGACACCGCTTCCGATTCCGGCTCGATCGTCGCCGGTTTTCCGACAAGGTAGGGTGCGACAAGGCCGACAATCCCTTGGCGGAAAGTCAGCACGCAAATCACGAAAATGATGCCCTGGATGACCGTGACCCAGGAGCCGGCCTGGGCGAGATAGGTTTCCATCGTGACGATGACGAGCGCGCCGACAACCGGGCCGAGGATCGTGCCGATCCCGCCGATCAGCGCCATCAGCACCACCAGGCCGGACATCGTCCAATACACGTCGGTCAGCGACGCGAACTGAAAGACGATTGCCTTTGTCCCGCCGGCGAGACCGGATAGCGCCGCCGATAAAATGAAGGCCACCAACTTGTAGTGATCGGCGTTGTAGCCGAGCGAGACCGCGCGGGGCTCGTTCTCGCGGATGGCCTTCAGCACCTGGCCGAACGGCGAATGGATCGCACGCACGATCAGCCCGAAACCGAGCAGAAACACCGCGAGCACAAAGTAATACATCGTCAACTGATCGGCGAGATCGACGAGCCCGAACAGGCGGCCGCGCGGCACCGCGCGCAGCCCGTCCTCCCCGCCGGTAAACGGCGCCTGCACGCAGAAGAAATAGACCATCTGCGCGAAGGCCAAGGTGATCATCGCGAAATAGATGCCCTGGCGGCGGATCGCGAGATATCCGAATACCAACCCCATCACCGCGGCGACAGCGACCCCGATCAGGATCGCGAATTCCGGCTGGAGCCCCCAGACCTTCGCCGAATGCGCCGCGAGGTAGGAGCCCATTCCCATGAATGCCGCGTGGCCGAACGACAACAGGCCGACATAGCCGATCAACAGGTTGAACGCGCAGGCAAACAGCGCCATGCACAAGGCATTCATCAGAAATATCGGATAGAGAAAGAACGGCGCGACGATCGCAAGCGCGACCAGCGCGGCGGTCCAGGCCCAGAACGCAGAGCCGCCGCTTCCCGTTGCGATCGGCAGCCTCATTTCAGGCGGTCCGCCCGAACAGGCCGGCCGGCTTTATCAAAAGCACGATGGCCATAATGACAAAAATCACGGTGTTCGACGCTTCAGGATAAAACACCTTGGTCAGTCCTTCGATGAGGCCGAGACCAAAGCCGCTGACGATCGCGCCGAGGATCGACCCCATGCCGCCGATCACGACCACCGCGAACACGACGATGATGATATTGCTGCCCATCAGCGGGCTGACCTGATAGATCGGTGCGGCCATCACCCCGGCGAGCGCAGCCAGCGCCACCCCGGCGCCGTAGGTCAGCGTCAC
>JBFXDF010000153.1:0-9006 GCA_050181375.1 Alphaproteobacteria bacterium
ATCTCCCAGACGATCTGTTTGCGCTTCTCCTGGTCCGGCTCCCTCGACTGCTGCTCGTACATCTTTTCGAGTTCGGCGTTGCAGTAGTTCGTATAGTTGCGTTCCGAGCCGCAGGCGTAATGCTCGCAGAAATACGCATCGGGATCGTCGACGCCGCTGCCGCTCAAATTGGCCGCAAGCATGAAGTCCTTGCGTGCGATCTTCGGGAACCAGTTGGCGGTCTCGACGACTTCGAGTTCGCCGTCGATGTAGATATTCTTCAGCTGGTCGATCAGCACCACTGCCGGGTCGCGGTATTGCGCTATGTTGCGGGTCGCGACCTTGACCTTGAGCGGGTTGTTCGGTCCGTAGCCGTGCTTTTCCATCAGCTTGCGAGCCTCGGCCCGGCTCTTTTCGACATCCGGCCCGTATCCGGGCAGGGTCTGCAGAATTTCCATAGGCAGGCCCCACAGCCCCGAAGGCGGTGACTGCATCGCGCCGCCGATTGCTCCATGACCCTCCGAAAGGATGTCGAGAAACGCCTTGCGGTCGATCGTCAGCATCATCGCCATGCGCATATCCGGATCGTTGAACGGCGGATTGTCGCGGTTGACCATGAAATTGAACGCAACCATTGTCGGATCGAGTTCGCAGATCGCGCTCGGCGCTTGGCTCTGCACGTCCTTCATCGTCTGCACGGTCTGCTCGAACGGGAACGTCATGTCGAACTGGCCGGCGATAAAGGCGAGAGTCTGCGTCGAGCGGTTCGGAATGATCGTCCATTCGATCGCGTCGAGATACGGCAGGCCCTTCTTCCAGTAATCGGGGTTCTTTGCGAACTTGATATGCTCGTTGCGCTTGTATTCGACAAACTTGAATGGCCCGGTGCCGATCGGCTTGTTGCGCATGTCGGCGGCCGGCACATGGCACGGATAGACCGGGCCATATGCCGAGGCGAGCAGCATCGTAAAGGCCGGCTGCGGCCGTTTCAGCACAAACGTGACCGTATCCTTGCCCTCGGTCACGACCTCGTCGAGGTTGCGATACCATGCCTTACGCGGGTTGAGCCGCAACTTGTCCTGCGATTGGCCGAGCAGCAGGTCCCAGGTGCATTTCACGTCGGCCGCGCTGAACGGCTTGCCGTCATGCCATTTGACGCCGTCGCGCAATTTGAAGGTCAGCCGCGTGTAGTCGTCGTTCCATTTCCAGCTCTCGGCCAGTTCCGGTTCGATAAATTCGGGCCGGTTCTGTTTTTCGTGCTGATTGAAGCGTATCAGGTTGTTGAACACGGCCGAGAACGGCGCGACGGCCGAAATCGTCGCCTCCTCGTGAATCGAGCCGCTGGCCGGGCTGTCGCGGTGAAAGAATCGCAGCGTACCGCCCGATTTCTGCGCCAACGCCGGCGTCGCGGCCCAGCCCAGGCACAGCGCGGCAAGCGCGCAGGCCCCCCATGTCAACGCACGGGCGGCCGACAAACGTCTCAAAGGCATGTCTCCTCGCGAATTTTGGTTTTTCCATCCCGATCGTAGCGGCAAGTCACCGGCGCGCACAAGCGCAGGTTGCTTGCGCCCCCGTTTTGCACCGCTTCCGGTACAGATATTGGACTAGATCGGCCCGGTCCGAGCCTTGGACTGCGGTGGTCAGGCATTGGCGGGCAACAGCAATGAAAACCTTTGGACAATATTGTCCTATCGCGCAGGCGGCCGAAATCCTCAACCAGCGATGGACGCTGCTGATCCTGCGCGACCTGTTATACGGCGCCCGGCGGTTCAATGAGCTCCGGAAATTCGTACCGCTGATGTCGCCGTCGCTGCTGTCGCGGCGGCTGCGCGAGTTTGAAACTGCGGGCTGATCGAGCGGCGGCGCGGCGCACGCGGCGTGACCGAATACTGGCCGACCCAGGCGGCCGACGAACTGATGCCGGTTCTCGAACTGCTCGGCGCCTGGGGACAGCGCTGGGTCCGCAACCGGCTGAAGGAGGACGAGCTCGACGCCAACCTGCTGATGTCCATGGTCCACAACGTGATCGACGCGAGCCGGTTTCCGGCCGGCAGAACCATCGTCGCGATCCTCTTCACCGACGATCCACCGCTGCAAATGGAGGCATGGCGCGTCGATCAATGGTGGCTGATCGTTGGCCGATGCCGAAGGCGGGCCGAAAATCGTTCATGCGTTTCTGCCGCGAGAGCAGGACGGCTGCCGCATCGTCGAGACGTGGGACACGATGGGCATGCGCGCGACCCGCAGCGACGATGTCGTGCTGGAGGGCGCCTTTGTTCCCGACAGATATGTCGCGCGGATCGTGCCGGCGGGCGGCGCCGATGCGTTTGTCCTCGGCCTGTTCGCCTGGGCCGATCTCGGCGAGCAGCCGCGCTGGGGATAGGATTTCAGCTCCTCGGAGCGCGGCCAACCGCTCGGATCAGGTCAGCTTATCGCTTGCAGTCGAAAACGTCTCCGGCTGGTATGGGCTGCCCGCGATCGGGGCGCGATGGGTTGAGGAGCCGAGCAGCCGTGAGAGTCCTGTACTGGATCATCCTCGGGTTGGCCGCGCTTGCCCTTGCGCTGTTCGCCGCGTCGAACCGCACGACGGTCGCGCTCGGTCTGTGGCCGTTCGGTCTCGCGCTGGAACTGCCGCTTTACCTCGCGATTCTGCTGACCTTTCTTGCCGGCTTCCTGTGCGGCGCGCTGGCGGCGTGGTTCGGCGGCCGCCATTGGCGGCGCGAGGCGCGCCAGCGGCGACGGCGTGTCATCGCGCTTGAAAGCGAGCTGGAGGCAACGCAGGCACAGCTCGCCGAAGCGACGCCGCCGGCCGCAAGCACGGCGCCTTCCGGGCAGGAACTCGCGCCGCCGAAGGTCCCGCCGCCCACCCCGGCCGATCGGCCGGCACGGGTTGCGGCGCGCGGTTGAGGAGCGGCCTCGGTGTTTGTCGTCGATGCCGCGGCGATCCACCGGCTGCTCGATTTCCCCAGTCTGATCGAGGCGCTGCGGACCGCGTTTCGCGACGGCGTTGTGGCGCCGCCGCGTCATCATCACGAAATCGCCGCGACAGAGCGGGACGGCAATCCCGGCACGCTGCTGCTGATGCCGGCGTGGCGGCTTGGCGAGTCGCTCGGCATCAAAATCGTTACCGTGTTCCCCGACAACGCGCGCCGCTCACTGCCATCGGTTCACGGCACCTACCTGCTGCTCGACGCCGCGACCGGTGCGCCGGTCGCCGTGCTCGACGGCACCGCGCTGACCCTGCGTCGCACGGCCGCGGCGTCGGCGCTCGCCGCCTCGTTTCTCGCGCGAGAAAACAGCGCCGTGCATCTGATGGTCGGCACCGGCGCGCTCGCGCCGTACCTGATCGCGGCCCACAAAACGGTGCGGCCGATCCGCGAGACCCGCATCTGGGGGCGCGATCCGCAAAAGGCTGCCGCGCTGGCTGCAAATCTGATGGAGAGTGGGGCTGCCGCTGTTGCCGTCTCCGACCTCGCCGAGGCGGCGGCGACTTCCGACATCGTCACCTGCGCGACCCTGTCGCGAGAACCGCTGGTGCGCGGCGCGTGGCTCAAGCCCGGCGCGCATCTCGATCTGGTCGGCTCCTACCGCCCGGACATGCGCGAGGCCGACGACGCCGCCATTCGCCGCGCCCGCGTGTTTGTCGATACCGACGCGGCCTTGCGCCAGGCCGGCGACATCGTGCAGCCGCTCCGCTCCGGCGCGCTGGCGCGCGAGGACATCGCCGGCGACCTGACCGGTCTGGCCCGCGGCGCCTGTGACGGCCGGCGGGAAGCGGAAGAGATCACGTTGTTCAAGTCGGTCGGGACCGCGCTCGAGGACCTCGCCGCGGCCGAGCTGGCGGCGGGTCGCTTTGCCGGCTGACGGCATCCGGTTGACGCGAAGACAGCGCGGGCGGATCGGGGGTAAGCTAGCGCCCGCGGCGGTGCCGCGGATTGGCGGATCGGGAGGACGGCGATGAAAGTCGGGATCGCGCTCAACATGCTGTGCCAGGCCGGACGCTCGGACGCCGCGGTGGTCGGCGAGCATCTGGCCCTCGGCGACCTGGCCGAGCCGCTTGGCTTCGACTCGATCTTCGCGCTCGAACACCATTTTACCGGCTACGCGATGTCGCCGGCGCCGACCCAGCTCCTCGCCTACTACGCCGGACGCACAAAACGCATCCAGCTCGGCACGGCGGTCATCGTCTTACCGTGGCACGACCCGGTACGGGTCGCGGAGCAGATCGCGCTGCTCGACATATTGTGCGGCGGGCGCTGCCTGTTCGGGTTTGGGCGCGGCGCGGCCAGCGTCGAATACGAGGGGTTCCGCATTCCGATGGAGGAGGCGCGGCCGCGCTTTGTCGAGGCCGCGAAAATCGTCGTCGCGGCGCTGAGCGGCGAGACCTTTTCCTATGACGGAGAGTTCCACAAAATCCCGCGCACCGCGATCCGCCCGCGGCCAATCTCGCACCCGGAGCGGCGCTTCTACGCCTCGGCGGTCAGTCCGGATTCGGCCGAGATCATGGCCAAGCTCGGCTTCGGCCTGCTGATGATCATGCAGAACGAGTGGGGCAAGGCCGCCGAGGATATTGTCCGCTATCGCGAGATCGCGACCGAGGCCGGACATCCGCCACGCCCGCCGATCATCCTGACAAATGTCTGTTGCGCCGAGAGCCGCGACGAGGCTTACGAGCGCGCCTTCAAATATCTCGGCCAGAAATGGCAGTCGATCGACGACCACTACCATTTCTCGGACGGGCATCTCGCGACCGTCAAAGGCTACGAGAGCTACGGCAAGATGGCGCGCACCTACGCCAAGATCGGCGAAAGCGCCGAGACCCGCAAAAAAGCGACCGACTTCTATGTCGGCATCCAGATCGTCGGCACGCCTGCCGACTGCCTCGAAAAGATCGCCGAATTAACGCGGCTGACCGGCCTCGACCACCTCGTGACCGAGTATTCGTTCGGCGCCATGCCGCACGAGGAAGCCGAACTCAACATGCGCCTGTTCGCCGACAAGGTGCTGCCAATCCTGCAGCACGACCCGGCCTTCGCCGGCGGCGGGCTTCCAGAAACCGCGCCGGCCCCGTCCCGTGAGGAGCAGGAGCGCCTGTTCGCGCCGGCGTGAGTCGCCAGAAGTCGCCCTGCCCGGCTACGAGGCCTTGCGCAGCAGCAGATAGAGCGCGCCGGCGCCGCCGTCGCACGGCTGCGCCCTGGTCATCGCGAGCATGTGCCGCCGCAACTCGGGCTCGTTGAGCCAGCGCGGCACGGCGGATTTCAGGATGCCGCCGCTGATCCGACCGTGACCGGTGATAACCAGCACAACGCGGCGGCCGATGGCGCGCGACCCCGAGACAAACCCGGCCAGCGCGCGATGCGCCTCCGCCTGTGTCATCCCGTGCAGATCGAGCCTGGCCTCGATCGGAAAACGGCCGCGCCGCAGCCGCTCAGCGCTACGGCGGTCCAGCCCGGCGAAGGCGTCGAGCGATGGCTGTCGGTGTTGTTGCGGCAAAGGTTTTATCTGGACCGCGGGCATCCTGCCCGCATCTGCAGCAGAGCGGGCAGGATGCCCGCGGTCCAAGGGCGGCGGTTCATCGTTCATGTCGGGAAATGCGCGGCGCCCGGGCAGCGGGATCACGTCCCGCATCGCCCGCCGCCACAGGCCGAGATCGTCGGACGACAACCGCATTACGGCTCGGGCCTCTTGGCGCCGTCGACGAGCACGACATGGAGCCGGCGCGGACCATGCGCGCCGAGCTGGATGCGCTGCTCGATGTCGCCGGTGCGCGACGGGCCGGTGATCAGGTTGACCGTGCGCGGCCAGTTCCGCCCGTCGTCGCCGGTCCCGGCGCGGACCCGGTCCCAGGCGTCCTCGTAGCCGGCGACAATCTGCCCGGCGCGCACGACGACAATGTGCGTGTCAGGCAGAAAATTGAGCGTCGTCGGCGTGTCGGCGCCGGATACCAGCATCAGGGTGCCGGTCTCGGCGACCGCCGCGAGACATGGCGTCAGCGACACCGCGTCGCTCGGCTCGGCGCGTCCGCGCCGAATTCGCAGCAGCGGGCGCTCGCGCCACGGGATCGCATCGAGCGCCGGATCGGGCGCCATGACCAGCTCGGCGGGCAAATTCTCGGCCGCCAGATAGCGCGCCACCTCGGCCGGGATCTCAGCCTCGGAAGCGACCCGGGCGACCGTGGTCTGCACCTCCTCGGCCATCGCGACAAACAGATCGACCCGCGCCGCGTCGTCGAGTGCGGCGGCGCGCGCCGGAACCAGGTTGCGGCGATGCGCGGCGACTCGGTGCTCGAGTGCCGTCCGCGTTTCGGCCGGCAGCGGGCCGCGCCGCAACCCGCGGCGGATCGCGCCGAGTATATCGTCTCGCGCGGTCACCACGGCCTCATCCCGCCCGATGCCCGACGCCGTTGGCGCGCTGCCGCTCGGCCCACAGGCTGTGGAAGCTGCGCCCCTCCGGCGCCGGCATGTCGCGCACCGATGTCCAACCCTGAGCGAGCGGCAGATGCCGGAAGCGCCCGCGCCCGCCTCCGGCAAAACCAAGTGCGCGGCTCGCCACATTCACGCAAGCATGGTAGAGCGCCGGCCGCGCCGCCAGCCACGCCCAGACCCGCAAGCCCGAACGGTAGGTTGGCGGGTTCAAGCGGCTGGAGAATTCGCGCTCCCGCCAGTGCCGCATCATATTCGGCAGCGGGATCTTGACCGGACAGACGCTCTCGCATCGTCCGCAAAAGGTCGAGGCGTTCGGCAGATGCCCGGCCTCGCGCAGCCCGACCAGGGCCGGGGTCAGCACCGCCCCCATCGGCCCGGGATAGACCCAGCCATAGGCGTGCCCGCCGACCGCCGCATAAACCGGGCAGTGATTGAGACAGGCCGAGCAGCGCAGGCAGCGCAGCATGTCCTGAAACTCGCCGCCGAGCAGATCGGTGCGGCCGTTGTCGACCAGCACGACATGATATTGCTCCGGACCGTCGAGATCGCCTTGCCGGCGCGGTCCGGTCGAGATCGTCGTGTAGGACGAAAACTCCTGCCCCGTCGCCGAACGCGCCAGCAGGCGCAGCAGCGTCGCCGCGTCTTCCAGCGTCGGCACCACCTTTTCGATGCTGGTCACGACGATATGGACTCGCGGCAGGGTCTGCGTCAGGTCGCCGTTGCCCTCGTTCGTGACGATAATGCTGGAGCCGGTCTCGGCGACCAGGAAATTCGCGCCGGTGATCCCGACATCGGCGGCGAGAAATTCCGGGCGCAGCACGATGCGCGCCTCGTCGCACAATTCGCGCGGGTCGTCGAGCGGGCGCGCCGGATCGAGATCGCGATGCGCGGCGCGGAACGTGTCGGCGACCTGCTCCTTCATCAGATGGATCGCCGGCGCGATGATGTGGCTCGGCGGCTCGTGACGCAGCTGGATGATATATTCGCCGAGATCGGTCTCGACCGGGGTAATGCCGTTCTTTTCGAGGTGATCGTTGAGCGCGACCTCCTCGGCCACCATCGACTTGCCCTTGGTGACGATTTTCGCTCCGGCCGCGCGGCAGATATCGAGCACGGCGGCGCGTGCCTCGTCGGCGTTGCGCGCCCAATGTACGTGGCCGCCGGCGGCCTCGACATTGCGCTCGTAAAGTTCGAGGTAGAAATCGAGATGCGCGAGCGTGTGGTCCTTGACCGCGCGGCCTTGCTCGCGCAGCGCCTCGAATTCCGGCAGGCGCGCGACCGCCTGTGCCCGCCGCGCCGGAAACCCGTCGCGCGCCAGCCCCAGCGCAAGCTGCAACACGGGGTTGCCCAACTCGGCGCGGGCATTGGCGGGAAAGGCGTGACTGGTCGGATGCATCGGTTTTGCTTCTATTTCGTCTTCGAGGCACCGATCGGCGGCACCGCGTCGGCCATTCCGGCCAGCACCTCGGCAACGTGTCGCGTCTCAACGGCCGAGCCGAGCCGGGTCAGCTTGCCGGCGATGTTCAATAGGCATCCGAGATCGCCGGCCAGCACCGTATCCGCGCCGGTCGCGGCGATATCGGCCGCCTTGTCGGCGACCATCTTGTCGGAGATTTCCGGGTATTTGACGCAGAACGTGCCGCCGAAGCCGCAGCATATTTCGGCCCCCGGCAATTCGCGCAGCGCCAGCCCCTCGACGCTCGCCAGCAGCAGCCGCGGCTGCGCCTTCACGCCGAGTTCGCGCAGTCCCGAGCACGAATCGTGATAGGTCGCGACGCCGTCCCGGCGAGCCTTCACCGCGCTCATGCCGCGAACGTCGGTGAGGAACGAGATCAGCTCCCAGGTCCGCGACCCAAGCTCCTCGGCGCGCGCCCGCATTTCCGTTTCGTCGGCGAACATCTCGGGGTAATGCAACTTGACCATGCCGGCGCACGAGCCGGACGGCACGACAACGTATTCGTAACCGGCAAACGCATCGATGACCCGGCGCGCGATCGCTTTTGCGTCCTCGCGGTCGCCCGAATTATAGGCCGGCTGGCCGCAGCAGGTCTGCGCGCGCGGAACCTCGACCGTGCAGCCGGCCTCCTCCAGCAGCTTCACCGCCGCGAACCCGATGCTGGGCCGGAACAGATCGACCAGACACGTCACCAGCAGCGCGACGCGCGCCGTAGCGGGCATTCCGTGCACCTCTCAGTGGACCGGCTAACATAGGGATCGCCGCCCGGCTTTGCCAATGCGCCGGCGCGCCGCTGCTGCTGCGGTTCGCGGGCGGCGGCGAAATCGGCGGATTTTCCCTGTTTCCGAAGGCAGTTTGCTGCTTCTGCAGCGAATCTACAGCTAATGCGCGCCGAGATCGTGGCCAATCAATGGCTTAGCGGCGGCGATCAGCAAAATCTGCAGCAAAAACCGGCTATCTTTGCCCACCCTCCGCCAGCCCACGGCAGCTGGTCATTTCGTACAACGGAAATGTGGCGAAATTCGCGGCGATCTCGCGCCGCCGAGGCCACGCCTCCCGGGCGGCTGTGGCGTTCTATTGCGCCAGCATCATGTCGCTGATCTTTTCGGCGGTCATCAGCGTCGGGAAATTGGTATTGGCGCACGG
>JBFXDF010000154.1:0-8975 GCA_050181375.1 Alphaproteobacteria bacterium
AAAATGCGGGTCGGCGAGCGCCTCGGCCATCGTGCGGACGCGCGCCGCCGGCACGTGCCGCGCCTGGAAGTAAACGTCCCACTCGTCGGCGGTTTTCGTCTTGATGATAGCGGCGATGACCCCGGCTTCGCGCTCTCGGTCGGCGATGCGCGCCTCGTTGTCGGCCTTGATCATGTCGGGCCGCTCGATGGCGCGCCAGAACCGCGCCTGCTGCCGCAGATTGCTGGCGCCGATCATGACCATGCCCTCCTTCGCGTCGTAGGCGCTGTTGGTCGCGTAGGGCTGCTTGTTGCCGTGCGGCTTCGGCTCGGTACCGGTGCGGAAGTACCCGGTGATCAGCGAAGCCTGCATCATCATCGCCACTCCCAGCATCGCCAGATCGATGTGCTGGCCCCTGCCGGTGCGCTCACGCTGGAACAATGCGGCGGATAGCGCGAAGGCGCCCATCGTGCCGGTCGCGTAATCAACCGCCGGTGCGCCGATCTTGATCGGGTTGACCTCCTCGGTTCCGGTCTCGGCCATGATGCCTGAGGTCGCCTGAATCACATGATCGTAGGCGGTCTGCTCGCGCCTGACGCCGTCCTGGCCGAAGGCCGAGATCGAGCAGTAGACCAGCCGCGGGTTGATCGCCGCCAGCGCCTCGTAGCCGAGACCCAGGGCCTCGAACGCGCCGGGCCGGTAGTTCTGCACCAGCACATCGGCCCCGGCGACGAGCTTCTTCAATATCTCGCGCCCGCGCTCCTGCTTCAGGTCGAGCGTGATCGAACGCTTGTTCGATCCCTGCGTCAGAAACCCGGTGCCCATCAGCGCGCGGTTCAACGCCCGGTCGGTGCCGCTGTCGCGGCTCTGGTCGGGATCGTCGGGGGCCTCGACCTTGATCACGTCGGCGCCGAGCACCGCGAGCTGATAGGCCGCGAACGGTCCCGCCAGCACGTGCGTGATGTCGATGATGCGGATTCCCTCGAATGGGCGGGTCATGATCGGCTCTCCGTACTGAAGCGGGTCTGGCGCGTGCGGCGCGAGGGTCGGGGTCGTCAGGGAAAATAGCGGCCCGAGTCGATGACGGCGGTCTGCCCGGTCATCGTCTCGGTGCGGCACATTGCGACGACCATCTCGGCGCAGTCTTCTTTGTCGGCGGGTTTTTTCAGCAGCGCCGTCGCCGCCGAGTTGCGGATTTGCTCCTCGCGCAAATTCGCCGTCGCGCGCGTGCCCTCCAGGAGACCGGGCGCGACGCAATTGACGAGAACCTGCGGCGCCAACGCCACCGCCATGCAGCGCGTCAGATGAATGAGGCCGGCCTTCGACACGGCATAGGCGATCGATGACCCGGTCGGCCCGACCCCCGACACTGACGAGATATTGACGATGCGGCCCCTGCCCTGCGCCTTCATGATCGGCGCGACGGTCTTGATCAGCCGCATCGGCCCGGTCAGGTTGACCGCGATGATCCTGTCCCAGACCGCCATCGTGAGACTATCGAGATCGGGAAACGGGATCGCCTTGTTGTAGGCGGCGTCGTTGACGAGAATGTCGAGACGGCCGAAGCGCTCCGCAACGTTGCTTATTAGGCGTTCCACGGCAGCGCCGTCGGTCACGTCGCAGGCGAAGGCGGCGGCGTTGATCTGATGTCGCGAGGTCAGCTCGCGAGCGACGCCTTCGGCCTGGTCACGGCTTTGCGCGTACACGACCGCGATATGGACCCCTTCCCGGGCCAGCGCGTGGCAGATTCGCGTTCCGAGTCCGCCATTGCCGCCGGTCACGACAGCGACCGCGCCATTCAGGTCCATCAAGTCTCTCCCCTATTCGCCGCGATCCCGCCTCGCGCAGTCTGCAATCGCCGCCGCGGATCAGACAAGCGATATGGCATGGCCATGCTTGCCCATCTCACCCTTGCGGCCAATTCGAGCGGATCGGGTCGCTACCGTCCCAATTCAGCGCGGCTTCACGGACCTGGTCGAAGATGCGCATGCGGGTCGGCGTCGCCTCGGCCATCTCGATGACCGTGCCGGGGTGGCCCTCGTTGAGGAAATAAATGAACGGGCCGCGCGGCGAGTCGCCCTCCTGACCGATCTGCCAGCCGCTTCTCAGCGCCTTTTCCCGGATTTCATGATAGTTGACCGGCCAGCTCGACCAGTGCTGCATCCCCTCGTGCCCGGCGGTGAGGAAGTCGCGGTACAGGCTCGGACCGTCGCAGCGTTGCTGGATCAGTTCGAGCTGTACCTCGCCGGAATTGGCCAGTGCGGCCGACATATCGATGTCGTAGACCCGTCCCTTGTAGCGAAATTCGGTCAGCGGCAGCCGCTCGGCGTAGAACCAAGGGCCGACGCCGCACACCTCGACCCAATGCCGCATCGCCGCCTCGATGTCGCGGACAACGATCCCGACCTGTCGCATCGGCCCGAACAACCGGCTCATCGCAATGCTCCTTCGGAAAACCGGACCCCGACAGGGCAAAATCGCGGTACAACGTGCAAAGCGCGCGGTCCCGAGCCACGGGACGCAGGGTGGATCATGACAGGTATTGTGCGGGGATGAGAAGTCAGGTTCGCGTGCGCCATGTCAGGCGCATCCTCTGCGTCTTTCCGCGCTATGCGCCGTCCTTCGGCACCTTCCAGCATGCCTACGAACTGACCGACGGCGTGCGCGCCTTCATGCCGCCTCAGGGGATCCTGGTCGTCGCCGCCTATCTGCCCGAGAGCTGGGAGGTGCGCCTCGTCGATGAGAACATCAGACCGGCCACCGTGGAAGAATTCGCCTGGGCAGACGCGGTTTTCGTCAGCGGCATGCACATCCAGAGAAAGCAGATCAGCGGCATCGCCCGGCGTGCTCGCGCCGCCGGCAGGACGAGCGCGCTCGGCGGTTCCTCGGTCTCGGCCTGCCCCGAGGAATACCCGGAATTCGATTATCTCCACATCGGCGAGATCGGCGATGCGACCGACGCGCTGATCGCGGCGCTCGACGACGACCCGTCGCCCCCGGCCACCCAGCGCCGCTTTGAAACGGCGGAGCGCCTGCCGCTCGGCGATTTTCCGATCCCGGCTTACTCGCTGATCGACGGCAGGCGTTACTTCCTCGGCAGCGTGCAGTTTTCGAGCGGCTGCCCGTACCGCTGCGAATTCTGCGACATCCCGGTGTTGTACGGCCGCCAACCGCGCCTCAAAACGCCGGAGCGGATCCTTGCCGAACTCGACGCGATGCTCGAGGCCGGGATCGCCGGCGCGATTTATTTCGTCGACGACAATTTCATCGGCAACAAGAAAGCGGCGCGCGAGCTGCTGCCACATCTGATCGAATGGCAGAGGCGCCGCGGGTACCCCATCGAGTTTTCCTGCGAGGCGACGCTCAACATCGCGCAATGCCCCGACATCCTTACGATGATGCGCCAAGCATGTTTCTATTCGGTGTTCTGCGGCATCGAGACCCCGGAAATCGGCGCGCTCGACGCAATGCGCAAGTCGCACAACCGGGTGATGCCGCTGCTCGACGCGGTGGCTACGATCAATTCCTACGGCATGGAAGTCGTCTCGGGCATCATTCTCGGTCTCGACACCGACACCGCCGCGACCGGCGCCACGCTGATCGAATTCATTGACCGCTCGCACATCCCGGTATTGACGATCAACCTGCTGCAGGCCCTGCCAAAAACACCGTTATGGGAGCGGCTGGCGGCATCCGGCAGGCTGAGCTTCGATCCGCAGCGCGAATCGAATGTCGTCTTCGCGCGGCCCTACGGCGAGGTGCTCGACACATGGCGGGAGGCGGTCCGGCACGCCTACAGCCCCGAGGCGATGTTCGCGCGCTACGAATGGAACCTGCGCCATACCTATCCGCACCGGCTCACGCCGCCGCTGAACCGCGCCCGCCTCAGCGGCCGGAACCTGAGGCGTGGCGCGATGCTGCTTGCGAAGATCGTCTACCGGGTCGGCGTCCGCGGCGACTACCGGCGGATTTTCTGGCGCTTTGCCGCCAAGGCTCTGCGCGGCGGACGGGTGGCCGAGCTGATCGGCGCGGCGCTGGTCGCGCATCACATGATCCGCTTCGCGCGCGAGTGCACCGACGGCCGCCAGAACGCCGCATTCTACGCCGACCGGGCAAACGCGGTCGGCGGTGAACGTGCGATGGCGTAGCCGTGGCCGGCCCGCTTGGGATCATTGCCGGCAATGGTGGTCTGCCAGCGCGGCTGATCGATAGCTGTCGGGTGGCCGGGCGCGACGTCTTCGTCCTCGCGCTGGAAGGCGAAGCCGATCGGGAAACCGTCGAGCGCGTGCCGCATTCCTGGTGTCGCCTCGGCGGTGCGGCCGCCGGTCTCGACGTGCTGCGGGCAAACGGCGTCGCCGATCTGGTGCTGGCCGGCGGGGTGCGCCGTCCGTCGCTCGCCGCGCTGCGGCCCGACTGGCGTGCCGCCAAATTCTTCGCCAAGGTCGGCTATCGCGCTCTCGGCGATGATGGGCTGCTCTCGGCAATCGTCAGGGAGCTGGAGCGCGAGGGGTTTCGCGTCCTAGGCGCCGACGACTTTCTCGGCGATGTCGATGTCGCGGAAGGGCCGCTCGGCCGCGTGCGGCCCGACGCACTGGCGCTCGCCGACATCGCGCGCGGCATGCACGTGCTGCGAACGATCGGAGCCCTCGACATCGGCCAAGCCGTTGTCGTGCAGCAGGGACTGGTGCTCGGGGTCGAGGCCATCGAGGGCACCGACGCGCTGCTGCGCCGGGTTGCCGGGCTGCGCCGCGACGGCCCCGGTGGCGTATTGGTCAAGGCCGAGAAGCCGGGCCAGGAACGGCGCGCCGATCGTCCGACAATCGGGCCGCAGACGGTCGCGTTGGCCGCCGAGAGCGGGCTGCGCGGCGTGGCGGCGCAGGCCGGCGCGACGATTGTAATGGACCGCGCCGAAACCGTGCACCGCGCCGACCAGGCCGGTCTGTTCGTTTTCGGCGTGACGCCCGAATGACCGAGATTGGCCGCGTTGACCCGAGCGATATTCGCCGCGGCGACTGGGTTGAGCGCTGGCTGCCCGGCTGGGCCGAGCCCTATGCCCGCTTGGCGCGCATCGACCGCCCGATCGGCACCTGGCTCCTCCTGTTTCCGGCGTGGTGGGGCATCGCGATGGCGGCGCCGGGATGGCCCGACCCGGTTCTGCTGGTGCTGTTCGCGGTCGGCGCCGTGGCGATGCGCGGCGCCGGCTGTACGCTCAACGACATCGCCGACCGCGACTACGACGCCCGCGTCGCGCGCACACGGCTCAGGCCCCTGCCGAGCGGCCGGATAACGGTTCCCCGGGCCGTCGCCTTTCTCGTCGCACAGCTCGCGGTCGGCGCGGCGGTGCTGTTCAGCCTCAACCGGCTCAGCATCCTGCTCGGCCTCTCGGTGCTCATCCTGATCGGCACCTACCCGTTCATGAAGCGGATTACCTATTGGCCGCAGCTTTTTCTCGGGCTCAATTTCAACTGGGGCGCGCTGATCGGCTGGACCGCGGTAACGGGTTCGCTCTCCGCGCCGGCGGTGCTGCTGTATCTGGGCGGCGTGTTCTGGACGCTCGGCTACGACACGATCTATGCGCACCAGGACAAGGAGGACGACGCGAGGATCGGCGTCAAATCCTCGGCGCTGGCGTTGGGGCACCTAACCCGTCCGTTCCTGTTTGCGTTCTGCGCCGGCGCCGCTCTGCTTTGGGGACTGGCCGGGGCCGCCGCCGGTCTCGGCCTGGCGTTCTGGGCGGCACTCGCGGCCGTCGCGCTCCAGTTCGCGTGGCAGGCGGCGCGTGTCGATATCGATAACGCCGCCGATTGCCTGAAAAAATTTCGCTCAAACCGCGCGGCCGGCTGGCTGCTTCTAGCGGGGATTACCGTTGGGCATTTTTTCTGAGCAGCGGCTTGCGCCCGCGATGCGGGTGCGACAGGTTGCGGCTTCGCGGATCAACGGTCGTAGAGCAACTCGGGCACGCACATGGCTAGACGTTCGGAAGGACGCGTCGCGCTGGTAACCGGCGGGGCGCGCGGCATCGGCGAGGCGACGGCCGGGCGGCTCGCCAAGGACGGCGCCGCGATCGCGATCGCCGACCTGAACGGCGACGGCGCAAGAGAAACGGCGGCTCGCATCGCCGCGCGGTATGATGTCAGGGCGATTGGCATCAAGGTTGATGTCACGATCGCGGCCGAGGTCGAGGCGATGGTCGAGGAGATCGTGCTGCGGCTCGGCTCGCTCGACATCCTCGTCAACAACGCCGGAATTATTCGCGACAACTTGATCCACAAGATGACCGACGAGGATTGGGACGCGGTCGCCGCGGTGCATCTGAAGGGGGCCTTTCTGTGCTCGCGCGCCGCGCAGCGCGAGATGGTCAAGCGCGGCTGGGGCCGTATCGTCAACCTGTCCTCGGTCTCGGCGCTCGGAAGCCGCGGCCAGACCAACTACGCGGCGGCGAAAGCCGGGCTGCAGGGTATGGCGAAGACTCTCGCGATCGAACTCGGCCGCTACGGCATTACGGTGAACGCCGTGGCGCCGGGCTTTATCGACACCGAGATGACCCGCTCGGTCGCGGCCCGGCTCGGCCGCGACCTGGAGGAATGGCAAGAGGAGATAAGACAGCAGATCCCGGTGCGCCGCCTCGGCGCGCCGCGCGACATCGCGAACGTCATCGCCTTTCTGTGCAGCGACGAGGCCTCGTTCGTGTCGGGCCAAGTGATCCACATTGCCGGCGGTCCGGCCGGGTAGCGGAGGATGATCGCAGGCGCCATCGAGATCCCGACTTATGACCTGGTGACATTGGGAGAAACGCTGCTGCGCCTGTCGCCGCCCGGTGCGCAGCGTCTCGACCAGGCGCGTGTCTTCGATGTTGGTGTCGGCGGCAGCGAGTTGAACGTCGCCTGTCTCCTGGCGCGACTAGGGCGCCGCACGGCCTGGGTCTCGCGGATTCCGCAAGGCCCGCTCGGACGTATCGTCGAGGGCGAGGCGCGCCGCCACGGCGTCGATACGAGGTTTGTCCGTCACATCCCCGACGCACGCCTCGGGTTGATGTTTTTCGAGGCCGGGCCGGCGCCGCGCAATGCCCGCGTCGTCTACGACCGCAAGCGTTCGGCAGCCTCGGAGATGGCGTTCGAGGATGTGCCGTGGGAAGGGCTGATCGCGTCCAGCGCCTGGATACATCTATCCGGCATCACCCCGGCGCTCGGACCGAGCTGCCGCGCGCTGGTGGCGCATGTCGCGCAGCTCGCCGCCACAGCCGGCAAAAAGGTTTCGTACGATTTGAACTACCGCGCGACGCTGCAAAGCCCGGCCGAGGCGCGGGCGATGCTGGAGGTGGTCGCGCCGCACCTTGAGCTGTTCGTCGTCGCCGAACGCGATGCGCGCGGCGTTCTAGGGTTTACCGAGGAGGCGGAAGCACTCGCGGCCGCGATCGCCGCCCGCTACCGGATACCGCTCGTGGCGCTGACGCGCCCTCCTGGCTCGGAACCGGGCGATCTGTTACAGGCGCGAGACGCGGTCAGATATGCCCCGCGCTACCCGGTGGAGATCGTGGACCGCATCGGCGCCGGCGATTCGTTTGTCGGCGGTCTGATCCAGGGTCTGCTCGACGACAATCCCGACCGGGCGATCCGGCTCGCCTCCTACGCCGCGGCGGTTGCGCTCGCCACTCCCGGCGACATCAACCATTTCGGTCCGGAGGACCTGGCCGCGTTCGAGACCGGCGTGATGGCCGGCTTGGTCCGATGAGCGTTTCGGGCGACACTCCGACGCGCCCCGACCGAGGCAGAACATGAACAGCGACCCGAAGATCATCGTCACCGATGCGCCGGACCAGGAGGCGACCGCCTTCATCGCCGAAAGCCTCGCCGGGTACAACGAGTCGCGAGCCGGGTTCCGCGATTTCCGCCCGCTCGCGATCCTGGTCTCCGATCCCGACACCGGCGCGCTGATCGGTGGGCTTTACGGGCGCACCTCGCTTGGCGTCATGTTCATCGACCGCTTCTTTTTGCCCGAGCATCTGCGTGGCAACCGGCTCGGGTCGCGCTTGCTGGCGATGGCCGAAGCCGAAGGCCGGCGGCGCGGCTGCGCGCTCGCCGGGCTGTTCACGCTGCAATTCCAGGCGCCCGGCTTCTACCGCAAGCAGGGCTGGGAGATCGCCGCCAAGCTCGACGTGCCGCCGCCCGGCGCGACCCGCTATCTGATGACGAAAAAGCTCGTCTGAGCACGCGGAGGCGCCGCCCATCCCGCTTTCGCTTTTCGCCGCCTGCTCAATGCGACAGCAGAACCGGCACCGTCATCGATTCGAGGATCGTGCGCGTCGCTCCGCCGAGCAGCAATTGGCGGACGCGCGTGTGGCCGTAAGCGCCCATTACCAGCAGGTCGGCCCCCGTATCGCCGGCCCAGGACAGCAGAGCGTTGCCGACGCCGATCCCGCCCGACACGGTGCTTTCGACACGCGCCTTGACCCCGTGACGCGCCAAATGCACGGCGATGTCCATACCCGGCACCTCGCCATGCGCCCTGCCGCCCTCGCCTGGATCGACACTGAGCACCGTCACCGTTGCGGCGCCGACGAGCAGCGGCATCGCATCGTTGATCGCGCGCGTCGCGACCCGGCTCGCATCCCACGCGACGAGCACGCGGCGACCGCAATCCTCGAACCTGCCCGCATAGGGGACCACCAGCACCGGGCGCCCGACGGCCAGCGCCACTTCCTCCGCACGCGGCTGAAACAGCGCCATCTCGGCGTTTTCGGGGTCGGTCTGACCGAGGATGATCAGATCGACATAGCGGCCGTGCAGCGCGGCGGCCTCGGACGGATAGCCGGCGGCAACCCGCCATTCGGCCGCGAGCCGCCGCTTCCCGGTAACCTCCTCGAACATGTATCGAGCCGCCTCCTGCCGCTCGGCCATCCGCTCCGAAAATTCGCGATACAGCGGGTCGAGCAGCGAGCGATCGAAATGTTCGAAATAGCCGCCCGCGGCCGATGCCAGCGGCATGACCGAGGTGTG
>JBFXDF010000155.1:0-8915 GCA_050181375.1 Alphaproteobacteria bacterium
TCAACAACGCCGGCATCAGCACGCGCAACATCCCGTTCGAGGATCTGACCTACCAACAATGGTCGGATGTCGTCGCGGTCAACCTGACCGGCGCGTTTCTGTGCGCGCAGCACGCCTTCCGCATGATGAAGGCGCAAGACCCCAAGGGCGGTCGCATCATCAACAACGGCTCGGTGTCGGCGCATGTGCCCAGGCGCAATTCGATCCCCTACGCCTCCACCAAGCACGCGCTGACCGGGCTGACCCGCGCGATCTCGCTCGACGGGCGCGAACACGACATCTGTTGCGGCCAGATCGACATCGGCAACGCCGCGACCACGCGCAACGAGGACACCGCGCGCGGCCGGCTGCAGGCCTCGGGCCGGGTCGAGGCCGAGGCGCGCATCGACGTGCGCGACGTCGCGAAAGGCGTTCTCTACATGGCCGAACTGCCGCCCGAGGCCAATGTGCTGTTCATGACCGTGATGGCCAACAAAATGCCGTATGTCGGGCGGGGTTAAGCTGGTTCGGAACCGGGTGACGGCGCCGAGCCTTTCGGCCCTCAATAGAGCCGGGTGCGGTAGCCGTCGGCGGTATAGCGCTCGCTGGCCGCGATCGACTGTTCGTCGGTCGCGCCGATCTGCTCCGAAATGATGCGGCCCAGCGATGGGAAATCCGCGTGTTTCAGCATCTTCTCCGGGTTCCACAGATCGGAGCGGATCAGCGCCTTGCCGCAGTGGAAATAGACCTCGTCGGCCGTGACCAGGATGCCGCTGCGCGGCGCCTTGCCATTGACCGCGCAGGCTTCGAGCAATGCCGGGTCGACCGTAATCTGAGCACGCCCGTTGACCCGCAGCGTTTCGCGCAGCCCCGGCACGAAAAAGATCAGCCCGACCCCGGGGCTCGCCAGCAGGTTCGAGATCGTGTCGACCCGGTTGTTGCCGAGCCGGTCGGGGATCAGCAGGGTCTCGTCGTCGAGGACCTGGACAAAGCCCGGCGCGTCGCCCTTTGGCGAGGCATCGACCCGGCCCGCGGCGTCTGCCGAGGCGATAACGAGAAACGGCGACAGCGCGATGAACGCGCGCGAATGTTTTTCGAGCCGCGGCAACTGCTTCTTGACCGCGCGCTCCATCGGCTCGCCGTACCGCTCGCGGATCTCGGCGATGTCCTCGATAACGTCCACCCTCGCCTCCTCTAGCGTTTCGCGCCTACTATGCACGAGGACAGGGTTAATCTCCAGCGGAGACGCGCGGAATGGCTGTGCTGGTTGCCCGCGAGGCGCGCGAAGAAGGCGGCTATATCGCGCGGATCACGATCGACAATTCCGCCAAGCTCAACACGATCAACCGCGCGCTGGCGGTCGAGATTGTCGAGACCGTCAAGCAGTTCGAGGACGATGCGGCGCTGCGCCTCGTGATCCTGACCGGCGCCGGCGAGCGCGCCTTTGTCGGCGGCGCCGACCTCAACGAATTGGCGCATCTCGACCGCGAAACGGCCGGCGAGTTCATCAGCTTGATCCACCGCTGCTGCGACGGGTTCCGCCGGCTCGCGGCGCCGGTGATCGCGCGCATCGACGGCTACGCGCTCGGCGCCGGGCTTGAACTCGCCGCCGCCTGCGATCTGCGCGTCGCGAGCGACCGGTCGATGTTCGGCATGCCGGAAATTCTCGTCGGCATCCCGTCGGTCGTCGAGGCGGCGCTGCTGCCGGCTCTGATCGGCAGCGGGCGGGCGCGGCGGCTCTTGCTGACCGGTGAGACGATCGGCGCGGCGGCGGCGCTCGATTGGGGACTGGTCGACGCGGTCGCGCCGCCCGACCGGCTCGACGCCGAAGTCGAGCGTCTCGCGGCCGCGATCCTGGCCGGGGGACCGCGCGCGGTCCGGCTCCAGAAGGCGCTGATCCTCGACTGGGAGGACATGTCGGCGACATCGGCTATCGCGCACGGCATCGACGCGTTCGCCGAGGCTTACCGCACCGACGAGCCGCGCCGCATGGCGACCGCCCGCCTCGCCGAGATGCGGGCGCGCCGCTCGCTGCGCGACACGCCGCGCTGATCCCTCCCGATGCCGCAAAAGCCGAAGCGCGGCCCAGCCCCCGCCGGACTCTCCGATACTGAAATCCCGCCGCCGCACTATTACGGCCACCGCGAACGTCTGCGGCAGCGCCTGCTCGAGGCCGGGGCCGAAAGCCTGCCGGATTACGAACTGCTCGAGGTGCTGCTCTTCGCCAACGACCCGCGCAAGGACATGAAGCCTCTCGCCAAGGCGCTGATCGACAAATTCGGCGGCTTCCCGGAGGTGCTGAGCGCCGGACCCGACGCGTTGCGCGCCGCCGGGCTGCGCGAACCGGCTGTCGCGTTGCTGAAATCGGTGCGCGAAGCGGCGCTGCGGCTGTCCCGCGCCGAATTGCGCGAGCGCCCGCTGCTCGGGTCGTGGGACCGGCTGATCGACTATTGCAACGCCACTGTCGCGTATAGCGGGGTCGAGGAGTTTCACCTGCTGTTTCTCGACCGCAAGAACGTGCTGATCGCGCATGAGCGCCAGCAGCGCGGCACGGTCGATCACACGCCGGTCTATACCCGCGAGGTGTTGAAGCGGGCGCTCGAATTGCAGGCCTCGGCGCTGATCCTGGTGCACAACCATCCGTCCGGCGACCCGACCCCGTCAAAGGACGACATCGCGGTGACGCTCGACATCGTCAAGGCGGCAAGGCCGCTCGGCGTCACCGTACACGACCACCTGATCATCGGCCGCGGCCGCCACACGAGCCTGCGCGACCTCGGACTGCTAGGCTGACGGAGCGGCCTATCGTCGTTCGACATTTCACGAAATATCGTTTGACGCTGACCCGTTCCGTCGCTATATTCGATCTTTGTTGAAATATCGGATTGTCGGCATTGGATGAGCAGCGTGCGGTGACAGCGCTTGGGGCGCTGGCGCAGGATACACGGCTGGCGCTTTACCGATTGCTTGTGGCGCGCGGGCCGGGAGGACTGCCGGCCGGCTCCATCGCCGAGCGCCTCGGCGTGGCGCCGTCCTCGCTGTCCTTTCACCTGCAGCAGCTGTTGCATGCCGGTCTCGTGACGCAGCGCCGCGCCGGCCGCCAGCTGATCTACGCCGCCGAATACAACACGATGAACGCGCTGCTCGCCTATCTGACCGAGAATTGCTGCGGACGCGGCGAGCCGTGTGCGCCGCTCTGTACCCCTGCCGATCTTGCCGTGAAGGAGAAAGCCAATGAATGCCGCTGAACAAAAGGAGTTGGTGCGCGCCCGCTATGGCGGCATTGCCGTTGCTGACAACGCTGCCGCCGAGTCATGCTGTTCGCCTAGCCCGACTGGCTGCTGCGGACCGGCGGAGGCCCCGGAAATCGCGAAAAAATCGTTGCAGATGGGGTACTCCGAGGCGGAGATCGCAGCCGTCCCCGAAGGCGCTAATCTCGGCCTTGGCTGCGGCAACCCGCAGGCTATCGCCGCTCTCCGTCCCGGCGAAACCGTCGTCGATCTCGGTAGTGGCGCCGGCTTTGACGTTTTTCTCGCGGCGCAACAGGTCGGCCCGACGGGACGGGTGATCGGCGTCGATATGACCCACGAGATGCTGAAAAAGGCGCGCGACAACGCCGCGAAGCTCGGGGCGGACAATGTCGAATTCCGCCTCGGCGAGATCGAGCACCTGCCGATCGCCGACAATACGGCCGATGTCGTGATGTCGAATTGCGTCATCAACCTCGTGCCGGACCAGATTCGTGTCTACCGTGAGGCATTCCGCGTCCTGAAACCCGGCGGCCGCCTCGCAATCTCGGATGTGGTCAATATCGCACCGCTATCACCCGAGCTGGCCGGCGATCCGGCACTGCTCTGTGGCTGTATTGCCGGCGCGGCGTCGCGGGAACAGGTCGAAGCCTGGCTGGCCGAGGCCGGATATGTCGATATCCGCGTCGGCGTGAAGCTCGATAGCCGCGATATGATCGCCGGCTGGGCGCCCGGTCGCGGCATCGAGAACCACGTCGCCTCGGCCGCGATCGAGGCCCGGAAACCGTCCGCGTAACGCATGACGAACGCGAGCGTTGCTGCCCGACGCCCGGCGGCGGGCGGTCTTGGCACGTTCGAGCGCTATCTGACGCTGTGGGTCGCGCTGTGCATCATTGCCGGGATCGTGCTCGGCCGACTCGCGCCGGAGCCGTTCCATGCGCTCGGGCGCGTCACCCTCGCCGAGGTCAATCTGCCGGTCGCGTTGCTGATCTGGCTGATGATCGTGCCGATGCTGGTCAAGGTCGATTTCACCGCGCTGCACCGGGTCCCCGAGGCATGGCGCGGCATCGCTGTCACGGTCGGGGTCAACTGGCTGATCAAGCCGTTCAGCATGGCGCTGCTCGGCTGGCTGTTTGTCGGGGTGCTGTTCCGCCCGCTTTTGCCCGAGGTGCAGATCGACAGCTACATCGCCGGGCTGATTATCCTCGCGGCGGCGCCGTGCACCGCGATGGTGTTCGTGTGGTCGGACCTGACCGGCGGCGACCCGAATTTCACGCTGAGCCAGGTCGCGCTCAACGACACGATCATGGTGTTCGCCTTCGCCCCGATTGTCGGGCTGCTGCTCGGTCTCTCGGCAATCGTTGTGCCGTGGCAGACGCTGCTCCTGTCGGTCGTGCTCTATATTGCCATCCCGGTGGTCGCGGCGCAGCTGTGGCGGCCATCGCTGCTGCGGCGCGGCGGCGAGGTGGCGCTGGCGGGCGCGATGCGGCGGCTGCAGCCGGTGTCGCTCATCGCCCTGCTCGCGACCTTGGTGCTGCTGTTCGGCTTTCAGGGCGAGCAGATCGTGCGCCAGCCCTTGATAATCCTGCTGCTCGCCGTGCCGATCGTGATCCAGGTGTATCTGAATGCCGGGGTAGCCTACGGCCTCAACCGCGTACTCGGCGTGCCGCACAATATCGCGTGCCCGTCGGCGCTGATCGGCGCATCGAATTTTTTCGAGCTGGCGGTGGCCGCCGCGATCGCGCTGTTCGGGTTCCAGTCCGGCGCGGCGCTGGCGACCGTCGTCGGCGTGCTGGTCGAGGTCCCGGTAATGCTGTCCGTCGTCGTGCTCGTCCTGCGGACCCGACGCTGGTACGAGCGCGGCGCTTGACCCGGACCGTAGTGTCGGCATAGAAAGCAGCCGCCGCGCGGCTGCCCCCAGCCGCGCGGCGCGTTTTGCGCCAGCATTGCTGAACGAGGTGCCGCATGGCCCGCAAATGCCCGGTGACCGGCAAGGGTGTCCAGGTCGGCCACAATGTCAGCCACTCGAATATCAAGTCAAAGCGGCGCTTTCTGCCGAACCTGCAGAGCCAGTCGCTGCTGTCGGATACGCTCGGCCCAGTGCGCCTGCGTCTCAGCGCGGCGGCGATCCGCACGATCGAGAAGAACGGCGGCCTCGACGCCTATCTGCGCGGCATGCCCGACAGCCGGCTGTCGCCCGAGATCCGCCGCCTCAAGAAGCGCATCCTGACCCTCGCCTCCCGCAAGGCCGGATAAACCCCACCCGTCTCCGACCTTGTCGGCGGACGCCCGTCTCCGGGGCGGGCGCGAGACTCCGGAATTGTGAGATCGCTTCGCGGGGACCGACGAGCCGCCGGCAGCGGCCATCGGGCCACGTGCGAAGTTGCAGCTGCGAGGGGGCTTGAACCCGCTTTCCCTGAACCGTACTGCCCGTGGGCGTCACCTCGCCATTTCCGGAGTCGCGGATCAGGCCCGCGGCTGACGATTCGTGAACCAGCCTGGTCGGCAAACGCTCGGGCTCAAGCGTACAGCCGCTCCTTTTCGAGACCTTTGTACATGTCGGCGACAAACTCGCCGTAGCCGTTCCAGATCAGGGTCGGGCGGCGCTCGTCGCTGCCAAGGACGCGCTCGGTTGCCTGGCTCCAGCGCGGGTGCGGCACCGCGGGGTTGACATTGGCCCAGAAGCCGTACTCGTTCGCTTGCAGCTTCTCCCAGTAAGAGACCGGGCGCTTGTCGGTGAACTCGAAGCGCACGATCGACTTGACCGACTTGAACCCGTATTTCCACGGCACGACGAGCCGCAGCGGCGCGCCATTCTGCTTCGGCGCCGGCTTGCCGTACATCCCGGTCGCGAGAAACGCTAGTTCGTTGCGCGCCTCCGCCATCGTCAGCCCCTCGACATAGGGCCAGGGGTAGAAAAACTTTTTCTGCTCGGGCGCGGTCTTCGGATCCATAAAGGTTTCCATCCGCACGTATGTCGCGGAACCGAGCGGGCGGGCGAGATCGACCAGCGCGGCCATCGGAAACCCGGTCCACGGCACCGCCATCGACCACGCCTCGACGCAGCGGTGACGATAGAGCCGCTCTTCGAGGCTCACCCGTTTCACGAGATCGTCGAAGTCGATCGTAAACGGCTTTTCGACCATCCCGTCGATTTTGATCGACCACGGGTGGAGTTTCAGCGCCTGCGCCCGCTCCCAGATCGACTTGTCGAAGCCGAATTCGTAGAAATTGTTGTAGGTCGTCGAATCAGTTTCGGGAGTTATCGGCCGATCGAGCGTGTATCTGTCGTTGCGTTTGGCCGGATAGAGACCGGCCGACGGGTCCGCCTCCGCGGCGGCCCAGGCCGGCAACGCGGCCGCACCGGAGGCGAGGATCGGGCCGGCCGCTAAGCCCTTCAGCAGCCGCCTGCGGTCATGAAACACCGCTTCGCCGGTTGCCGCGCTTTCCCGCAGTTCCCAGCCGCGCTTTACCCGGACCAGCATCTCGCCGCCTCCTCTCGTGCCAGCCAGATGTGGTCGCGCCGAGACGAACAGCAAAGGGACCGCGACCGCGACCGCATCGATTCGATCATGACCGGGCTCTCGCTCCAATTTGCGGCGTTCCGCATAAACACTCTCATTGATCGATGGGCGTCCGGCCGTGCCTACGCGTCGCCCATCCGCAGCGCGGCGATGAACGCGGATTGCGGGATGTCGACCTGGCCGAACTGGCGCATCCGCTTTTTGCCTTCCTTCTGCTTTTCCAAGAGTTTGCGTTTGCGGGTGACGTCGCCGCCGTAGCATTTGGCGAGCACGTCCTTGCGCAATGCCTTGACCGTCTCGCGAGCTATCACACGGCCGCCGATCGCCGCCTGGATCGCGATCTGGAACAATTGCCGCGGGATCAGCTCCTTGAGCCGCTCGCAAAGTGCCCGGCCGCGGCGCTCGGCCTCGCCGCGATGCACAATGATCGACAGCGCATCGACCGGCTCGCCGTTGATGAGAATATTCATCAGCACGAGATCGCCGGTGTCGTAGCCGTCGAGCTGATAATCGAAGCTCGCGTAGCCGCGGCTGACCGATTTGAGACGGTCGTAGAAGTCGAACACGACCTCGTTGAGCGGCAGCCGGTAAACCAGCATCGCGCGGTTGCCCGCGTAAGTTAGGTCGAGCTGCACGCCGCGCCGCTCCTGACACAGCGCCAGGATCTGGCCGAGATACTCGTCGGGCACGAAGATCGTCGCCTTGATCCACGGCTCCTCGATGTGGTCGATCTTGACCGGGTCCGGCATATCGGCCGGGTTATGCAGATCGAGCACCCGACCGTTTGTCAGAAACACTCGATACACGACCGACGGTGCTGTCGTGATCAGGTCGAGATCGAATTCGCGCGACAGCCGCTCCTGGATGATCTCGAGGTGCAAGAGGCCGAGAAAGCCGCAGCGGAAGCCGAAGCCGAGCGCCGCCGAGGTTTCCGGTTCATAGATGAAGCTGGCGTCGTTGAGGCGCAGTTTGGCGAGACTGTCGCGCAGCTTCTCGTAATCGGCCGCATCGGTCGGGAACAGGCCGCAGAACACGACGGGCTGCACCGGCTTGAAGCCGGGGAGCGGTTCGGCGGCGGGGCGGCGGTCCTCGGTGATCGTGTCGCCGACCCGGCAATCGGCGACCGCCTTGATGCCGGCGGTGATAAAGCCGATTTCGCCGGGGCCGAGTTCGGGAGCGGCGACCCCCTTTGGGGTGAACACGCCGACGCGTTCGACCTGATGCGCGGCGCCGGTCGCCATCAGCCGGATCTTCTGACCGGCGACGAGCTTCCCGTCCTTGACCCGCACGAGGATCACGACGCCGAGATACGGGTCGTACCAGCTGTCGACGAGCAACGCCTTCAACGGTGCGGCGATGTCGCCTTGCGGCGGCGGCAGGCGGCTGACGAGAGCTTCGAGCACGTCCTCGACGCCGAGGCCGGTCTTGGCCGAGATCATCAGCGCGTCCGAGGCATCGAGGCCAATCACGTCCTCGATCTGCACCCTTACCCGGTCGGGTTCGGCGGCCGGTAGGTCGATCTTGTTCAGCACCGGCACGATCTCGTGCCCCGCGGCCACAGCCTGATAGACATTCGCCAGCGTCTGCGCCTCAACCCCCTGGCTGGCATCGACGACCAGTAGCGAGCCTTCGCAGGCCGCCAGCGAGCGGCTGACCTCGTAGGCGAAATCGACATGACCCGGCGTGTCCATCAGATTGAGGACATAGGTCTCGCCGTCTTTTGCCTGGTATTCGAGGCGGACCGCCTGCGCCTTGATCGTGATCCCGCGCTCGCGCTCCAATTCCATTGTATCGAGCACCTGCTCGCGCATCTCGCGGTCGGTCAGCCCGCCGCAGGTCTGAATCAGACGGTCGGCGAGCGTCGATTTGCCGTGGTCGATATGCGCGATGATCGCGAAATTGCGGATATGGCTGAGCGGCGTCATCTCGGTTCCAGTCGGGGAGCGCGCCGAACATAAGAACGCGTCGGTGCCGGATCAACGCGGCGCGTGTATCCTTCAGCGGCACCAGGCGTGCCGCCGCCCGTCCCACCGCCGCGCCAGACCTTCCGCGATCAGGATTTCGCCAAAGGAGCGGCCGCCCCGGCGCAGATCGCGCAGTTGTCGCCCGTATTTATCGGTATTGCGCCGGCCCTTTTGTACGATGTCGAACGGCCCGGCATTGA
>JBFXDF010000156.1:0-8898 GCA_050181375.1 Alphaproteobacteria bacterium
GCCCGCGCATCCCTTCTTCCCTACAATGTCAATCAGCAAACCCCGCAGCCGCACCAGCCCCTCCAGAGCCGCCAGCCGCGGAGGCACGCTTATATGGCCCCCCAACCCCACCCGTCAATACCTACCTCGCCAATACACTCGCGCGGCCTCCTACAGGAGACCCAGCCCCCGCAGCTCCGCTATCATGCGGGCCGGCATCGGCGCGTCATCCGGGTCCTGGTCCGAGCCTTTTCTGTCCGCCGGCGCGTCGGCCGGCGACAAATAGCGCCAACCCTGGAACGGCCGCCACGGCCGCCACACGGTGGCGATCAGCTCCGGCGCGACCGCGATCAGGCAATACGCGCGACCCTTGTCGTCGCGCTCGCCGCGGAAACCCGTAATCGGCTGGCGCGCGCGGATCTGCCCGCGAATGACCCAATAGAGCGAACCGCCGCGCAGCACCGCCTCGGCCCGGCGCGGGTGATTGCGCGTGTAAACGAAGCTGCCGCCGAGTTGCGCGATGCGCGCGGCACGCACCCGCCTCAGATCGTCGAGATCGGCGATGCCGACCGCCATCTTCAAGAGATGCAGCGGCTCCGACGGCCGCACGTCGCCTCCGGTCATTGCCCGCCTGGCAGGTTCGACGGCGACTTGTCGCCATCGGCCAGCGCGATCAGCTCCACCCCCTCCTCGACCGGGTCGCCCGGCGCGAAATGCACCGCCGCCACGGTTCCGTCGCGCGGCGCCGCGATCGTGTGCTCCATTTTCATCGCCTCGACCACCATCATCGGCTGACCCTGCCGGACCGCCTCACCGGCCCTCACCAAAACCTGGACGACGCGCCCCGGCATCGGAGCGGTCAGACTCCCGCCAGCCGCGTCCGCGCCGGGTGGCGGCGTCAGCGGATCGATCGCCTCAAGACTGCAGCTCGCGCCGTCGAGGAATACCGCCGTGGTCGCGCCGCTGACCAGCGTGCGCACGACCCGGCGCATACCGTCAACGATAACGGCGAGCGTTTCATCGGGTCCTCTCTCGCCGCGCAAATCGTGAACGCTCCCCGCCACCTCCAGCCGCCAGACACCGCAGCCGATCGCGGTCACCGCCAGCGCCTGTTCAGTCTCGCCGCAGCGGAACAGAAAATCGCGCTGTGCGGCGGCGAGGTTGAGCCGCCACCCGTCGCGCCGCGACCAGGGATCAGGGACGGGTTCCCCGCGGACCCGGGCATCGTCGGACAGCAGCCGGTCCAGCACCGCGGCGGCCAGGGCCAGCGTCGGCGCCCGGTTCGCCACGCGAAGCAACACGTCCCGATGGCGGTCGATAAACCCGGTATCAACCGCGCCGGCCGCGAATTCCCCATCGGCGGCGACGCGAGCCAAAAATCCGAGATTTGTTGTCACTCCGAGCACGGCCGTATCGGCCAGCGCGCGCCTCAACCGCGCAAGCGCCGCGGTACGGTCCTCGCCACGCGCTATGATCTTCGCGATCATCGGGTCGTAGAATGGGGTTACCGTGTCGCCTTGCCGCACGCCGGTATCGACCCGAATGGCCTCGCCCTCCGGCAGATGGAGGCGATGCAGCGTGCCGGTTGCCGGGAGAAAGCCGCGCGCGGGGTTCTCGGCATAAAGCCGGACCTCGATCGCATGGCCGGCGACCGCGATCTCGTCCTGGCGCAGCGGCAGAAATTCGCCGGCGGCGACGCGGAACTGCCATTCGACGAGATCGATCCCGGTCACCGCCTCCGTCACCGGGTGCTCGACCTGCAGCCGCGTGTTCATCTCCATAAAATAGAAGCGCTCGCCGCCTTCCTCGGTGATGAACTCGACGGTGCCGGCGCCGACATACCCGACCGCGCGCGCCGCCGCGATCCCCGCCTTGCCGAGATCACGCCGCCGCTCCGGGGTCAGCCCCGGCGCCGGCGCCTCCTCGACCACCTTCTGGTGTCGCCGCTGGATCGAGCAGTCGCGCTCGAACAGGTGGACGATGTTGCCGTGCAAGTCGCCGAACACCTGCACCTCGATATGGCGAGGGCGTTCGAGATGGCGCTCGATCAGCACGGTGTCGTCGCCAAACGCGCCCTTCGCCTCCCGCCTTGCGCCGTCGAGCGCGCGGGCGAATTCCGTGGCGTCAGCGACGACGCGCATGCCGCGCCCGCCACCACCGGCCGAGGCTTTTATCATGACCGGAAAGCCGATCCGCTCGGCTTCGGCGGCAAGCCTCCGCTCGTCCTGATCGGTGCCGTGATAGCCGGGCACGACCGGCACGCCGTGCGCCTCCA
This sequence comes from Alphaproteobacteria bacterium, assembly GCA_050181375.1. Classification (GTDB taxonomy): domain Bacteria; phylum Pseudomonadota; class Alphaproteobacteria; order ATCC43930; family CGMCC-115725; genus DATARH01. The sequence continues at coordinate 2,255 of JBFXDF010000156.1, forward strand.
TCAGCGCCTTGGCCGCCGATTTCGACCCCATCGCGCGGATTGCCGCCGGCGGCGGACCGATGAACACAATCCCGGCGGCGGTGCAGGCCTCGGCGAACTCGGCGTTCTCCGACAGGAAGCCGTAGCCGGGATGCACGGCCTCGGCGCCGCTGTCGCGCGCCGCGGCGATGACAGCCTCGATGTTCAAATAGCTCTCGCGCGCCGGCGGCGGGCCGATCAGCCGCGCCTCGTCGGCCATCGCGACATGCAGCGCACCGGCATCGGCTTCGGAATAGACCGCAACCGTCGCGATCCCGATCCGCCGTGCCGTCCTGATGACCCGGCAGGCGATCTCGCCGCGATTGGCGATCAGGATCTTCGAGAACATCTATTCTGACAGGAAAAGAGATTTACCAAAGGACGCAAAGGGAACACGAAGGCCACAAAGGAGAAAAATCATTCTTCGTGTCCTTTGTGCATCCTTCGCGTCCTTCGTGGTAAACGAGTTTTGCTTACATCCGGAAGACGCCAAACCGCCCGGCCTCGCCGGCATAGGCCTGCAGCGGCGCGTTGAGCGCGGCGGAAATGCCGAGCGCCAATACGAGCCTGGTGTCGGCCGGATCGATGATGCCGTCGTCCCACAGCCGGGCGCTGGCGTAATAGGGGTGCCCCTGGGTCTCGTATTGCGTACGGATCGGCGCCTTGAATTCCTCCTCGTCCTCGGCGCTCCAGTGCCGGCCACGCGCCTCCAGGCCGTCGCGCCGCACGGTCGCGAGCACCGAGGCCGCCTGTTCGCCGCCCATCACCGAAATCCGCGCATTCGGCCACATCCACAGAAAACGCGGCGAATAGGCACGGCCGCACATGCCGTAATTGCCGGCGCCAAAACTGCCGCCGATGATGATCGTGAATTTCGGCACCGGCGCGGTCGCGACGGCGGTCACCATCTTGGCGCCGTCCTTGGCGATGCCGCTGTTCTCGTATTTGCGGCCGACCATAAAGCCGGTGATGTTCTGCAAAAACACCAGCGGGATGCCGCGCTGCGCGCACAACTCGATAAAATGCGCGCCCTTCAACGCGCTCTCCGAGAACAGGATGCCGTTATTGGCGACGATGCCGACCGGATAGCCCCATATGCGCGCGAAGCCGCACACCAATGTCGCGCCGTAAAGCTGCTTGAACTCGTCAAGTTCGCTGCCGTCGGCAATGCGGGCAACGACCTCGCGCACATCATAGGGCCGGCGTACGTCGCTCGGGATCACGCCGTAGAGTTCCTCGGCCGGATAGGCCGGCTCACGCGGCTTCTGGACGGCGAGCGGCGCCGGCTTGACGCGGTTCAGGTTTCCGACAATGCGGCGGGCGATGCCGAGCGCGTGACGGTCGTCGAACGCGTAATGATCGGTGACGCCGGACGTGCGGCTGTGCACGTCGGCGCCGCCCAAATCCTCGGCGCTGACGATCTCGCCGGTCGCGGCACGCACCAAGGGCGGGCCGCCGAGAAAGATCGTGCCCTCCTCTTTGACGATAATGCTTTCATCGGACATCGCCGGGACATAGGCGCCGCCGGCCGTGCACGACCCCATGACGATCGCGATCTGCGGTATCCCGAGCGCCGACAGATTGGCCTGATTGTAGAAGATGCGGCCGAAATGCTCGCGATCGGGAAACACCTCGTCCTGCGCCGGAAGGAACGCACCGCCCGAATCGACCAGATAAAGACAGGGCAGCCGGTTGTCGCGCGCGATCTCCTGCGCCCGCAGGTGCTTTTTGACCGTGATCGGGAAATAGGTGCCGCCCTTGACGGTTGCGTCGTTGGCCACGACGACGCATTCCTGGCCGGCAATGCGGCCGATGCCGGTCACGATACCGGCCGCCGGCACCGCGCCGTCATACATCTGGTAGGCGGCGAAGGGGGAGAGTTCGAGGAACGGCGAGCCCGGGTCGAGCAGCAGCCGGATGCGCTCGCGGGCGAGGAGCTTGCCTCGGTTCTCGTGGCGCTTGCGGGAGGCCTCGTCGCCGCCGAGCGCGATCGCGGCGGTCTTGTCGCGCAGATCGGCGACCAGCGCCCGCATCGCCTCGGCATTGGCGCGGAATTCAACGGCGCGCGGCTCAAGCGCGGTGTGGATGACGGGCATCGACCGACCGCGCGCGGCGCTCCCGACGGCCTCGCCGCTATTCGACGGTGAGGAAGCCGAGCCGGTCGGACAATTTGTACTCTTCGGCCAGCGCGCGCAATTTGTACCAGGTCGCATCCTCGACCTCGATGCCGTTGGCGCGGCGGTCGAGCTCCTTGATGTGCTCGATCTCACCCGGATAGAGCACGCCGCTCGATCCCTCCGAGGGAGGCGTGTCCTTCAGATAGCGGATGAAATCGCCGACATCCTTCTTGAATTCGGCCAACGGCCGGAACGCGTCGACCTTGAACACGGCCATGAAGCAGCCGTCATTGTGCCGCCCGGTCGGCTCCACGCCGAAGCCGAGCCCGGTCAAGAGACCGCACAGGATCTCGACCATGACCGCGAGACCGGTGCCCTTGTAGCCGCCGTCCGGTCCGCCCAGCGGCAGCAATGCACCGCCCTGGCGCAGCTGGCGCGGGTCGTTGGTCGACCGGCCGTCGGCGCCGATCACCCAGCCGTCCGGCACCGTCTCGTTGCGCGCGACAGCGAGCGCGATCTTGCCGGCGGCGGCGGCCGAGGTCGCCATGTCGAGATAGAGCGGTCCTTCGAGATCGGACGGGATCGCCATCGAGATCGGGTTCGTCCCTAGCCGCGCCTCGCGCCCGCCGAACGGCGCGACGGCTTTCGGCGAGCGGCCCGAATCGGCGGTGATCAGCCCGATCATCCCGGCCTTCGCCGCCATCTGCGTATAACTCGACAAGCGGCCGATATGGCCCTGGCGGAAGACGGTGGCGGCGGCGACGTTGCTCTTCTCAGCCTTTTCGATCGTCAGCCGCATCGCGCGCTCGTTAGCGACGTAGCCAAAACCCCAATGACCGTCCACGACCGTCGTGGTCGGCGATTCCTTGACGATGACCCACGGCGCGCCGGGCACGATATGCCCGGCCTTGATGCGGTCGATATAGGTCGGGATCTGAATGACCCCATGCGAGTCGTGGCCGACGAGATTGGCGCCGACGATATGGCGCATGACAAGCGCCGCCTCGTCCTCCGGCGCCCCCGCCGCGGCAAACAGCGCGCGACCGATTTCCTCCAACCGATCCGCGGCGATCTTTGGCATGGTCGGTCCTCCGCTAGTGGGAAAGCGCCCAGAATACCCCTCTCCCCTTCAGGGGAGAGAAAGGGGCCCAGCGCGGCAGCGCTGGGAGGGTGAGGTAGGTGATGGCGATAGACTGGGAGCCTCCCCCCTCACACCGACCCTCTCCCCCACTGGGGGAGAGGGAGTGTGGCGTGTCAGGCCGGTTCCTTGATGTGGGTCGCGCGCATCAGCCGCACCGACTCGGGATCGCTCATAACGTCGGTGCGGGCGTTTTTCAGGAATTCCTGGTACTCGCGCGCCATCTCGGGCGGCGCGATCTCAAGCATCAGCCGGTTTTCGTTCCAGAACTCGATGACATGGAAAATCGGCTTCTTGCCCTGCATGCCGCGGCCGAAGGTCTTGGCGCGCCAGCCCTCGCGGGCGCCGATCCGCTCGACCTCCTCGCGGCTCAGCGGCACCGAGACCAGTGCGTGAAACGGCCAGGCCTGCGGGACGGTCTGCTTGCCGAACACGACCTGATCGTCGTTCCTTGGAACCTCGAGCGTGGCCTGTTCGGGATAGACCTCGATCATCGTGCCGTGATCGTCGCCGCTTGCCGCCATGTAGGCGCCTTCAAGCGGTCCGAACGGAAAGCATTTGCCGTTCATCAACTCGGCCAGAACCGTGGCAACGCGCTCCGGCTCCTTGGCCGGGATCGAGACGTGGTGGATCATGCCGTCCTCCATCGGAGCGATAGGGCGACCATAGCGCGCCCTGTCTCAACCGGCAACGCGGCGATCCGACGGCGCGAGGCGGTTTCCCTGCTAACAGGGAATTTTTTGGTGCGAGGCCCGACGAGGCGGCAGGAATAGTCAGGTTTCCCCGTTGTCTCAATCGCTTATGCGGTGGGATGCAGAATACCCGGCGTACAGGATCAGGGATTTTCAGCTTCGCGAACAGGGAATGCTCTGCGTCGAGCAGGGAATCTTCCAGGCGCGAGCAGGGAAATTGAAAAACGCCGGCAACGTGCCGCTCCCGTCCTGCGCCGCCAGAGACGTTGTTTCACAGGATTGCGGCGATTTTAGCGTCGGTGCCCTCGGCCAGGTTAGCCGCCGAGCTTCCGGCGCAGCAAATCGTTGACGAGTGCCGGGTTGGCCTTGCCGCCGGTCGCCTTCATGACCTGGCCGACAAAAAAGCCGAGCACTTTCGGGTTGGCGCGGTATTGAGCGACCTGCGCCGGGTTGGCGGCAAGCGCCGTATCGACCGCCGCCTCGATCGCACCTGCGTCGCTGACCTGGCGCAACCCGCTGCGATCGACAATGGCGGCCGGCGCCTCGCCGGTCTCGACCATCTCGGCGAACACATCCTTGGCGATGCGGCCGGAAATCGTGCCGTCGGCGATCAGATCAAGCAGCGCGCCGAGCTGCTCGGGTGCCACCGGCGATTGCTCGATGCCGACCCCGAGCCTGTTGAGCACGCCGAACAGATCGCCCGCGACCCAGTTCGCCGCCGCCTTCGGGTCGCGCCCTGCCGCGGCCTGTTCGAAGTATTCGGCCGTCGCGCGTTCGGCGGCCAGCACCGCGGCGTCCTCCGGCCGCAACCCATATCCGGCGACAAAGCGCGCCCGCTTGGCGTCGGGCAATTCCGGCAGTTCGGCGCGCAGCCGCTCGACCCATTCCGGGTCGAGTTCGAGCGGCAGCAGATCGGGGTCGGGGAAATAGCGGTAGTCGTGCGCGTGCTCCTTCGAGCGCATCGGCCTTGTCACGCCGCGTCCGCTGTCGAACAGCCGCGTCTGCTGCTCGACGGCGCCGCCCTCCTCGATCAACTCGATCTGGCGGCGCGCCTCGTACTCGATCGCCTGCATGACAAAGCGCACCGAATTGAGGTTCTTGATTTCGCAGCGCGTGCCGTAAGGCTCGCCAGGGCGCCGCACCGACACGTTGCAGTCGCAACGGAGAGACCCCTCCTCCATGTTGCCGTCGCAGGTGCCGAGATAGCGCAGGATCGAGCGCAGTTTGCGAAGATACAGCCCGGCCTCCTCAGCGCTGCGCAAATCCGGCTCGGAGACGATCTCCATCAGCCCGATGCCGGCACGGTTCAGATCGACATAGGTCTGGGTCGGGTGCTGATCGTGCAGGCTCTTGCCGGCATCCTGTTCGAGGTGGAGACGGGTGATGCCGATTTCGCGCGCCGAGCCGTCCGGCATGTCGAGCACGAGCCGGCCGCGCCCGACGATCGGCTGCTGATATTGCGAAATCTGATAGCCGGCCGGCAGGTCGGGGTAGAAGTAGTTCTTCCGGTCGAACACGCTGAACAGGTTGATCTCGGCATCGAGGCCGAGCCCGGTGCGGACCGCCTGCGCGACGCAATGCCGGTTGATAACCGGAAGCATGCCGGGGAACGCGGCATCGACCGTCGATACCTGCGTGTTCGGCTCGGCTCCGAAATCGGTCGCCGCGCCCGAGAAAAGTTTTGCCTTCGCGGTCACCTGGGCATGAACTTCGAGGCCGATGACGATTTCCCAGGAGCCGGTGCGGCCTTCGATCAGATCGGACAATCTACCTATCCCATTGCTTGTTCGGCGCGGCCGTAGGGCGGGTAGAGACCGGCGGAGCCGGCCGCAACCCGCCGCGCCATGCGGGGCGGTGGCGGGTTGCGCTGCGCGCCACCGGCCCTACGCGCTGGCTCAGGGCGCCGCGGTGAGGGTGTCCTTGTATATCTTTCCATCTTTCATGATGAGCATGAAATTCTTGCCCGGATTGGCGACGAGATCGATGTTGTCGATCGGATTACCGTCCACCACGAGCAGATCGGCCAACGCACCCTCTTCGATAATTCCCAGTTTTCCCTGGTACGGATTGCGCGGACCGGACATCGCCAGGAGATCGCCGTTGACTGAAGTCGCCATCTTTAGAATCTCGGCATTGTCGTGCCAGCGGTTCAGATGGGTCAGCATGAGGCCTTGGCGCTCGGTTATCTTGTCGGAAAACAGCAAGTCGGTTCCGAACGCGGTCTTGATCTTGTGGTCTTTCGCCAGACCGTACATCGTATTTGTTCCGGCGATTACCTGAAGGAGATTGGTCAAACTTTGGCCGGTCAGCGGCGCCGCATCGCCGGTGCTGACGAACGGTTGCGTGCTGAGCCATATGTCCTTTTCCGCCAGAAGCTTGGCGGTCGTCTCGTCCATCAGGTGGCCGTGCTCGATGCACTGGACCCCCGCCGCGACCGCGCGCTGGATTTGCGCGGGCGGGTAGGCATGCACGGCCACATAGGTATTCCGGTCGGCGGCGGCCTCGACGCCGGCGCGGAACTCGGGCTCGGTGAATGTGAACATGTCCAGCGTGGTGCGCGGCGACGCGACGCCGCCACCGCCCATCATCTTGATCTGCGAGGCGCCCTGGAGCAGTTGTTCGCGCGCGCGCAGGCGAACCTCGTCGGCATTGTCGGCGATATTGGCGGCGCCCGTCCGC
>JBFXDF010000157.1:0-8831 GCA_050181375.1 Alphaproteobacteria bacterium
CAGGCAACCATGCGGGTCCGATGAAGAGGCCGGCGCGATCCCGCTACACTGCAGCCACCAGGCTCAGGATGGGCGCGATCCGCCGCCGGCCGCGTCGCCTCGGGTGGCCACCCGAGGCGACGCGTTCCTCTCGGAACAGGGCGACAATACCAACTTCCGCTATTACAAGGATGGGCTGACCCCGGCGCAAGCCGGGGGAAGCCCATGCTGTCCACCGATCGCCCACGCGATCTCTGTGCATCAGGGGCCGCAAATGATGGGCTTCGCTGCGCTCAGCGCCATCCTACGAAATCATGCCCGACCGGATTATCGTTCGCCGAAATCGCCGTTCGTGTCGCTTGTGCGGATCGCCCAATCTGACGGGTAAAACCCCATCTTCACCATCCGGTGGAACGACGAATATTGCCAATCCGCGACATTCTCCACATACCCATGCTTCACCGGGTTGAAATGAATGTAATCGACATGGCGGACGAAATCGTTCTCGGCGCGGACCGTGTGTTCCCAATAACGGCGCTGCCAGATGCCGCGCTCGCGCCGGCGGCGCCGGCTCTCCGAAACCGCCTCACCGCCCGGCAACGCCCGAGAGAAACGCGCCTTTATCAGCGACCATCGCATCCCGAAATCGCCGTCCCCCTCGGGCAACGTCCAGATCGCGTGCAAATGGTCCGGCAACACGACGATGGCATCTATCGCGAACGGATGGCGAAACCGCGTTTCGCGAAAGGCGGCTCGCAATGCATCGATATTATCGATCAGCACGGCGCGTCGCCGGTCGGCGAGGTTCACCGTAAAGAAATAGGTCGCGCCCGAGACGATGTTTCTACGGTAGTTGGTCATCGGCGCGATGGGCTTCGCTGCGCTCAGCGCCATCCTACAGGGTCATGCGAAAACCGGATCATCTCCCCACGGAAGCAATCTCGCTAGGCCGTGCGGCCGGTGCGCGTGTCATGTATCGCCCGCCACACCCGGTCCGGTGTCGTCGGCATGTCGATATGCGTCACCCCGAGCGGCGCCAGAGCGTCGAGCACCGCGTTGACGACCGCCGGCAGCGCGCCGACCGTCCCGGCCTCGCCCGCCCCCTTGGCGCCCAGGGGATTGAGCCTTGTCGGGCACGGGTTGCTTTCGACTTTCATAAACGGCATGTCGGCGGCCCGCGGCATCGTGTAGTCCATAAATGACCCGCTCAGCATCTGCCCCGAGTCGCGGTCGTAGACGACGCGCTCCATGACCGCCTGCCCGAGCCCTTGCGCGACGCCGCCGTGTATCTGGCCTTTGAGGCCGATCGGGTTGACCACCGTGCCGACATCGTCGATCACGACATACGCCACCACCTCGACCTCGCCGGTATCGGGATCGACCTCGACCTCGCAGACATGGCAGCCGTTCGGGTAGGTCGTATCGGACGGCGAGAATGTGCCGGTCTCGTACAGCCCGCCCTCGAACCCCGGCGGCAGCCGGCCGATCTGAAAGGTCGCCTTCGCGACATCGGCGATCGCAATGCGCCGGTCGGTCCCCGCTACGACAAACGCGCCATCCGCGAATTCGATATCCGCCTCGGCGGCTTCGAGCAGGTGCGCCGCCATCTTCCGGCCTTTGGCGATGATCTTGTCGGCCGCGATCCACAGCGCCGAGCCGGCGATCACGGTTGAGCGCGACCCGTTGGTGCCGATGCCGAACGCGACCCGGTCGGTGTCGCCGTCGATGTATTGCACGTCGTTCGGGTCGATGCCGAGCCGCTCGTGCAAGACCTGCTTGAACACGGTCTCATGCCCCTGGCCCTGGTTCTTGCTGCCCATCAACAGCGTGACATTGCCGCTCGGGTGAAAGCGGATCTCGGCGAATTCCTGCCCCGGCGACGCCGCCTTCTCGATCGGGTTCGCGACCCCGATGCCGCGTAATTTGCCGCGCCGCCCGCTCTCATCGCGCCGTGCGGCAAACCCATCCCAACCGGCCAGCGCCAGCGCCTTTTTCTGGTTGGCCGGGAAATCGCCGCTGTCGTAATTCAGCGCCAGCGCGGTGCGGTACGGGATTTTCCCGGGCGGGATCAGGTTGCTCGTGCGCAATTCGATCCGGTCGAAACCGAGTTCGCGCGCCGCGTCGTCGATCAGCCGCTCGATGACATAGGTCGCCTCCGGCCGTCCGGCGCCGCGATAGGGTGCGGTGCCGTTGGTGTTCGCCATGACCGCCAGCACCGAGACATGCGCCGCCGCGATGTCGTACACCCCGGTCAGCGTGCCGACATTGGCGAAACTCGCGAGCAGATTGCGCTCGGACGAGATATACGCGCCGACATTGGCCAGCGTGCGCACCCGCAGCGCCAGAAACCTTCCATTCGCATCCAAAGCCAGCTCGGCGTCGGTGACATTGTCGCGCGCGTGCTCGTCGGCGAGCACCGCCTCGCTGCGGTCGCACACCCAGCGCACCGGCCGGCACAGCTTTTTCGCGGCGAACAGCACAAGCCGGTGCTCCGGATACTGCCATCCTTTGGTCCCGAACCCGCCGCCGACATCGCCGGCGATCACCCGGATGCGGCTCTCCGGCACCTTGAAAATGCGGGTCGCGAGCGCCTGCCGCACGCGATGCGGATACTGCACGTCGGCATAAAGCGTGTAGCGGTCCTCGCCCGGGTCCCACACGCCGAGCGCGCCGCGCGGCTCCATGAAATGCGCGTAGACCCGGCTGATCACATAGCGGCGCTTGACGACACGCGCGGCGCGCGCGAAAGCGGCGTCGGTCGCCGCCCGGTCGCCGCTCTCGAACAGGTTCGAGATGTTGTCCGGGCATTCGTCCCACACCGCGATTTTGCCGTCGGCGGCGTCCGCCGTATCGGTCACCGCGGGCAGGATGTCGTAGTCGATGTCGATCAGCTCGGCGGCGTCCCGCGCCTCGGCCGCGGTCTCGGCGACGACGAAGGCGACCGGCTCGCCGACATAGCGCACGCGCTCCTCGGCCAGCCCGCGATGCGCCCGCCAGAACATCGGCGACCCGTCCGGCCGCTTTCTCTGCAACGGGACGCCCATCGTGCCGAGCCCGGCCGCGGCCAGATCCTCGCCGGTAAAGATCGCGAGCACGCCGGGCGCGTCGCGCGCCGCCGCGAGGTCGAGCGCCCGTATCAGGGCATGCGCATGCGGCGAGCGCAGCACGTGGCCGTGCGCCTGGCCGGGCAGCGCTACATCGTGCTGAAACCGCCCAAACCCGGTCAAAAGGCGCTTGTCCTCGAAGCGCCTTACCGGCTGCCCGATCCCGAACTGCCCCATAATCGGTTCTCTCCGCGAGCTCGACCGGGCTATTGTAAGCATAAGGAAAGGACCGCGCGACAAGCCCCTCTCCCGCACGGCGGGAGAGGGTGCCGAGCGCAGCGAGGCGGGTGAGGGTATCAGCCCCTAAACGCCCTCACCCCCCCATCGTCTCGCGATGGGCCCCTCCCTCTCCCGCGGCGCGGGAGAGGGGTATTACGGAGCGCTGGAACATGGAACGGATCGACATTGCCGGCATCGCGATCGAGACGGAGATTGCTGGCACCGGCCCGCCGCTGTTGTTCCTGCACGGCGGCGACTATGTCGCGCAGAGCTGCCCCTTTCTCGACCGTCTGGCGCAACGGTTCCGCGTGATCGCGCCGCGCCACCCCGGCTTTGGCCATACCCCGCGCCCGGCATGGTTCCGCACCGTGCACGACATCGCCTATCTCTATCTCGATCTGCTCGACCGTCTCGATCTGCGCGACACGATCCTCGTCGGCTCGTCGCTGGGCGGCTGGATCGCGCTCGAAATGGCGGTGCGGTCGGACCCGCGGATCGGCCGGCTCGTGCTGATCGACACGCTCGGGGTCAAGTTCGGCGGCCGCGAGGAGCGCGAGATCGCCGATATCTACGCGCTGCCGGCCGAGGAGGTACTGCGGCGCACGTTTGTCGAGCCGGCGCGCGTCGTCCCCGATTATGCGAAACTCGACGATAGCGAGACGCTAGCCATCGCGCGTGACCGCGAGGCGACCTCGCTCTACGGCTGGAAGCCCTACATGCACGATCCGGCGCTGGTGCATTGGCTGCACCGCGCCACCCGCCCGGCGCTGGTATTGTGGGGCGATCGGGACGGCATTGTCGCGCCCGCCTACGGCGAGCGCCTTGCCGCCGCCCTGCCGAACGCCCGCTTCGAACGGCTCGCCGCCGCGGCGCACTACCCGCAGATCGAGCAGCCAAACTCCGTTGCCGCCGCGATCGAAAGGTTCGCCGCAGCCAACTAGTACGCCGTCTGGAACGCATACCGGCAACTCGGCGACACGATCTGCGCGCTGACCCGGTTGCCGCGAATTTCGCCGGTCATCTCGACATACCCGTGTTTTGTCCGGGCGGAGGCCTTGAAGACGCCGTTCGCGGCCACGCTGCCGGTCAGCGTCGTCGCAAAGCGCGGCACGTAGGCGAAGCTCACCCGTCCACCGGAAACGGTCAGCGGGTAGACCGCGCCCAGCGGCGGCGGGGTGCAATCCCCGGCGATCACGTCCAGCAGCGTCAGCGCGCCGACATACTGGCCATCAAAACCGGACGAGACCTGCGCGGCGGCGGTCTGCGCCCAGGCGGCGGCCAGCCCGGTCGCGAGCAATACACCCGGTCCCAACCGCCTCGGCATCCCAGTCCGTCCCGTCCGGTTTGTTCGCGACGCGCGCGCAGGTTGATTTAGCCGCGCTCCGCCCCATTATGCAACCGCAGCCCAAAGCGCCAGGCATCTGCAGCCCTATGCATGCCGGCAATCTTGCGCCAGGTTCGCTCAGACGGAACAATGAGGGGCGGCGCGAACAACATCGCGGCCGCTCCGACGGGAGAGAATGCCATGGACCTCGGATTGCACGGAAAGCATGCGATTGTGACCGGCGGCAGCCGGGGCATCGGCAAAGCCATCGCGCGGGAATTGGCTCGCGAAGGGGCCGATGTGGCGATTGTCGCGCGCAACAAGGCGGATCTGGAGGCGACCGCTCGCGAGTTGGCCGCCGAGACGAACCGGCGCATCGTTCCCCTCGCGGCCGATGTCACCAGCAAGGAACAGGTGGAGCGCATGGCCGCGGAGGCGGCGCAACAACTGGGCGCGCTGCACATTCTCGTCAACAGCGGGTCGGCGCCCGGCGGCTCGGCCACCGCGACCGGACCGATCGAAACCGTCGTCGACGAGGATCTGATCGAAGATTTCAACGTAAAGTATGTCGGGGCGTTGCGCTGTGCACGCGCGGTCATCCCATCGATGAAAACGGCGGGCTGGGGCCGCATCATCAATATCAGCGGCGGCAACGCCCGCAACGCCGGCAATCTCAGCGGCGGCGCTCGCAACGCGGCGCTGGTGCACATGACAAAAACCCTGGCGGTCCAATTGGGCCGGCATGGGATCACGGTCAATTGCATCCATCCCGGCACGACCCGCACCGAACGCACGCCGAGCCTGCTCGCCGCCCGCGCCGCCCAGATGGGCGTGTCCCCGGAGGAGGCGGAGCGGCGGGACTTCGCTCCGGATTCGCCGCGGGGCAATGCCATCTGCCGCATGGTGGACGCCTCGGAGGTGGCGCACGTCGCGGTTTTCCTGGCCTCGGAAAGGGCCTGGGCGGTTTCCGGCGAGCTGCTGTCGGCAAGCGGCGGGGCGGGGCGGTCCGTGTATTACTGAGTAGAGAACGCGCCTATAGAGACGGTCAGAGATGGTCGGGTCCTGAACTTCCCGCCTGCCACGCGCCCGTTCTACGCGCGCCAATCCTCGCGCAGGATCGCGAACAGCACGTGGTCCTGCCATTTTCCGTCGATCAGCAGGTAGGCGCGGGCGTAGCCTTCCTGCCGGAAGCCGGTGCGAAGCAGCAAGGCACGGCTCGGCACGTTGTTCGGCAGGCAGGCCGCTTCGATACGGTGCAGCCGCAGCCGCGCGAAGGCAAAATCGAGGACCAGCGGCAGCGCCGCGGTCATGTAGCGCTGGCGCGCGAACGGCTCGCCGATCCAATAGCCGAGGCTCGCCGTCTCGGCGACGCCGCGGCGTACATTCGACAGCCCGACGCCGCCGGTCAGAGCCTCATCGTCGTTGCGGAATATAAAGAAATTGTAGCCCTGATCGGTGCGCCAGTCCTCGGCGTAGCGGCTCAGCCGCGAGCGATAGCTCGCCCGGCTCAGCGCGTCCGGCGGCCAGCTCGGCTCCCACGGCGCCAGAAAACCTCGCGAGCGGGCGCGCAACGTGGCCCACGATTCGTAATCGCCGCGCTCGGGCGGACGCAGGAATACCCTGTCGCCGGCAACCCGCAGCGGTTCCGATCGGCCCAGAAACAACCGGGGAAAGTTCGGAGCCATTGCGGTCCCGGCACGCCGCTCAGGCGCCAAGCCGGGCGCGCAGGCGCTCGAAATCCTCGAGCCGGCCGAGCGGCCCGAGCGCCGCCAGGGTCGGGGCCGCGCCGCCCCAGCGGGCAACCAAGCGGCCGATCGCGTCACCGTCGACCGCCTCGACCCGTCTGACAATGTCGGCCGGGTCGAACGGCGTACCGTGGACCAGCATGTGCGTCGCCATCTGCTCGCAGCGCGCTCCGGTGCTCTCGAGCGACATCAACAGCCCCGCCTTCATCTGCGCCTTGGCTCGCGCCAGCTCGCCGGCGGACAGCCCGTCGGCGAGCCGCATCGTCTCGTCGCACAGCACCGGCATCAGTTCGGCCGCCTCGTCCTCGCCGGTGCCGGCATAGATCCCGAACAGCCCGCCGTCGCGATAACTGTGCGAAAATGAATGGATCGCGTATACGAGACCGCGCTTTTCGCGAACCTCTTGAAACAGCCGCGACGACATCCCGCCGCCGAACGCCGTCGAGAGCACCGACGCGGCGTAATAGTCCGGGTCATCGAGCGGAATGCCCGCAAACCCGAGCACCAGGTGCAGCTGCTCCAGATCCCGGTCCTCGCGATAGTCGCCGCCGACATAACGCGCCGGCTCGGTCGCGACCGGCAGCTCGGCCGGCATCCCGGACAGCAGCTCTCCCGCCAGCTCGACGATACGGCCGTGATCGAGATTGCCGGAGGCCGACAGCACAATCCGCGAGGCGCTGTAATGATCGCGCAGATAACCGACGACGGCGTCGCGCGACAGCCGCCCGATGATTTCCGGCGTCCCCAGCACCGGCCGGCCCATCGCCTGATCGGGAAAGGCGCATTCCTGGAAATAATCGAAGATGATGTCGTCGGGCGTGTCGTTGGCCTGTCCGATCTCCTGCAAAATCACCGTCCGCTCGCGTTCGAGTTCAGCCGGGTCGAACGTCGAATGCAGCAGGATGTCAGCCAGGATGTCGAGAGCCAGCGGCGCGTCCTCCTTCAGCACCTTCGCGTAATACGCGGTGCTTTCACGCGAGGTGTAGGCGTTGAGGTGGCCGCCGACCGCCTCGATTTCCTCGGCGATGGCGCGCGCGCTGCGCCGCTCGGTACCCTTGAACGCCATGTGTTCGAGGAAATGCGCGACGCCGTTGATGTCTGGCGCTTCGTGCCGCGTGCCGACATCGACCCACAGACCGAGCGAGACCGTGTCCACGGTATCGACGCGGTCGGTGACGATGCGCAGCCCGTTCGGCAGTGTCGCGAGCCCGGTTGTCATGTCGCACTCCTCGATATGGCGTAGCCGGAACCGGCGCGGCGCGCGTGAGCCCGCACATAGCGCGCGACCGCCTCGACGTCGTTCGGAAGCACCGCGAACCGCTCCGGCTTTTCGTTGAGACCCGCCAGCGCCGCCGGCAATGCCGGCCGGATGCCGCTGGCGCGAGCCACCGCATCGGGGAATTTCGCCGGATGCGCCGTCGCCAGCGCCACGATCGGTTCCGCGCCGCCGTCTGTTGCCGCTTGCGACCGGGCGGCGGCGACCGCTATCGCGGTATGCGGGTCGATCAGGATTCCGGTTCGGCGGTAGGTGTCCGCGATTGTGTCGAGGGTTGCCGCATCGTCGGCACGGTGGGCCGAGAACAGCCCCCGCGCGGCGCGCCACGCCTGCTCGTCGGCCGGCAGCGCCCCGGTTTCGCGGAACCGCCGGAGCGCTTCGCTCACCGCGGCGCCGCTGCGGCCCTTCAATTCAAACAGCAGACGCTCGAAATTGCTGGCGACCTGGATATCCATGCTCGGGCTGAGGCTCGGAACAACCGGCGCGAGGGCCATCTCGCCGCTGTTCAGATAACGCGCCAGCACGTCGTTAGCGTTCGTGCCGATGATCAGCCGCTCGATCGGCAGGCCGAGCGCACGGGCCAGATGACCGGCATAGACATTGCCGAAATTGCCGGTCGGCACGCTGAACGACACGGCGCGCGACGGCGCGCCGAGCGCCGCGCCCGCCGTTATGTAGTAGACGATCTGCGCCGCCACGCGCGCGAAATTGATCGAGTTCACCGCCGACAGGTTCAGGTCCCGCCGCAACCGCGGATCGGCGAACAAGGCCTTTACAATGTCCTGGCAGTCGTCAAACGTGCCCTCGATCGCCAGCGCATGCGCGTTCGCCGCATCCGACGTCGTCATCTGCCGGCGCTGCACGTCTGAGACGCGGCCGTGCGGATAGAGGATAAAAATGTCGAGCGCGTCCCGGTCGCGGCAGGCGGCCATTGCCGCCGAGCCGGTGTCGCCCGAGGTCGCGCCGACGATTGTCACGCGCTCGCCACGCCGGGTCAGCACCGCATCGAACATCAGCCCGACGAGTTGGAGCGCCAGGTCCTTGAACGCCAGCGTCGGACCGTGGAACAGCTCGAGCAGCCAAACACGCTCATCGAGCTGTACCAGCGGCGCCACCGCCGCATGCGCGAACGATCCATAGGCCCGCTTTGCGAGATCCCCACGTTCGTCGGGAGAAAAACAGCC
>JBFXDF010000158.1:0-8785 GCA_050181375.1 Alphaproteobacteria bacterium
GCTGAGTCTGTGGCGATGCGGTGTGCCGATCGGCGATATATTGGAGGGCGACGCCGAGGTTGTTCTGCGTCCCCGCCCAATCGAGCGGCACGCGCTCGCGCGTCCGCTCGGTCAGCGCCGCGCGATAGGCGGCAACCGCTTCCTCCAGCCGCGCCGTGCCACTCTCCCGATCACCAAGCGCCCAAAGCGCAGCACCGAGGTTGTTCTGCGTCCCCGCCCAATCGAGCGGCACGCGCTCGCGCGTCCGCTCGGTCAGTGCCGCGCGGTAGGCGACAACCGCCTCCTCCAGACGCGCCGTACCGCTTTCCCGCTCTCCGAGATATTGGAGGGCGACGCCGAGGTTGGTCTGCGTCTCCGCCCAATCGAGCGGCACGCGCTCGCGCGTCCGCTCGGTCAGTGCCGCGCGGTAGGCGACAACCGCCTCCTCCAGACGCGCCGTACCGCTTTCCCGCTCTCCGAGACGCGCCAGCGCGTTGCCGAGATTGTTCTGGGTCGCCGCCCAATCCAGCGGCACGCGAGAACGCGGCGCAAAGGTCAAAGCGAGACGATAGAAATCGATGGCCTCATTCAAGGCCGGGTTGTCGCCGAATTCGTTGCCTTGCTGGGATAAAGCGTCAGCCTGATCGAGCCGGTACCCCCACTTCGCCTTCGGATCGAACCCCACCAGATCGGCGGCCTCCGCATAGAGCGCGGCGGCGTCGCGGTAGCGCAGCCGTGTTTTCGCGATCCCCGCCCGCTCGCCAAGCACCGTGGCCTCGTCGCGGCTCGCCTGGTCGAGCGCCGCCTGCTGCTCCCGCCGCCACTGCGCGATCCGCGTCCGCAGCGACCCGAGCAGCGCGTCGGCCTTGTCGAGGTCGCCGGTCTTGATCTGTTCCGCCGCCTCGCGGCGCACGGCCTCGAATTGCGCCGGCAGGTTCTTCGGCTTTTCGACCTCGGCAAGCAGCGAGCGGTAGCGCTCGACGAACTTCGCCAACTGCGCCGGGTACTGATCCGCCGACAGCGGCGTCTCGCCGACATCCTTCAGGAACGTGACGATCGCCTGATCCCTGATATCACCGGTCTGCCGCAGGCGATCGACCTCGTCGTGAAGGGCGATCTTTTCCGCGTCCGATGCCTGCGCCAGGACCTTCGCCAGCGCCTCCGGCAGCGCGTCGATTTTCCGCGCCACCTCGTCCACTTTCCGGCTATTCCGCTGCGTCGTGTCGGTGATCTCGCCAAGGTGCCGTTCCATGACACCGAGCCGCGCCGCGATATCGACCAGCTTGGTCTGCAAATCCGCAATGCCGGGGATCGCTGCGGCGAGCGCGCCGGTGTCCCGGGCGCCGGGCTCGTTCGCGGCGGCAAGCCGTTGCGCCCCCACGACCGTCGCGAAGATCACGACGAGCAGAAGCGCCAGGACGCAGGGAAAAGCACAGACCCGGCAGGCCCGGGTCCGGGAAACGACCAGAATCAGGAAAATGGCAAAAACAGAGGCAGACACTATCAACGCGACTGATGCGATCGGGCCGAAAATCTGCAGAACGTCGGCGACGATCCCGATGACCGGCCCGCAAACGCCGACAAGCGTCCAGTTACGCCCTTGGATGCTTTGGTAGCCTTCGTCGCCCAGCAGGTGCCGCAGCGCGGTCGCGACAAGATGGCGCAGTGACGGCTCGGCTCCGGCGGCATCCGCCGGCGGCGGTTTGGGCGATTGCGCGATCTCGCTCATCCACGCCCCGCAGGCGACGACTGACGGCTTGCCCACCGGAAAGCCGGTCAGCGTGACGGTATTCGGGATACATATACGCTTCGAATCGATTCCCGGCGAGCGCGGAGGTGTGGTCCTTCGCTATCCTTCGCGCATGTCATCGCGAAAATCGCCACAATCCTGTGCAACGCTGCGCCTCCACATCGAAAAAGGCGGGGAAGCGGCGTCATCGAAACAATTCCCTGAACCGTCCCTGTTCGCGGAAAAAGATTCCCTGTTTCCGGCGGCGCAATTCCCTGTTCGGGACGCCGCGATTTCCCGTTTCTCGGCCGAAACCCCGCGAATTCAGCCCGATAGCGGCGCACCGGAAGAAAAATTTCCCTGTTAGCAGGGAATTCGCCGCCGCAGTTCGATATAGCCTCGGGCGTCGATCCGGGCGTCGAAGGCGCGGCTGACCACGGTCGAGGTCTCGTCCTCGACGATCACCGCCGGGCCGGCGATCACCGCGCCGGGGGCGAGCGCCGACCGCTCGTATATCGCGACCTCGACAAACCCGGCGTCGTCCGGGTCGAACACCGGACGCCGGCGGGCCGGCTCGGGATGGGACGGTGCCGGCTCGGCCGGAGCCTCCCCCTCCCCCTCCCCCGCCGGCACCGGGCCGCTCAGCAGCAGCACCCAGCTCAGCACCTCGACCTCGACCCCCGGAATGACCCGGCTGTAGAGACCGCGATAGGCTTGTTCGAACGCCGCCAGCAGTTCCGCCGCATCCTCCGGCCGGTAGGGCCGCGCCGGCAGAGGCACCGCGATCTCGTGCCCCTGGCCGCGGTAGCGCATAAAGGCCGAGCGGGTCTCGGTCAGCGGTGCGTCCGGCTCGCCGCGCCTGACGATCGCCTCGGCCTCCGCCCGCATCGAGGCGAGCAGCGCGTTGGCCGCCTCGGGGTCGAAGCGGTCGAGCCGCTGCAATTGCGAGCGCACGACCTCATAGGCGATCGGCGCGCGCAGAAACCCGACCGCCGAGCCGACCCCGGCATGGGACGGTACCAGCACCCGATCGAGACCGAGCTTCTCGGCCATCCGCGCGGCGTGCAGCGGCGCCGCCCCGCCAAACGCGATGAGGGTGCGACCCCTCGCGTCCTTGCCGCTTTCGATCGCGTGGACGCGCGCCGCGTTCGCCATGTTCTCGTCGACGATCTCGCCGACCCCGAACGCCGCCAGCGGCACCGCCAGGTCCAGCGGCTCGGCGATGTCGCGGCGCAGCGCGGCCTCGGCGGCGTCCAGGTCCAGCGCCATCCGCCCGCCGGAAAACCCGGCCGGATCGATCCGCCCGAGCACGAGGTCGGCGTCGGTGACGGTCGGCGCCGCGCCGCCGCGCCCGTAACAGGCTGGGCCGGGATCGGCGCCGGCGCTGTCCGGTCCCACCGTGATGCGCCGGAGACGGTCGACCCGCGCGATCGAGCCGCCGCCCGCCCCGATCTCGACCATCTCGATGACCGGGATGCGCAGCGGCAGGCCGCTGCCCTTTTTGAACCGGTAGATCCGCGCGACCTCGAAGGCGCGGCTGGTCTGCGGCCGATAATCGTCGATCAGGCAGATCTTCGCGGTCGTCCCGCCCATGTCGTAGGACAGCACCTTGTCGAGACCGCATTGCCGCGCGATGTGGCTGGCGAAAATCGCGCCCCCCGCCGGGCCGCTTTCGACCAACCGCACCGGAAAGCGGATCGCCGTCTCCACCGTCGTCAGCCCGCCGCCCGACAGCATCAGAAACAGCGGGCAGCGCAACCCCTCGGCGCCGAGCCGCTCTTCGAGATTGCGCAGATAACGCCCGATCATCGGCTGGACATAGGCGTTGGCGCAGGCGGTCGAGAAACGCTCGTACTCGCGCATCTCGGGCGACACCTCGGACGACAACGTAAAGCTGACCCCCGGCAGACGCGCGGCGAGGATGTCGCGGGTGCGCCGTTCGTGCGCCGGGTTGGCAAAGCTGTGCAGAAACCCGATCGCGACGCTCTCGACCCCGAGCGCGGCCAGGCGGTCGGCCAGCGCCTCGACCGCCTCCTCGTCGAGCGGCGTCACCACGCGGCCGCGCGCGTCGATGCGCTCCGGCACGACAAGGCGCAGGCGGCGCGGCACCAGAGGCGGCGGCAGGTCGATATTGACGTCGTACTGCTCGAAGCGGTTCTCGTGGCGGATCTCGACCGTGTCGCGGAACCCCTCGGTCGTGACCAGCGCGGTGCGGGCGCCCTTGCGCTCGATGATCGCGTTGGTCGCCAGCGTCGTGCCGTGGATGATGATCGACAGATCGCCGGGCGCCAGCCCCGCGTCGCGCAGCACCGCGCGCATCGCGGCGATGACGGCGCGCTCGGGAGATTCGGGGGTGGTCAGGGCCTTGGCGCTGAACCGGCGGCCCTTCGCCTCCAGCGCGACATCGGTAAACGTGCCGCCGATATCGACCCCGAGCCTTGCCGCATGATGGTTCACGTGCCGCCCGCTCCGCACCGACCGAGACGCGGCGGAGGTTCGACGCGGGGCATGGCGATGTCAAAGCGATCGGCCGCACCGGTCAGCCGCAAAGAGGCAACGGACGGAATAACCCGAAGATTGTCGCCGAGATCATGATCGCGACGGCGCACGGGCGACCGGGATTGCCCTGCGACCGAAAAATAGCCATACCGAAGCGGACAATCCTGAAAGGGTCTCACGCGTCCGAGGAAGCCGAACGGCAATGCCATATGAAATGTTTCTCATTGCCGTTCTCGCCTTGCCATTTCTTGGAAGCGCGGCGGCGGCCGTGCTGCCGTCGAACGCCCGCAACGCCGAAGCGTGGCTGGCCGGAGCCGTCGCGCTCGTCGCTCTGGCGCTGGTCGCGGTGGGCTACCCGCAAATCGTCGATGGCGGCGCGATCCGCTACCGGGCCGAGTGGGTCCCCGATCTCGGCCTCGATTTTGTCCTGCGGTTGGACGGCTTCGCCTGGGTCATGGCGATGCTGATCGCCGGCATCGGCTTCCTGGTGGTGCTTTATGCCCGGTACTATCTTTCGCCCGCCAACCCGCTGCCGCGCTTCTTCTCGTTTCTGCTCGCCTTCATGGGCGCGATGCTCGGCATCGTGCTGTCCGGCAACCTGATCCAGCTGATCTTTTTCTGGGAACTGACGAGCCTTTTCTCGTTCCTGCTGATCGGCTACCGGCATCAGAGCGCACAGGCCCGCGACGGCGCCCGAATGGCGCTGATCGTCACGTCTTCCGGCGGGCTCTGTCTGTTGGCGGGCGTGCTGCTGATCGGCCACATCGTCGGCAGCTACGATCTCGACCGGGTGCTGGCCTCCGGCGACGCGATCCGCGCGCATGCGCTCTACGTCCCGGCCCTGATCCTGGTGCTGCTCGGCGCGTTGACCAAGAGCGCCCAGTTCCCGTTCCATTTCTGGCTGCCGAACGCGATGGCCGCGCCGACTCCGGTATCGGCCTATCTGCATTCGGCCACGATGGTAAAGGCCGGCGTCTTTCTCTTGGTGCGGCTGTGGCCGGCGCTGGGGGGAAGCAACGAGTGGCTGTGGCTGGTCGGATCGGCCGGTCTCGTCACCTTCATCCTGGGCGCGTTTCTCGCGGTGTTTCAGCAGGACCTCAAGGGGCTGCTGGCCTACTCGACGATCAGCCATCTCGGGCTGATCACGCTGTTGACCGGGCTCGATACGCCGTTCGGGCAGATCGCCGCGATCTTTCACATCATCAACCACGCGATCTTTAAATCGTCGCTGTTCATGGCGGCGGGCATCATCGACCACGAAACCGGTACGCGCGACATCAGGCGCCTGAGCGGTCTGTGGCGCTTCATGCCGATCACGGCGACCCTGGCCATGGTCGCCGCCGCCGCGATGGCGGGCGTGCCGCTGCTGAACGGGTTTCTGTCGAAGGAGATGTTTTTCGCCGAAACGATCGAGATCCACGACAACTCGCTCGTGGATCAGGCGCTGCCGTACATCGTCACGCTGGCCAGCATGTTCACGGTCGCTTATTCGATCCGCTTTATCCGCGATGTGTTCTTCGGCCCGCCGGCGACCGATCTGCCGCGCACGCCGCACGAGCCGCCGTTTCTGATGCGGTTCCCGGCCGAGCTCCTCGTCCTCGCTTGCCTTGTGGTCGGCATCGTACCGGCCGCGACCGTCGGGCCGATTCTCGCGGTCGCGGCAGGCGCGGTGCTCGGCGCGGCAACCCCGGAATACGACCTCGCCGTCTGGCATGGCGTCACGCCCGAGTTCGTGATGAGCCTTGTCGCGATGAGCGGCGGCGCGACTGTGTATGTCATGCTGCGCCCCTATCTGCTCACATGCGAGGGACCGCCCCTGCCGCGCCAAATCGAGGGCCGGCGGGTGTTCGACCGGGTTCTCGCGGCGCTGTCGGGGCGGCCGGCGATCTGGCTCGCCGACCATCTCGGCACGCGGCGTCTGCAGCCGCAGCTCCAACTCCTGATAGGCACGGCTATCGCCGCCGCCGCGCTGCCGCTTTTTGCGCGCGGCCTCGCGGTCGAGGCAGAGCCTCACGGCGGTGTCGACGCGGGTTTCGCGCTGCTCTGGGCGGTTGGGATCGCGTGCGCGCTCGGGGCGGCGTGGAAGGCCAAGTTTCATCGCCTGGCGGCGCTGATCCTGCTCGGCGGCGCCGGTATCGTCACCTGCGTCAGCTTTGTCTGGCTGGCGGCGCCCGATCTCGCTTTGACGCAGCTCGTCGTCGAAACCGTGACGACGGTGCTGCTGCTGCTCGGTCTCAGATGGATGCCGAAGCGCATCGCCGGGATCGGACCGGCGGACCCGGCCGGCGCGATACGCTGGTATCGCCTGCGCCACTTCGCGATCGCGGCCATCACCGGAGTGGGGTTGGCGGCGCTGGCATACGCGGTGATGACCCGGCCGGCGCCCGACAGCATCTCGCGCTACTTCGTCGAGAACGCCTACACAAAGGGCGGCGGCGCCAACATCGTCAATGTCATCCTGGTCGATTTCCGCGGCTTCGATACGCTCGGCGAGATCACCGTGCTCGGGGTCGTGGCGCTGACCGTCTACGCCTTGCTGCGGCGCTTCCGCCCGGCCCCCGAAAGCATTCCCATTCCCGAGCAGCAGCGCGTCCAGGACCTCAACGACGATGCGCTGCCGCATCGCGAGAAAGGCGACACGATCAAGGACATCATGGGCGTTCCGGCGCTGATCATGGGGCTGTTGTTTCCGGTAATCGGCATCGTCGCGATCTTTCTGCTGTTGCGCGGGCACGATCTGCCGGGGGGCGGGTTTGTCGCCGGCCTCACGATGGCGACCGCGTTCATCGTGCAATACATGGCTCGCGGCACGATTTGGGTGGAGGCGCGTCTGCTGGTTCTGCCGGTGTACTGGATGGGTATCGGCCTACTGCTGGCGAGCGGCACCGGAGCCGCCGCATGGTTTTTCGCGCACCCGTTCCTGACGTCGTATTTTTCCTACGCCGACATCCCACTGATCGGACGCGTTCCGGTGGCCAGCGCGCTTGCCTTCGACATCGGCGTGTTCGCGCTGGTTGTCGGGGCAACCGTGCTGATGCTGATCGCGATCGCACACCAGTCGGTGCGCAGTTACCGCGTCCCGCGCGGACCGGAGCCGGCAGCGCCCGCCGAGCCGCCGATGGAAAGGGTCGAATGATGGAGGTCGTCCTGGCTCTTGGGATCGGGGCGCTCGCCGGCTCGGGGGTTTGGCTGCTCCTGCGCCCGCGCAGCTTTCAGGTGATCATCGGCCTGTCGCTGCTCTCCTACGCGATCAATCTCTTTATCGTGGCGATGGGCCGGCTCGGTACGCTTGCGCCGGTGCTGGCGGTGCGCGGAGCAGGCGACCCGTCGCAACACGTCGATCCGCTGCCGCAGGCGCTGGTCCTGACGGCGATCGTGATCAGCTTCGCGACGACGGCGCTGTTTCTGGTCGTTCTGATCGCGTCGCGGGGCCTGACCGGGACCGACCATGTCGATGGCCGCGAGCCGGGGCCGTGAGCCGGTATCGCGAACAGGACCGCGAGACGCATGGCCGCTGATCTGATCGTCGCGCCCGTCGTGCTGCCGCTTGTCGCCGGCGCCGCCATGCTGCTCCTCGGCGAGCGGTACGGTGACCTGAGGGCCGCCATCAATGTCGCGTCGTGCCTCGCTCTCGTTGGCATTGCGGCGGAGTTGCTCGCGATATCCGACGCCAGCCCCGGGGGCATAGCCGGCGTCTACCGTCTCGGCGATTGGCCGTCCCCGTTCGCGATCGTGCTCGTCCTCGACCGCTTGTCCGCTCTGATGCTGCTGCTGACGAGCATTCTCGCATCGGCCGCATTGGTGTTCTCGCTGGCCCGCTGGCACCGCGCCGGGGCGTATTTTCATTCGTTGTTCCAGTTTCTGCTGATGGGCCTCAACGGCGCTTTTCTCACCGGCGACCTGTTCAACCTGTTCGTGTTTTTCGAACTGCTGCTGGCTGCCTCGTACGGTTTGGCGCTGCACGGCTCCGGCGCGCCGCGCGTCAAGGCGGGGATGCAGTACATCGTGGTCAATCTCGCCGCCTCGCTGCTGTTTCTGATCGGCGTCAGCCTGATCTACGGCGTGTCGGGAACGCTCAACATGGCCGACCTCGCCGCCCGCATTCCGAATATCGACGCGGCGGATCGGGGGCTGCTCGAGGCCGGCGCAGGCATATTGGGGGTGGCTTTTCTGCTTAAGGCAGGGATGTGGCCGCTCTGCTTCTGGCTGCCGACGACCTACGCGGCCGCCACCCCGCCCGTCGCGTCCATTTTCGCGATCATGACCAAGGTGGGCGCCTACATCGTGCTGCGGTTGTGGCTCTTGCTGTTCGGCGAGGGAAGCGGCGCATCGGCCGGGTTTGGCGGCACATGGCTGCTGGTCGGCGGCATGGCCACGATCGCGTTCGGTGCCGTCGGGACTTTGGCCGGGCGCAGCATCGCCGGGCTCGCCGCGTTCTCGGTGCTCGTGTCGACCGGGACGGTCCTTGCCGCAACCGGGATGGGGCAAGTCGGCGTCACCGGCGGCGCGCTCTTTTATCTGGTGAGCTCCACGCTCGGGCTCAGCGCGCTGTTTCTGCTGGCCGAGTTGGTCGAACGG
>JBFXDF010000159.1:0-8776 GCA_050181375.1 Alphaproteobacteria bacterium
CAAACGCGCGATCGCAAGGATCGAACTGCGGAAATGAACCTCGAAGCGGCCGAACTGATCGACGTGCGGCCCGTCGAACATCTCGATACGAGCCGGCTCGATCCGTATCTGCGCGCGCATTTGCAGGGGGCCGAGGGGCCGCTCAGCGTGCGCCAGTTCGGCGGAGGCAAGGCGAACCTGACATATCTGCTGCGGTTTGGTACCCCCACCCCAACCCTCCCCCGCTTGCGGGGGAGGGGGCAGGCGAGCGACGGCATTGGTATCCCCTCCCCCGCAGGCGGGGGAGGGTCAGGGAGGGGGCACACGGCAGAAAAGACGGCAGGGGCGCGCGAATTCGTGCTGCGCCGGCCGCCCTTGGGGCCGATCCCGCCGGGGGCGCACGACATGCGGCGCGAGCACCGCGTGCTGTCGGTGCTGCATCGCCGCTTTCCGCCGGCGCCGAAAAGCCTCCTCTTGTGCGAGGACGAGAGCGTCATCGGCGCGGTGTTTGTCGTCACGGAGCGGCGGCACGGGTTTGTGATCCGCGACGACATCCCGGTCGAATTCGCCGGCATGCCCGACCTCAACCGGCGCATCGGCGAGGCGTTGATCGATGTGCTGGCCGACCTCCACCTCGTGCCGCCGGGCGAGGTCGGGCTGGGCGATCTCGGGCGGCCGCAGGGTTATGTCGAGCGCCAGCTGCAGGGCTGGTCGCGGCGCTGGCACGCGGCGCAGGGCGGCGCGGAGGCCGAGCGCTCGGCGGCGGCGATGGCGCCGGTGCTCGACTGGCTCGACGCGCATCTGCCGCAATCGGGCGCGGCGGCGCTGCTGCACAACGATTATCGGCTCGACAATTGCCTGCTCGACAGCGGCGACCCCGGACGGATCGAGGCAGTGCTCGACTGGGACATGTGCACGCAGGGCGACCCGCTCGCCGATCTCGGCTATGTGCTCAATTACTGGGTCGAACCCGGCGATCCGCCCGAATGGCGCGAGATCGCCGCGATGCCGACTTGGCGCGCCGGGTTTCCCAGCCGGGCCGAGGCGATCGCCCGCTATGCCGCGCGCACCGGCCTCGATGTCGGCCCGGTCGGCTGGCACCAGGTCTTCGCCGCGTTCAAGCTCGCGGTGATCATCCAGCAGATCTATATCCGCTTTGTGCGCGGCCAGACGCAGGACCAGCGCTTCCGGCATTACCATCGGCGCGTGCTCGGGCTGGCCGACAAGGCGAACGGGCTGATCGCGGCGGGTGGCACGGAGCGGGCCGGATGAAGATCGCACGATCGGTCGCCGACCTGCGGCGCGAGGTCGCCGCGTGGCGCGCGCGGGGCGACCGGGTGGCGCTGGTCCCGACAATGGGCGCGATCCATGCCGGGCACCTCGCGCTGGTGGCGGCCGCCCGCGGCGAAAACGAACGGGTTGTCGCGTCGCTGTTTGTCAATCCGAAGCAGTTTGGCCCAGCGGAGGATTTTTCCGCGTATCCGCGCGACGAGGCCGCCGATTTCGCCGCGTTCGAGCAGGCGGGCGTCGATCTCGTGTTCACCCCAACGGTCGACGAAATGTACCCGCCGGGCTTTGCCACCAACGTGCGCGTCGCCGGGGTCGGCGACGGGCTCGACGGCGCGTTCCGCCCGGGCCATTTCGAGGGTGTCGCGACGGTTGTCTGCAAATTGCTGCTGCAATGCCTGCCGGACGCCGCCTATTTCGGCGAGAAGGATTACCAGCAGCTGCTGGTCGTACGGCGGATGGCGCGCGATCTCGACATTCCGGTGCGCATTGCGGGCGTCCCCACCCTGCGCGAGGCCGACGGGCTCGCGCTGTCGTCGCGCAACGTCTATCTGTCGGCCGCCGAACGCCGCGCCGCGCCGCTGCTGCACCGCGTTCTGCGCGAGGTCGCGGCGGCGATCGTCGCCCGCCCGGGCGAAACCGGCGCGGCCCTCGACCGCGGTCTCGCGGCGCTGCGAGCCGGCGGGTTCGCCGTCGATTATCTGGAATTGCGCGACGCCGCCGATCTCACCGCGGTCGAGCGGCTGGTCGCTCCGGCCCGCCTGCTCGTCGCCGCCCGTCTCGGCCGTACGCGACTGATCGACAATATCCCGGTCATGCGGGAAACCGGATCACGCCCGGGCTCTTAATTTCGCCTCGTGTAACGACAGTCCTCAGGGGCGTTCGGTATTGTGCTGAATATGGCGCAAATGGTCGTTCACCTTGAACAGCACAATCAGAATTTCGGCGTAAATCCGCGCCAGGATGGGTCCCAAGATGATCACCAGGATCCCGCCGGCGATCCCCGGACCCTCGCGGGAGACGATCATCGCGATTCCTATGGCGACGCTGACGGCGACAACGACCCAGAACAGTATCTGAATCAGGATCGGCGTGATCATCACCTCAAATCGAAGAAAATTGCTCATCGCGCCCTCTCGTGCCTTCGTCAACGCCGATCGCGAGCTGGCGATTGTAGATTCAATTTCAAGTAGGATTCAACGTTTATCAACGGCTCTGCTCCGACGATCGCCGACAGCGATGCCCGTCAGGCAGACGGATGCATTCGAGCGACACCTTCGCAACAGCTTCAGCATCGACCGGTAATGTCAAAGTTGAGTTAACCGGCAATATCATCATTCCGGAGCCGCCGGCATGGGTCCGCGCTTTGCGCCACCCGAGAGCCTGCCCCGGACGTGATCCGAGGACGGCTGCGGGCCGCCCGGATCCATCAATACCAAATTTTCGAATACCGAATTCCAATACTTTCAAGACCGGTATTTGTGGATTCCGGGTTCGGAGTTGCGCCCGCGCTCGGGAATGACAAGTCCAAAATTCAAGCGGTGTCGCTACCCGGTTTCCCAATTTTTGGACGCGGTCCGCGGAGGCGTCGGACCGAAGATTTTCGCGCGACGATGATCGAATGGGGATGCGCGCGCCGCGGAAACGGCGTAGCGTCCGGCGCAATCCGGCGGCTAGGCGTTTCGGCCCGCCGCGATGCGCACCACGCACCTGACCGAGGCCCCGCAACGACCGCAGTCGCGAGGCGCGCATCGGAAGGGTTCCGGACGTGCCGACTCAGCTTCTTCAACGTCTCAACCGGTTTCTCGATCAGCAGGTCGCGACCGATGTCATGACGCTTGCGTTGGCGCCGCGCAACGACGTCCCCGGTCCCCCGCCGGCTCCAGACCCGCTGCACCCGGGCAAGCCGCCGCCCAACACGCGCGCGCACTGGCCCAACGGCGTTCCGCAATTCGGCGATCCGATCGCGCGGGTGCAGAGCGTGATGATCCACGAGACAAGCGGCTGGCCATCCTACGCGTCATCGGGCTCGTTCCAGAGCCTGTTCAAGTCGCTGAACTCTCTCGACTGGGTCGGCCCGAACGTAACCGGCCACTGGGTCGACAAGCGCGGCATTGGACCACAGTACTTTGTCGAGCCGAACGGCACGGCGTTCACGCTCATCGGCCCGCAGAATCTGGTCGGAGACGCGCGCATTACGTGGCACGGCGAGACGATGAACCGGCTGAGCGTCGGCATCGAGAACTCGAATATCGGCGACAGCGGCGTCACGCCTGGAGCCGGCAACGGACCGCGCTGGTTTCGGCTCACCGCCAACGCGCAGGACCTCCCAGGCCGCAAGGCCTTCCTGGTGCTGCACCCCGACAACGCCGAGGACGCGCTGCTGATCTGGATCGCGCAGTTTCCCGGCTACACCGGTCCGGGGGACATCCCGACCCCCGCCAACTGGGACAACATGCTCTTCACCGAGCGCGACTATCGCACGCTCGTGCTGCTGTGCCGGCTGCTCGCCGAGCAGTTCGGCATCCCGCGCAATTTCCTGATCTTTCCCTACCTGGCGCGCGCCGATCGCGCCGACCCCGCGCTGTTCCGGCGGATGATCCTCGCCGACCAGCTCGGTGACGCGATCGCCCGCAAGCTTGGCACCACCATAGCCGTCATCCAGGCCGACGGCGCGCCGTACACGACCTGGTACAACCCGAACCAGGCCGCCAACTGGAGCCGCTTCTTCGGCGCCAATCCGGCAAATCTGCAGGTGCAGGACACGCCGTGCTACAAGGGCTTCCTGTCGCACGCGATCAACGGCGGGCATCCCTGTCCCGGTCCGCTGTTCGACTGGCACCGCTTCGCGCGCGAGGTATGGGACTGGTGGTGGTACCCGTTCGACATCAATCCCGTCCGTTACACGTGCAACAATGCCTTTGGGGCGCCGGTCCTCAGCAATCTCGCTCCGACGACGGCGGACCTCACCTCCGGGATGGCGCTCTCCGGCGTCGGGGTGCCCGACGGCGCCAGGATCATGAGTGTGGACAGCGCCACTCAGATCACGATGACGCTCAATTCCACGGCGCCGATAACCGTATTCACGGCGGGCCGGGCCTCGGGCACGCCGCGGTCGTATCGGGATGCAAGGCGCGATACGGCGCTCATCGAGTACTACTGGGAGGCGACCGGAAGCGCGGCTCAATACGACGGGCTGCGACTGCCGCAAAGCGCCAGCGAGACCTTTCGGTTGGCCGACAACGCCCGGATTTACGCGATGGCGAACGGTGTCGTCGTCGCCGCGAGAATACCGGTCGCCGAGCCGGCGACGAACGGGCTTCTGCTCGTGCGCCACGAGGTGTTTCACCAGGGAGTGAACGGCCGCATCGACTACGACCAGGATCCGACATTCGTCTGGACACTTACCTATTATCTGCGCAACGCCGGGTTTGCGATCCCGCCGGCGCCGCCGGCCGCTGCCGGCGCGCTGCCGGCGATCAACCCGGATTGGCTCAACCGGTTCATCATCCGGCTGGTGGAGTGCGAGCTGGCGGTCGCGTTTCATACGGCGCACGCCGGTAACGCCGCCTTGGCGCGCGGCTGGAGCCATGCGCCGAGCGGCGCCGGGCCGCGGCTGCCGACGGGACAGGAGATCGAGCGCGACGCGGCGAGCTACCGCGCGATCGCGGGCGACCTGTCGGCCGGACGCGCGGCGCTGTTCCCGCTCGAGTCGCAGATCAGCCCGGCACCGGTCCGCGTCTGCCTCGGCGACTTTCTCGGTTTCCCCGGCCGCATCCCCGTTGTCGGTGTCGATGCGGTGCGGTTCGAGATCTTCTCGCTCGACCAGCTGCCGGTCCCGAATGCGCTGCGGCGCCAGGTTTCCGCGGCCGAGGACAACGAGGACTGGTGGAACTCGGTGACGGCGGCGGCGCGTCATGAAGACCCGGCGGGCGCCGACCTGCCCGCCAACGGCATGGTCTGGCAGTACACCCTCCGCGATTTCCTCACCTGGGTGAACAACGTCACCTGGGCGTCGGAGTGGCAGAAATACGATGTGACCGCACCCGGAGGCGGGCCGGCTCCGGTACCTGCGCGTCCAGTGGGGCGGCGCTGATGAGCACGCTTGCATCGGAGCTTCAGGATGCGCTGGTCGATTTTTTCGCGCCGCTCGCCGACGGCGCCAGAGACAGCCGGGCTCTCGCGGAATGGCTCGCCGCCCTCGGCCAGACCGGCGCGGTCGCGCAAAATCCGGCGCTCATCCGGATCGCCCAGAACGCGACGGCGCTGGTCGCCTCGCTGTCGTCGCTGACCGAGGCGCAGCTCGCAAGCTGGGATGGTCTGAGAGGGCTTCTCGATCGGGCAAATCAGGCAAAAGCGCTGTGGGCCGACCTGCGGGCCTTCGCCGCCAATCCGGCTCTCGGCGGCATCGCGCCGGGGCTGGCGGAAGAGATCATGGCGCTGCTGCTGGCGAGCTACCTGCGGCGCCGCCACGGGGTCCTCTTCCGGCTGGCGTGTCTGTTGGCGCTGATCGAGCCGGCCGAAACGGCGACCCCCGACGCGCCGGTCGTCGACGGCCCCGTCACGCGCCGCTATTCGCGCGTGTTCGATCGCCTCAGGCTTTCCGCGCTCGGCGATCTGCTGTCGCGGCCCGGCGCAACGCTCGCCGCCGCCTATCTGCCGAACGGCATGGCCTCCGGCGCCGACGCCTGGGTCGCGGGCGAGCGTATGTTCTCTGCCCTGTCCTTGATCGCCGACGAAATCGGCCTGGCCTGGCAGATCGAGCACCGCCCGGTTGTTCCCCCGACACCGTCGACGAGCCCCGACCCCGACCAGGCGCTGCCCGGAGACGGACCGATCAATATTGTCGATCCGCCCGCGCCGGAACCGATCGCACCGCCGCCCGATACCTTCTTCGCCGCCTACCTTCCGACCTTCCGCCTGACGCTCGCGCGCGCCGCCGCCGGAGAGATCGCGATCGAACTCGTGTCGTCCTCGTCGCGGCATGCCGGCGGGGTCGCCGGGTTCATTGCCAGGCCGGTCGGCGCGCTGTCGCTCAGCGAGACGCGCGACGGCTGGACGCTCGGCTTCACCGCCACCGCCGCGGCGCCGGCCATCGTGATGGGACCCGACGGCGCGGGTCTTGCGCCGGCCGGAGTGCCGGTTGCCGCGGGCAGCGCCAGCCTGACGCTGGAGCGCGCCGGCACGCCGGGACAGCCGGCCTTTGTGTTCGGCGCCGCGACCGGCACCAGGGTCGAGATCGGCGACCTGCGCTTTTCCACCGCTTTGGCCTTCGACCCGGCCAAGGCCGACATTGAGATCGGGCTGCAAGCGTCGTCCGGCGCGTTGGTCATCGCCGGCGGCGACGGCGACGGCTTTCTCCAGAGCGTCCTGCCGGCGGGCGGTGCGCGGTGCGCTTTCGATCTCGGTCTTGCCTGGTCGAACGAGCGCGGCCTCAGCGTTCGCGGCGGCGCCGGTCTCGACACCACGCTGCCGGCCAGGGTGTCGATCGGCCCGCTCGCGATCCAGGGCATTCATGTCGGCCTTAGGGCGCAAGACGCGGCCATCGCATTCGAATGCTCCGCCACCGCGGCGCTCTCGCTGGGGCCGGTGGATGCCGTCATCGATCGCGTCGGGTTGATGGCGACAGTCTCGTTCCCGGCCGGCGGCGGCAATCTCGGACCGGCGGATTTGGACGTATCGTTCAAGCCGCCGGCTGGGGTTGGGGTTGGGGTTGAGGCCGGGGGGGTGGTGACGGGCGGGGGGTTTTTGTTTCACGACGCGGCGCGGCGGCTGTACGCCGGGGTGCTGCGGCTGGCGCTGGGGGACGAGCTGACGGTGACCGCGTTCGGGCTGTTGGCGACGCGGCTGCCCGACGGCGCCCCCGGCTACTCGCTGCTGGTCTTTATCACCGCCGAGGATTTCGCGCCGGTCCCGCTGGGGCTGGGGTTCACGCTCCAGGGCATCGGCGGCCTGATCGCGGTCAACCGCACCTTCGACGAGGCGGCGCTGCGCGCCGGCATGCGCAGCGACACGCTGGCCTCGCTCTTGTTCCCGCGCGATCCCGTCGCCAACGCCTCCGCCGTCATCGCCGCGCTGGCGAGCGCCTTTCCGGCGCGCGACGGCAGCTATCTGCTGGGCATCCTGGCGCGCATCGGCTGGGGCACGCCGACCCTGATCCGGCTCGATCTGGCGCTCATCCTGGAATTCGGCGCGCGCCGCCGGCTGCTCGCGCTGGGGCGGGTCACGGCGCTCTTGCCGTCGCCCGAGAACGACCTGGTGCGGCTCAATCTCGATGCGATCGGGGTGTTGGACCTCGACCAGGGCAGCCTCGCGGTCGACGCGGTGCTGGTCGATTCGCGCCTCGCGCACAAATTCGCGCTGACCGGCGCCGGGGCCTTGCGGGCCGGCGGGTCGGGCGCCGGCAGCGGGTTTGTCCTGGCGGTCGGCGGGTTCAACCCGCGCTTCGCGCCGCCCGCCGGGGTGCCGTCCCTGGCGCGCGTCGCGATCGCGCTCGGCTCGGGCGACAACCCGCGGCTGACCTGCGAGGCGTATTTCGCGATCACCTCGAACACGCTGCAGTTCGGCGCGCGCGCCCAGCTGCACGCCGAGGCGTACGGGTTCAGCGTCGACGGCGATATCGGGTTCGATGTCCTGATCACGCGCGCGCCGCTGCATTTCATCGCCGATTTTCACGCCTCGGCGCAGCTCAGGCACGGCTCGCACAATCTGTTCAAGGTGGCGCTGGAAGGCGCGCTCGAGGGGCCGCGTCCGCTGCGCGCCAGCGGCAGGGCGAGCTTTGAGATTTTCTGGTGCGACTTCACGGTGCGGTTCGACAAGACGCTGATCGCGGGCGAGCCGCCGCCCCCGCCGCCGGCGGTCGACGTGCTGGGGCTGCTGGCGGCGGCGCTGCGCGACGGGCGCAGCTGGCGCACCGACACGCCCCCCGGGCGCGGCCACGGGGTGGCGCTGCGCCGGCTCCCGCCGGGCGCCCCGCTGACCATCGACCCGCTGGGCCGGCTGGTGGTCAGCCAGGACGTGGCGCCGCTCAACACGGCGCGCGACATCGATCTGTTCGGCGGCGCCCCGGTGGCGGGGGCGCGCCGCTTCGCGCTGGGCGCGAGCCTCAACGGGGTGGCGCTGACGCCGCCGCAGACGCTGCGGGCCGGCTTCGCGCCGGCGCAGTTTTTCGCCATGAGCGACGACGAGAAGCTGGCCAGCCCGTCCTTTGAGGAGATGGATGCGGGGATGGCGGTCGGCAGCGACGCGGTGCGGTTCGACGCGGCGCGGGCGGTGGCGGCGCCGCTCGAGTACGAAACCATCGTGATCGACACGCTGGCGCCGCCCGGCCGCCCGCCGCCGCCTTTGCCGGCGCGCTACCGGCTCGCGCCCGCGCAGCTGCGGGCGCACGCCGCGACCGGCGCGGCGGCGCGCGCCCCGCTGCGCCGCGTCGGACGGGCGCGGTTCCGCGCCGCAGCGCCCCCCGCCGTGCGCATCGCGGCGCCGCGCTGGACGATCGAGCCGATCGACG
>JBFXDF010000160.1:0-8738 GCA_050181375.1 Alphaproteobacteria bacterium
CTCTCAAGCCTGAGTAGATCGGGCGGCACCGCGAGGCCGATCCACGCCCCGCGATCGGCCGAGCTTCGTCCGCAGAATTGGGTGTAGCGGCTGCTGCCGCGATCGATGTTCGGCCGCTCGCTGCTGCTGATCATCGCGCCGCTGGTTCTGGTTCAGCTGATCGCCGCGTTTGTGTTCTATGCCCGGCATTGGGAGGCGGTGTCCTATCGCCTTTCGGCCGATGTCGCCGGCGACATCGCGCTGGTAATCGACGGGATGCCCGAGACGGCGACGCCAGCCGACCGGCGGGCGCTCTTCGATCGGGTGGCGCGGGTCGCGGAGCTGATCGTCTCGTTTCAGCCCGGCGCGGGTTTGCCCGATTTTCCGCCGGTCGGCGGCTCGACGCTCGAGGCGCAGCTGCAAAAGGCGATGATCAAGCGTGTTGGCCGGCCGTTTGCCATCGACGCCGCAAACGATGAGCAATATGTGCTGGTCGCGGTCAAGCTCGGCGACGGGCTGCTGCTGACGCATGTACCGTTCAGCCGCCTGTATACGCCCACCACCTATATCTTTATTCTGTGGATGGTCGGTTCGTCGGTAATTCTGCTGTGCGTCGCCGGCATCTTCTTGCGCAACCAGGTGAAATCTCTGCGCCGGCTCGCCGCCGCGGCCGACGGGTTCGGGAAAGGTCGTCCGGTCGTTTTCACAAAAGTCGAGGGAGCTCTCGAGGTCCGGCAGGCGGCCGCCGCCTTCATCCGGATGCGCGACCGCATCGAGCGTCAGATCCGCCAACGGACCGAGATGCTCGCCGGCGTATCGCATGATCTCCGCACGCCGCTCACGCGAATGAAGCTGGCATTGGCGCTGATCCCCGACGACGCTGTTTCGGCGGAACTGAATTCCGACGTCACGGAAATGGAAACGCTGGTCAATTCCTATCTCGATTTTGCCCGCGGCGAGGGGACCGAAATCCCGGTCGAGACCGATGTCGGGCTGTTGATCGAGGATTTGGCGGCGGCGGCGCGGCGCGACGGGATGCAGCTGACGGTCATCCCCGCCCCCGATCTGATTTTTCAGGTTCGACCGAATGCTCTGCGCCGATGCCTCGGCAATCTGATCGCCAATGCGCGCCGGTACGCGACGCATATCCGGCTCTCAACCGCGCCGGCCGACGATGGCATCGACATCCTGATCGACGACGACGGACCCGGGATTCCGGTGTCGGAGCGCGAGCGCGTATTTCGCCCGTTCATCCGGCTCGATGCGTCGCGCAACCAGGCAACCGGCGGCGTCGGGCTCGGTCTGACGATCGCGCGCGACATGGCGCGCAGCCATGGCGGCGACGTTCGTCTCGAAACATCGCCGCTCGGCGGACTGCGCGCCCGCATCCATTTGCCACGATAGGGGCCGCGGTGGACAGCGAGTTGGGCGTGGAGTGCCCGGTCTGCCTCGCCGCCCGGACATCGAGCCTCACCCGGGCGAACGGCCTCAACGTGCTCGGCTGCCGCGGTTGCGGCACCATCTTTGTCCATCCGTTGCCGAGCCCGGCGGAAACCCGCGCCCTTTACGCCGATGCGTTCGCCGGAGCGACCGCCGGCTATTTCGCCAAGGTCGAGACGAAGATGCGGCGGTCGCGCAATCGCGTCCGGGCGCTGCGCCGGCTCGCTCCACGGGGCGGGCGCTTTCTCGATGTCGGGTGCAGCGGCGGCTTTATGGTCGAGGCCGCCCGCGAGGCGGGCTTTGCCGCCACCGGAATTGACCTGGAACCGCCCGCGATCGGCTATGCGCGCGAGCACTTTCCGCAAAGCGCATATTTCTGCGGCACGATCGAGGAATTTTCCGCGACATCGCCCGATCCGTTCGATGTCGTCTATTGCTCCGAGGTGATCGAGCACGTTCCGGACGTGCGCTCGTTCGTTGGGACCATAGCGAGCCTCCTGCGCCCGGGCGGCGTGCTCTATATCACCACCCCGAACCTCACCCATTGGAGCCAGCCCCGCGATCTGCACCGGCGCTCCGGGTTCGGGCCGCCGGCGCATTGCGTCTATTTCACCCCCAGATCGCTGATCGGCCTGCTCGATGGCGCCGGGTTCGACCTCGTCCGCCGGCGCCTCGCGTTCAAACCCGGCATAAAACTGATCTGCCGCAAGCGTCACGATGTGACATGAGCGGCGGAGGCGACACCCGCCACCCCGGGTCTGTAAGCAGCGACATGCCGGCCGGGCGATTTGCTTGAGACGGCCGGCGTGACGCGCCATGTTACGGGGCTGCACGCAGCCAGTTTGCTGCCGCCGCGGCACTCACGCGGGAGAGAGATCGAACCATGCCAGCCCTGCAGCCGGCGCGCGGGACGCAAGATCTGTTGCCGGAAATCGCGCGGCGTCACCGCCGGGTCAGCGAGACCGCGCGCGACGCGGCGGCGCTCTACGGATTTGCCGAGATCGCGACGCCGATCTTCGAGTTCACCGAGGTCTTCGCGCGGCCGATCGGCGAACACACCGACATCGTATCAAAGGAAATGTACACGTTTACCGATCGCGGCGGCGAGGAGGTGACGCTGCGGCCGGAGAACACCGCCGGCGTCGTGCGCGCGGTGCTGTCGAACGGGCTGACGCAATCGACGCCGCTCAAGTTCTTCTACAGCGGGCCGATGTTCCGCTACGAGCGGCCGCAAAAGGGCCGGTTCCGTCAGTTCCATCAGATCGGCGTCGAACTGCTCGGGGCGGCGGCGCCGCAGGCCGACATCGAGGTCATAGCGCTGGGGCAACGCATCCTGCGCGCGCTCGGGGTCGCCGACCGGGTCGTGCTCGAATTGAACACGCTTGGGGACCCGGCGAGCCGCGCGGCTTATCGCGAGGCGCTGGTCCGCTTTTTTTCCGAACGGTTTGCCGAGCTGTCCGAGGACAGCCAGCGGCGGCTCGAACGGAACCCGCTGCGGATCCTCGACTCGAAGGACCCCGGCGACCAGCTTGTCGCGGCCGACGCGCCCGAATTCCCGGCGTATCTGAACGAGGCGTCGCGCGACTTCTTCGCCCGCGTGCGCGACGGTCTCGAGCGGCTCGGGATCGCGTATCGGCTGAACCCGCGTCTGGTGCGCGGTCTCGATTACTACACGCATACCGCGTTCGAGTTCGTTACGACCGATCTCGGCGCGCAAGGCACGGTGATCGGCGGCGGACGCTATGACGGGCTCGTCGAACTGATGGGCGGGCCGGCGATGCCCGGCGTCGGATGGGCCGCCGGTATCGAACGGCTTGCGATGCTGATCGACGAACCCGCCGCCCCGCCGCGCCCGGTCGCCTTGGTGCCGATTGGCGAGATCGCCGAGGCCCGCATGTTAATACTGGCCGAGCAGCTGCGCGACGCCGGCCTCAGCGTCGAACTCGGCTATTCCGGCAACCTGCAGCGTCGCATGCGGCGGGCCGACCGGATCGGCGCACGCGCCGCTATCCTGCTCGGCGACGACGAATTGGCGCGCGGCATCGCCACGCTGCGCGACCTCGACAGCGGTGAGCAGGCGCCAGTGGCGTTTGATGAGCTGCCGGCCCGGCTTCTTGCGCTTTACCGACCCCAGGCGGCGTGATGGACCGGGCACTCGAATCGCGCTTCGACCAGCTGCTGCGCCGCCATGCCGAGCTGGCGGCAACCTTGTCCGGCACCGGGCTCAACGGCGCCGCGTTTGCGAAGCTGTCAAAGGAATACAGCGAGCTCGGCCCGATCGTCGACGGCATCGCGAACCTGCGCCGCGCCGAGGAGGAACTCGCCGCCGCCGCCGAGATGGCCGACACGGCCGACGATCCCGAGCTGAAGGCGCTGGCCGGCGAGGAAGTCCAGGCCTTGCGCGAACGTCTCCCGGAGCTGGAACTCGCCGTCAAGCTGTCGCTGCTGCCGAAGGACGCGGACGACGAGCGCAACGCGATCCTCGAAGTGCGGGCCGGAACCGGCGGCGAGGAGGCGGCGCTGTTCGCCGCCGATCTGTTCCGCATGTACCAGCGCTACGCGGCGCTGCGCGGCTGGCGCTTCGAGCTGCTCGATCTGTCCGAGACCGGGATCGGCGGGTTCAAGGAGGCGACGGCGTCGATCACCGGCCGCGACGTGTTCGCCCGCCTCAAATACGAATCCGGCGTCCACCGCGTGCAGCGCGTGCCGGAAACCGAGGCGTCGGGCCGCATCCATACCTCGGCCGCGACCGTCGCGGTGCTGCCGGAGGCCGAGGAGGTCGATGTCGAGATCGACGACAAGGATCTGCGCATCGATGTCTTCCGCGCCAGCGGCCCCGGCGGGCAGTCGGTCAATACGACCGACAGCGCCGTCAGGATCACCCATCTGCCGACCGGGCTGGTGGTGATCCAGCAGGACGAGAAATCGCAGCACAAAAATAAGGCGCGCGCGTTGAAGGTGTTGCGCGCCCGGCTCTATGAATTGGAGCGGCAGGCGCGCGACGCGGCGCGCGCCGCCGACCGCAAGAACCAGGTCGGCAGCGGCGACCGCTCCGAGCGCATCCGCACCTACAATTTCCCGCAGGGCCGCGTCACCGACCACCGCATCAACCTGACGCTCTACAAGATCGACAAGATCGTGTCCGGCGAGGCGCTCGACGAGATCGTCGACGCGCTGACTGCCGCGGACCGCGCCGCCAAGCTGGCCGCGGTGGAGGCGTGATCCCGGACGCCTCGGTCGGCGCCGCGATCGAACGGGCGGCATCCGCCCTGGCAATGGCCGGGACCGACGAGCCGCGCCGGCGAGCAAGGGCGCTGCTCGCATCGGCCCTCGACGTCCCCGCGACGGAGATTTTCGCCCACCCGGAAAGGATGCTAAAGCCCGCGCAAAAGGCACGCGTGTCGGCGATGCTGGACCGGATGCTTGCGCACGAGCCGCTGAGCCGGATCGTCGGCCGGCGCGAGTTCTGGGGTCTCGAATTCCTGCTGTCCGCCGATACCCTCGACCCGCGGCCGGAAAGCGAAACGCTTGTCGAAGCCGTGCTGGCCCGGTTGCCGGAGCGCGACCGGCCCTATCGCTTCCTCGATTTCGGCACCGGCACCGGCTGTCTGCTGCTGGCGCTGTTGTCCGAGTATCCGGCGGCGACCGGCGTCGGGATCGACATCGCCCCGGGGGCCGCCACGACAGCCCGCGATAACGCCGAGCGGCTCGGCCTTGGCGCGCGGGCGCGCTTTGTCGCCGCAAGCTGGGCCGCGGCGCTGAGCGGCCGGTTCGATGCGATCGTCGCCAACCCTCCCTATATCGAGCGGTCCGCCATCCCCGCCCTGCCGCCCGAGGTGCGCGACTATGACCCGATCGTCGCGCTCGACGGCGGCGCGGACGGGCTCGAAGCGTATCGCGCGATCGCCGCCGAACTGCCCCGGCTGTCGCCGCCCGGCGGGCTGTTCGCGGCCGAGATCGGGGTCGGACAAGCGGCTGCGGTCGCGGCGATCCTGTCGCGGCGCGGCGTGCGCGTCGACGCCGTCCTGCCCGATCTCGCCGGTATCGAACGCGTCGTGATCGGCCGCGTCCCATAAAGGATCGCCGCGGCCGATTTACCCGGGGACCGCGCTCCCCTTGCGCGCATTGACATGCCCGGCCACACTCCGCGCCTGGTAAGCGCTTGCAGCGGCGGAGGATCGAAATGCGCGTCGGATTTATCGGGCTGGGCATGATGGGCAAGGGCATGGCGGCCAATTTGCAGAAGGCCGGGCACCAGCTCGTCGTCTACGATCTGAACCGCGCGGCCGCCGAGCCGTTCCTCGCCAAGGGCGCGGAATGGGCCAATTCGCCGCGACAGGTCGCGGCCTCGTCCGAGGTCGTGTTCACCTCCCTTCCTGTCCCGGCCGATGTCGAGGCGGTCGCGATCGGGCCGAATGGTTTGATCGAGGGCATGAAGCCCGACACCGCGTTTTTCGACATGTCGACCAATTCGGTCGCGACGGTGCGCAAGCTCAACGCCGCCTTCGCCGAGAAGAATATCTACATGCTCGATTCCCCGGTCAGCGGCGGTCCGTCCGGCGCGGCCAGCGGCAAGATGGCGATCTGGGTCGGCGGCGACGAGCAGCAGTTCAACCGGCACAAGAGCGTGCTCGACGCAATGGGCGACCAGGCCCGCTATATCGGCCCGATCGGCGCCGGCACGATCGCCAAGCTCGTCCACAACTGCACGAGCGCGGTGGTGGGCGTGGCCCTCGCCGAGGTCATGACGATGGGGATCAAGGCCGGGGTCGAGCCGCTCGAATTGTGGGAAGCGGTGCGGCAGGGCGCGACCGGGCGGCAGCGCACCTTCGACCGGCTCGGCAAGTTTCTGACCAGCAGCTACGACCCGGCCGATTTCGCATTGCGGCTGCTGCACAAGGATGTCTCGCTCGCGGTCGGCCTCGGCAAGGAGGTTGCCGTGCCGATGCGGCTTGCCAATCTCGCGCTCGAGGAGCTGACCGAGGCGATGAACCGCGGCTGGAGCCAGCGCGACAGCCGGGTTTCGGGGCTGCTGCAGGTCGAGCGCTCGGGTATCCCGACCCCGAACGAGGACCCGGCCAAGGTGCAGGCGGTGCTCGACGCCGACCGGCAGTAACGACTGGCAGACCCGCCGCCGGCATAATGCGCGAGGGGGCGGAGGCCCCCCTCGCGACCAGTCGGTAGGCGGCGCCGCCTATGCCCGGCTCAGACCCGCCGCGTCCAGAGCAGGATCGGGTCAGATGGAAGCATCTGACCCGTGAATCTTGCTCTCGATTCAACTATGTAGAGCCTGATTCACGGCTCAGATCGTTGCGATCTGAGCCGATCAGGCTCTAGCGTTCCGGAGAGGATATTGGCGGTGGCGGCGGCATCGGGGTCGGTCCGGTAGGCCCCGGGATATAGCCGCCGCCGCTGTCTTTCGGACCCATCGAGGAGGCGCTCGATGACGACACCGGCCCAGGCCCGCTTGGCGGGATATAGGTGCCGCTGCTCGTGCTCAGTCCCGGCTGCGCCGCACCGGGTGCATACGCCGGCCCAGGCGGACTTGGCGGGATATAGTTGCTGCTGCTCGTGCTCAGTCCTGGCTGGGGGGCAGCCGAGCGCGGCGGCATGGGCGCGGGCGGCGGGGGCGGCGGAGCTCCGGCCTGGAGCCGCTGCAGCTCCATGCGATTGAGCTCGTTGGCTACATTGTTCCCGGAGGTCGGTCCGAATATCGCCGACCCGCCGCCGCGCGATTTCGCCGCCTGGGACTTGCGGGCGGGTCTGTGCGGCCGGGGCGTTGCCGGCGTTTGCGCGGCCGCCTGCGCCATCTGGACGAACGGGGCCGCCGCGGCAGGTGAACCCGATGCCGTGGACGCTTGCGCCAAAGCCGGCGCGGCGATCGCTATCACCGCGGCGACCCCGACACCGTTCAGGAGTTGCTTCATGGCAGTGTCCTCTGTTGACAGTTTGACCGGACAATATGCAACGCAAGATCGCCGTAGCCGGGTGCGGGTCGCCGGGGTGCAATAGCCGTTTGCGGCCTGAGTTGCCCGCGTTTGGCGGCTGCCGGTATCATGCCCCGACCCAACTTACCCGACAATATGATCGCGGCTAATTTCTTTCAAGCGCAAAAGGCGATTGCCGTGCCGGCCACTAACGTGATCGGCGAATGGCGCGCCGCCCGTCAGTTGCGGCGACTGTGTTTGCTGACAATCCTCGCAACCATTTTTTCCCCGCTGTCCGGGTGGGCCGCTGCCGGTCAGCACACCGCGCTGACGATCGGCATCACGCAATTTCCGGCGATCCTGAACCCGAACATCGATCAGATGGCGGCCAAGAGTTACGTGCTCGGAATGACGATGCGGCCGTTCACGGTCTACGACGCGGACTGGAAACTCGTCTGTCTGATGTGCACCGAGGTGCCATCGATCGAGAACGGCCGCGCCGTGCCGGTCGATCTGGCCGATGGGCGCAAGGGGGTCGATCTGACCTATACGATCCGGCCTGATGCGACATGGGGCGACGGCGTTCCGGTCACGACCGCCGACGTGCTGTTCACCTATGAGGTCGGGCGCAACCCGCGGAGCGCCGTCAGCAACGCCGAGCTGTATCGCCGCATCACCGGCATCGACGTGAAGGACGACAAGACCTTCACGATGCATGTCGACAAGCTGACCTTCGATTACGCCGCGATCAACAATTTTGTCGTGCTGCCGGCGCATATCGAGCGGCCCGCCTTCGCCGACCCGGCGCAGTATCGGGTGCAGACCCGGTACGCCACCGATCCGACCAACCTAGGGCTTTACAACGGCCCCTACCGCATCAGCGAGGTGGCCACCGGGTCGCATGTCGTCCTCGAGCCGAACCCGCATTGGGGCGGCCCGCCCGTCCCGTTCGGCCGCGTTACCGTGCGTACGATCGAGAACACCGCGGCGCTCGAAGCCAATCTGCTGTCCGGCACGATCGACATGATCGCCGGCGAACTCGGCCTGTCGCTCGACGAGGCGCTCGCCTTCGAGAAACGGCATGGCGGCGGGTTTCGGATTGTCTTCAAGCCGGGCCTCGTGTTCGAGCATGTCGATGTCAATCTCGATCTGCCCGCCCTATCGGACCGCAGGGTCCGCCAGGCGCTGCTGTGGGGCCTCGATCGCGAGGCAATCAGCCGCTCGCTGTTTGGCGGCCGGCAGCCCGTCGCCGACAGCTTTGTCAACCCGCTCGATCGCGGGTTCAGCGCCGACACGCCGCGCTATCGGCACGACCCGAAACGCGCCGCCGCGCTGCTCGACGAGGCGGGTTGGAAAACGCAATCCGGCGGGCTGCGCGGCAACGAAGCGGGA
>JBFXDF010000161.1:0-8696 GCA_050181375.1 Alphaproteobacteria bacterium
GGTCCGCAGGCTCGATCCTCATGTGTTTTCCTGGCTCGTAGGCGGGCTCATCTTGCTGAGCGGCGTCGGCCTGGTGGTGAAATGATAGCGGCGGTGTGCTTCTCGTCGATCGACAACCCGGAGGCTACATCGCTGCGTGAACGATAGCCGGCTCGTTCCTGTTCGGAATGAAAAAGGTCGTGAATTTCCGGGCCGAACAGTGTGAGTTCCCTGTTCAGGGAATTTCGTCGCATCCCGGCGTGGCAGCGACCGCCAGATAGCCGATGCGGGTCAAGCCGGGCGCGGATCTGTGTCGGATGCCGCGACTTCGACGATCTCGCCGTTGCGGGCGCATTCGGGAGCCGCGAGTTCGACAAAGGCGCCGGTCACGCTCTCGGGCGGCGGCAGCGCGGCCGGGTCCTCGCCCGGAAAGATCGCGGCGCGCAGCCGGGTGCGCACGATGCCCGGATCGATCAGGTTGACCCGCACCGCGGTGCGCGCGACCTCGCCCGCGTAGATGCGCACCATCGTCTCCAACCCGGCCTTGGCGACCGCGTAGACCCCGTAATAGGGCGGCGCGTCGCGCGCCAGCCGGCTCGTGACAAAGATCGCGCGCCCCGCCGGGGCCATGCGCAAGAGCGGGTCCATCGCCCGGATCAGCCGCCAGTTGGCGGTCAGGTCGAGATCGAGCACCTCGCCCCATTCCTGCGGCGTCACGTGCTGCATCGGCGTGAACGTGCCGAACCGCGCCGCACTGCCGACCAGGATGTCGAGCCGCCCATAGCGCTGGTACAGCGCCGCCGCCAGTTCGTCGATCTTGACGAAATCGCGCAAATCGAGCGGCACCAGGGTTGCGCTGCCGCCCGCCGCCCGACCAGCGGCGGCACGGATCGCGTCGTCGCGTTCCTCCAGTCCGCCGACCGTGCGCGCGACGAGCACGACATGCGCGCCCTCGGCCGCGAAACGCTCGGCCACCGCGGCGCCGATGCCGCGCGAGGCGCCGGTGATCAGTGCCACCTTGCCGGTGAGGCGGCCTTTCGCGGCGGCGGGGATGGCGGCGTCCGTCACACCGAACTCCTGATGGAACTCCCCGGTGCGCGCCTGTTCCAGCGCGCCAGCGCGTCCGCCTCGGGCATTGCGGGCGGATCGGCCATCAGGGTCCGCGCCAGACGATCGAGCATCGCGCGCACCTCGGCATGCTCCTCGGGTTGCCAGCGTTCGAGAAGCTCCGCCAACCGTTCCCGGCGTACCGCCACCAGCCGCTCGAAGGTATCGCGGCCGCGCGGCGAGGGCGCGAGCGCCCCGTCCGAACAGCACCCCGAGCAGCGCATCACCATGTCCTTGGCTGCAAGGCCGCGGCCGATTTCGGCAAAGCGTTCTGCGCTGAGCGCCGGCGTCTCGCGCAGCGGCGTTCCGGCGCGGCAGAGGCGGGCCAGCAGCCAGATTTCATTGGGCGCGAGCGCCACCCCGGCCGCCTCCGCTATTGCCTGGTAGGCCTGCCAGCGGTTCTCGCGGCGCTGCAAGCGGTCGACGATCTGTTCGAGTTCCTGCAAGGACGTGGCGTCGCGCGGCATCGCAAAGCTCTCGCCGATGGTGTCGGCGCGCGCCGGGCCGCGCAGCGGCACGTCCCGGAGAAACAAAGTCAGCACGAAACCGACCACCCCGATGCAGGCGGCGGTCAGGAAAACCGGGTGCAGCGCCGCGGTGAAGGCTTCAGCGTAGATTGCGCGAAGCTCCGTCGGCAGGGCCTGGATGGCGGCCGGTTCGATCGCTGTCGGAAGATTTCCTCCGCCCGCCGTTGCACCGGCCAGATGCGCGACGAGACCGGCCGTGAAGATCGCGCCGAACGCCGACACTCCGACCGAGCCGCCGATCGAGCGGAACAGCGTCGCCCCCGATGTCGCGACGCCGAGATCGGCGTAATCGACCGCGTTCTGCACCGCCAGCACCAGCACTTGCATGACCATGCCGAGACCGAGGCCGAGCACCAGCATGTAGCCCGACGCCGCCCAGGTGCCCGTTTCGGTGTCCAAGGTCGAAAGCAGCGCAAGTCCCACGGTGCCGATCGCGGTACCGGCGATCGGAAAGGCGCGGTATCGCCCGATATGGCTGATGATCCGGCCGCTGGCGATCGAGGTGACGAGCATGCCGCCCATCATCGTGGTCAATTGCAATCCGGCCGTGGACGGAGACACGCCTTTTACGACTTGCAGATACAGCGGCATGTAGGTGACCGCGCCAAACATCGCGAGACCGACGATAAAGCCGACCGAGCACGAAACGACAAAGATTCGGTTGCGGAACAGCCGCAGCGGCAGGATCGGCTCGGCGGCGCGCCGCTCGACCAGGATAAACGCAGTGAGCGCCGCGAGGCTTGTCGCAATCATCGCGACGATCTCGGGCGAGCGCCACGGGAAGGTGTTGCCGCCGAGGCTGGTGAACAGGATCAGCGCCGTCAGCCCCACCGCGAGCAGCCCGGCACCTTTCAGGTCGAGCACGACCTTGCGGCGCGCGGGCGGCGCGGTCAGCGCCCAGGCGATGACCGCGATCGCGAGAACGCCGAGCGGCAGGTTGATGTAGAAAATCCACTGCCAGCTCAGATGCTCGACAAAATACCCGCCGACCAGCGGCCCGAGCACGGTCGAGACACCGAACACCCCGCCGATCAATCCCTGGTAGCGGCCGCGCTCGCGCGGCGAGACGATATCGCCGATGACCGCCATCGTCGTGACCATCAAACCGCCGCCGCCGAGCCCCTGAACGGCGCGGAACGCGATCAGCTGACCCATCGAGCGGCTCTGCCCGCACAGCGCCGAGCCGATCAGGAACAGCACGATCGCCGATTGCAGCACGATCTTGCGGCCGAACAGATCGCCGAGCTTGCCGTAGAGCGGGGTCGCGATCGTCGTTGCGAGCAGATAGGCCGTGACAATCCACGACAGATGCGCCAGTCCGCCCAGCTCGCCGACGATTGTCGGCAGCGCGGTCGAGACGATTGTCTGGTCGAGCGAGGCAAGCAGCATGACCAGCATCAGCGCCGCGAAAAT
The DNA here is from genome assembly GCA_050181375.1 of Alphaproteobacteria bacterium. GTDB lineage: Bacteria > Pseudomonadota > Alphaproteobacteria > ATCC43930 > CGMCC-115725 > DATARH01. Next base: position 3,027 of record JBFXDF010000161.1, read on the forward strand.
CACCCGGATCGATTGGGTGTGCGGTGCGGTGCCGGCGGCCGAGGATATTCGATCGGCCATAAACCTCCGGACTGGCTGGAAAGGGAGACGCCTATCCGGAGAACAAGGCGCCGCCGCGGCGGTTCACGCCGTCCACCCGCGCCCCTCCGCGGCGAATGCGCCGTCAACCCGTCCGGTGTCGCAGCGCATGCAAATACCGGTATTCGTGCCAGGTCAACCAGATCACGACGAGATCGATCGCCGTGATCAGCAGCAGCGACACCGAATGTGTCAGCGTATACCGGTAGATTTGATACGCGACGAACAAGGTGAACACGACCAGCGCAACCGGATAATACCAGAGACGCTCACGTAACAGGCCGATGATGACCCATAATTTGGCGGCGCCGTGGCTCAGCAGGTACAGCGCGACAAAATGCTGCGTGCCGACCGACAGGTTCCGCGCCCACTCGGCCAGATGGGCGGCGACGATATCGCGGGGATGCGCCGTCAGCTCCGCGCGCGTGATCGCCCCGACAAAATCGGACACGGCATCGAGCGGGACGATATAGACGCCAATCGCCAAGAGGATCTCGCCGGCGGCAAACAGCGCCTTCAACAGCAGCGTGATCTCGAAAAAACGGTGAAGGCGCTGCTCGCGGCGCGACGCCGCGATGGTCACTCCGCTGGGCTCACGCCGGTTCGGTGAGCAGCGACAACTGAACGGATAGCTTGCCCTCGTCGGCGTCGGCCGGGTGTATCGGATAGTCCCCCGTAAAGCAGGCGTCGCAGAAGCGCGGCGCGAACCTGTCGCGCCCCTTCTCGCCCACCGCGCGGTAAAGCCCGTCGATCGAGACGAACGCCAGACTATCGACCCCGATATGCCGGGCCATCTGGTCGGTATCGAAACGCGAGGCCAGCAGCTGATCGCGCGATGGCGTCGCGATGCCGTAGAAGCACGGGAAGCTGGTCGGCGGGCTCGAGATGCGCATATGCACCTCGCGCGCGCCGGCGTTGCGGACCATCTCGACGATTTTCATCGAGGTCGTGCCGCGCACGATCGAATCGTCGACCAGGATGACGCGCTTGCCTTCGAGATCGGCGCGGTTGGCGTTGTGCTTGAGGCGCACCCCGAGATGACGGATCTGGTCGGTCGGCTCGATAAAGGTGCGCCCGACATAATGGTTGCGGATGATCCCCAGCTCGAACGGGATGCCCGATTCGGCGGCATAGCCGAGCGCCGCGGGCACCCCCGAATCAGGTACCGGCACGACGACATCGGCCGCGACCGGCCATTCGCGCGCCAGTTCGCGGCCGATGCGCTTGCGCGTCTCGTAGACGCTGCGGTCCTCGATGACGCTGTCCGGCCGCGCGAAGTAGATGTACTCGAAAACGCAGAGACGCTGCGGTTCCGGCGCGAACGGCTTGATGCTGCGGATGCCCTCGGCGCCGATCATCACGATTTCGCCGGGTTCGACCTCGCGCGCGAATTCCGCGCCGATGATATCGAAGGCACACGTTTCCGAGGCCAGGATCCACGCCTCGCCGAGCTTGCCGAGCACCAGCGGACGCACCCCGAGCGGGTCGCGCACCCCGATCAGCGCCTCCTGCGACAGAGCGACCAGCGAATAGGCGCCCTCGATCTGGCGCAGCGCGTCGGTCAGGCGATCGACGACGCGGTCTTTGAGGCTCGTCGCGATCAGGTGGACGATGACCTCGGTATCGCTGGTCGATTGAAAAATGCTGCCGCGCCGTACGAGTTGCCGGCGCAGCCGGTACGAGTTCGTCAGATTGCCGTTGTGGCAGATCGCCAATCCGCCGAAATCGAAATCGGCGAAGAGCGGCTGGATGTTGCGCAGCGCGACCTCGCCGGTTGTCGCGTAGCGGACATGCCCGATCGCGGTCGAGCCGGGCAGCCGCGCGATCACCTCCTTCGAGCTGAAATTGTCGCTGACCAGACCGGGGCCGCGATGCGCGCTGAACTGGTCGCCGTCATAGGAGACGATCCCGGCCGCCTCCTGGCCGCGATGCTGCAACGCGTGCAGCCCGAGCGCGGTCAGCGCCGCCGCGTCCTGGTGACCGTATACCCCGAAAACACCGCACTCCTCGTGGAAGCGATCGGTTTCCGTGCAGGTCGTCAGCATCCGCACCTCGATCCAGCAGGTCGGCGGGACCAACATATATGAATATACCTTGCCCCGCTGAAGGCAACGCAACGGGATGAATCCGGGATGGTGGATTGCGCCCCGGCGTGGTTCCGTCCCGGATGCTCGCGCTTGGCGGCCGCCTCAGAAATCCTCGATGCGGATCAGGCGCGGCGGTTCGAGCACCGATTCGAGCGCGGCGATCCGGTCGAGCGCGCGGCGCATTGCTTCTTCTTCGGTGACGTGCGTCGTCAGCACCACCGGCACCGCCTCGCCGGGCGCGCGGCCGCGCTGGATCATCGATTCGAGCGAAACCTGCTCGTCGCGCAGCGCCGCCGCGACATCGGCGATGACCCCCGGCTGGTCGAGCACCATAAGCCGCATGTAATAGGCTCCCTGGTGCCGCTCCATCGGCGCCGCCTGCAGGGAGCGCAGCGCGGCCGCCGGGACGCCGAACGGCGCGATGCAGCGTCCGGCGGCGATATCGACAAGATCGGCGGCGACCGCGGAGGCGGTCGGGTGGGCCCCCGCGCCGCGCCCTTCGAGCACGACGCGGCCGACAAAATCGCCTTCGGCGACCACTGCGTTGAACACTCCCTCGACTGCCGCGATCGGGGTTCCGGCCGGTACCATGCACGGGTGGACGCGCTGTTCGAGCCCGTGCTCGGTCAGCCGGGCGATGCCCAGCAGCTTGATGCGGAAACCCAGCTCGTCGGCGAAGCCGATGTCGAGACGCGAGATATGGCGAATGCCCTCGGTATAGACGCCGTCGGCATCGACGGGACGGCCGAACGCGAGGCTCGCCAGGATTGCCAGCTTGTGTGCGGCATCGACGCCGTCGATGTCAAAGCTCGGATCGGCTTCGGCATAGCCGAGCTTCTGGGCTTCGGCCAAAACCTCGGCGAACTCGCGCCCGCTGTGCCGCATCGTCGTCAGGATGTAGTTCGAGGTGCCGTTGAGAATGCCGTAAATCCGCGACACGCGGTTGCCGGCGAGGCTCTCCCGCAACGTCTTGATGATCGGGATGCCGCCGGCGACGGCGGCCTCGAAGGCGAGCGCGACGCCAACCTCCTCGGCTTGCCGGGCAAGACGCAGACCGTGCTTGGCAATCAGCGCCTTGTTGGCGGTGACGACGTGCCTGCCGCGGGCGAGCGCGGCTTCGACGACATCGAGCGCGATCCCGTCGGCGCCGCCGATCAGTTCGACGACAGCGTCGATCTCCGGGTCGGCGGCCATCGCGGCGGCGTCCTCGTACCAGCGTACCGCCGACAGATCGACCCCGCGATCGCGCCGCCGGTCGCGGGCCGAGGCTGCGGCGACGACGATGCGGCGGCCGGCCCGCAGTCCGACCGGTTCGGCTTGGCGCTCGAGCAGCTGAACGGTCGCCGCGCCGACCGTGCCGAGCCCGGCAACGGCGATTTTCAGGGCTGGCTGCATCGGTTGAGTTCCGTCCTTACGCAGAGTTGGCCTCACGGCAGAAATTGGATTTCGACCCGCGCCGCGGCGATCGGACCGGCGGCGGATTTGGCTTCGGTCTGGATCATTTTCTCCGGAATGCCGGCATCGGCCAGCGCCTTCGCGACGCCTTGCGCGCGATCGAGGGCGTCGTGGTATGCGTTGAGCGGGTCGGCGCCGGGTGCCGGCGGCGCGGTGTATGCGATGACGCGCACGGCTCGAGGCGGCTGCGATCCGAGGCTTTCCTGGTAGCGGGTCGTGACCTGCGCGACCTGTCCGGGATCGATCCCGTCGAGCATTGCCACGGTGACGGCCGCCGGTGCGCGCGACACCTCGGTTTTCCCGAGCGAAGGGGCGGGCGGAGGCGCGATCGGAGCGAGTTCCGGTATCGTCGGCGGCGGTTGCGGTGCGGCGCTGGCAATTGCGGCGGCCGGCAGCACCCCGGGCGCCGGAGACGGCAGCGGGGAAAGGCGCGGCGGTGCCGGTGCCGGCCGCGGGGCATCCGGTTCGGGAAGCGAGCGTACCTGCGGCATCACCAGGTCGGAGTCGCGCGGGAGCGCTTGGTTCTGCTCGCCGGCGTTGCCGCCGTGCGAGCGCGGCACATCGCCGGCCGCCGCGATGTGCGCCGCGGCCGGCGGCGTTTCCGATCCAGCGGCAGGAGGCGATGGGGCCGACTGCGGCTGCGGTTGAGCGGCCGGAGCTGCGTGTTTTTCTGCTGTCGCCTCGGGCGCTGCTGCTGTCATGCGGACAGGCGCCGGCGCTGGTGCGGACACGGCGGCGGCCGGTCCTTCCTTTGCGGCGGTCGCCTGAGGCGGTGCCGCCGGACCCGTGGGGGTTTGCGGGGATTGGGTTGGGGCAGCCGCAGCCGTATCCTTACCGGCTTCGGGCTGCGACGCGGCGGAAGCGCTGGCGAACGCCTGCGCCGCCGTGCGCTCCGCGATCAGCTTGTCGGTCAATTTCTGCCGTTCGGCGGCGCTTGTGGCGCGGGTGGGCGGGGGCGGTACGCTGGCCAGATTGGGATACGGCGCCGCTTCGGCCGCCGCCATGTTCCCGCCGAACGGCGCCGTAACCGGGTCGGGATCGTTCTTATCGATCCCCCTCAGCGAACGCACTGTTTCGATCGCGCTGCTGCACCCCGCGACCGCGATGCCGCACCCGAACAGCACGGCCAGCCGCGCGGCCTGCGCGAACCTTCCCCGTTGGGCGGATGCCGGCGCGATACTCGACATGATCACAGGCTGTGTATTCGATCGGCGGCATTGCGTCACTACATTTGAAGTTTCAGATACAGGTTAGCGCTAGAGGCGCGGAGACAAACGGAATGGGCGATACGCAAACCGAAAAGCGCACCGGAGACGGACAAAACCGGACCGGTCCCGCCTCGGCTGGCGGTCGCGGCGGGGGGGATGAGGTGGATCAGGCCGAATTGGCGCGGCACCTGGCCGAAATCGCCGAAAAGAGCCGCCGGCTGGTGGCGGATTTCCTGGCGCGCCAGAGCGGCGAAAGCGGGGGCGGCGAGATCGGCATGGCTAATCCGATGGCGATCGGCGCCGCGTTTTTCGAGATGACGGCGCGGTTGATGTCCGACCCGTCGCGCCTCGTGCAGGCGCAGGCAGCGCTGTGGAATGACTATATGCGCCTGTGGCAGAGCACGACCACACGCCTGCTCGGAGGCGACGCCGAGCCGATCGTCGAACCGGCCCCCGAGGATCGCCGCTTTCGCGATCGGGCGTGGAGCAACAATGCGCTGTTCGACTTTGTCAAGCAGAGCTATCTGCTGACCGCGCGCTCGATACAGGGCGCGGTGAAGGATATCGAAGGGCTCGACGAACGCACCGCCCGCAAGGTCGATTTCTATACGAGGCAATTCGTCGACGCGCTGGCGCCGTCGAATTTTGTGCTGACCAACCCGGAAGTATTGCGTGCCACGGTCGAAAGTCGCGGCGAGAACCTGCTGAAAGGCCTGGAGAACCTGCTCGACGATCTCGAGCGCGGCAAGGGCCGGTTGCAGATCAGCATGACCGACATGGCGGCGTTCAAGATCGGCGAGAACGTCGCGGCTACGCCCGGCAAGGTCGTTTACCAGAACGAT
>JBFXDF010000162.1:0-8669 GCA_050181375.1 Alphaproteobacteria bacterium
TCGCGATCGCGTTTCTCGGTCCGCTCGTCGGGTCGCTGATCCGGCCGGTCGGCGGGCGGCTGGCGGACCGGATCGGCGGCGCCAGGGTGACCTTCTGGAACTTCGTCGCGATGGCCGCGGCCACAATCGGCGTTATGTATTTCGTCGAGATCAAGAACTTCGCCGGGTTTCTGGCAATGTTCCTGGTCTTGTTCGTCACTACGGGAATCGGCAACGGTTCGACCTACCGGATGATCCCCTCGATCTTCCGGCAGGAAAAGCTTGCCGCCGCGCAGGGAGACGGCGAAACCGGCCGGCCCGCCGCGATCAAGGCCGCCGCCCTCGAAAGCGCCGCAGCGCTCGGCTTTATCGGCGCGATCGGCGCCTGCGGCGGCTATCTGATCCCGCGCGGCTTTGGTGCCTCGATCGCCGCCACCGGCGGCCCGCATATGGCGCTGCTGGCGTTCCTGGCGTTCTACGTCACCTGTCTCGCGCTGACTTGGTGGCACTACATGCGCCGGAGCTTCTTGGCGGCGCGCGCGCCGAGCCTTGCCGAAGCGCGGGTCTGAGACGATGACGGCGGATACGTCACGGCGCGAGCGGCTCGTTGTTATCGGCAACGGCATGGCCGGGATGCGCACGGTCGAGGAGCTGCTGGCTCGCGCTCCCGATCGTCATGCGGTCACCGTGATCGGGGCCGAGCCGCACCCGAATTACAACCGCATCCTGCTGTCCTCGGTACTGGCCGGCGACAAGACGATTGATGAGATCGTCATCAACCCGCGCGGCTGGTACGACGAGCGCGACATACGGCTGATCGCCGGCGACCCGGCGAGCGCGATCAATCGGGCCGCGAAGCTCGTGACACTGGCGAGCGGCGAGACGCTCGGGTACGACAAGCTGCTGCTCGCGACCGGGTCAAAACCGCTGGCGCCGCCGATCCCGGGGCTCGGGCTTCCCGGCGTGCGCGCCTTTCGCGACATCGCCGATGTCGAGGCGATGATTTCGGCTTCGGAGAACCGCCGTCGCGCGGTCGTGATCGGCGGCGGCCTGTTGGGGCTCGAGGCGGCCTGGGGATTGAAGCGGCGCGGCATGTCGGTCGCGGTCGTGCACCTGATGCCGACATTGATGGAACGGCAGCTCGATACCGCCGCCGGAGAATTGCTGCGCCGCGACCTCGACGCGCGCGGCATTGCGTTCTTCACAAACGGCCAGACCGAGGAAATCCTCGGGACCGACAAGGCCGAAGGTGTGATGCTGGCCGACGGACGGGAGATCCCGGCCGATCTGGTCGTCCTTGCGATTGGCATCCGACCGAGCATCGATTTGGCGCGCGCCGCCGGTCTTGACATCAACCGTGGCATCCTGGTCGGCGACGACATGCGTACGAGCGCTCCGCACGTTTACGCGGTCGGCGAGTGTATCGAGCATAACGGACAGGTGTTCGGCCTTGTCGCGCCGATCTGGGAGCAGGCAAAGGTGTGCGCCGCACGGCTGGCCGGCGACGGAGAGGCGGTTTACGTGCCGCCGCCGGTCTTCACGAGCCTGAAGATCACCGGCATAGACGTGTTCTCGGCTGGCGCGCTGGCCGCCGCCGACGAGCACGACGACGAGATCACGCTGCACGACGCGAAGCGCGGCACGTACAAGAAGGTGGTGCTGCGCGAGGACCGGGTTGTCGGGTGCGTGCTCTACGGCAGCGTCGCCGATGGCCCCTGGTACGTCCGGCTGATGCGGGACAAGGCCGATGTGTCGGCTTTTCGCGACCAGCTCGTCTTCGGCCGCGCCTTTGTCGAGCAGCCCGGTACAGCGGCGCCGGGGGTCGATGTCGCTTCGATGGCCGACGACGAACAGGTCTGCGGCTGCAACGGTGTCGTCAAGGGCACGATCTGCCGCGCGATCCGCGACAAGGGCCTCGACACGCTCGACGCGGTGCGGGCGCACACCAAAGCGTCGGCTTCGTGCGGCTCGTGCACCGCAATGGTCGAAGCAATCCTGGCGCAGGTTACCGGCGAGGCGGTGGTGCGCCCCGACGACCCGCCGGTATGCAAATGCACCGAACATGGCCATGACGCGGTGCGCCGGGCGATCATCGAACGGGAGCTGACGACAATTGCCGCGGTGCGCGAGGCGCTCGGCTGGAAAAGCCCTGACGGTTGCCAGAAATGCCGGCCGGCACTGAATTACTTCCTGCTGTGCGCCTGGCCGGACAGCTACCGCGACGATCCGCAATCGCGCTTTGTCAACGAACGCGTGCACGCGAACATCCAGAAGGACGGCACCTATTCCGTTGTGCCGCGGATGTGGGGCGGCCTCACCAACCCGCGCGAGCTGCGCGCGATCGCCGACGCCGCCGAAAAATACGGTGTGCCGACCGTCAAGGTCACCGGCGGTCAGCGCATCGACCTGCTCGGGATCAGAAAGGAGCAGTTGCCGGCCATTTGGGCCGACCTGAACGAGGCCGGCCTCGTCTCCGGTCATGCCTACGGCAAGGCATTGCGCACCGTCAAAACCTGCGTCGGCAGCGAATGGTGCCGCTTCGGCACGCAGGATTCGACCGGGCTCGGGGTCAAGATCGAGAAAATGTGCTGGGGATCGTGGACGCCGCACAAGGTCAAGCTCGCCGTGTCGGGGTGTCCGCGCAACTGCGCCGAGGCGACGATAAAGGATCTGGGCGTCGTCTGCGTCGAGGCCGGATACGACATCGTCGTCGGCGGCAATGGCGGAATCGAGGTCCGCGTCACCGATCATTTGGTACGCGTCGCGACCGAGGCCGAGGTGCTGGAGCATGTCGGCGCGTTCTTGCAGCTTTACCGCGAGGAGGCGCGCTATCTCGAACGCACCGCGCCGTGGGTCGCGCGGGTCGGCATCGAGTATGTGCGCCGCCGCATCGTCGATGATATCGCGGGACGGCGCGAACTGCACCGACGGTTTCTGTTCGCGCAGAGCTTCGTGCAGAAGGACCCGTGGGCCGGGCGGGCCGCCGGCGCCGCCGCGCATGAATACCGCGCGCTCGCCCCGGCGGAATGACCAGTGAAGGGTGAAGCGATGGCGGCGGTAGGCTGGATCGACATCGGCCGCCTCGACGACATTCCCCGTCGCGGCGCCCGACGCGTCGTGCGACCGGACGGAGCGCCGCCGGTCGCGGTGTTTCGCACCGGAGAGGACGAGGTCTTCGCGCTGATCGACCGGTGCCCTCATCGCGGCGGGCCGCTGTCCGAGGGAATTGTGCAGGGAAATGCGGTCGCCTGTCCGCTGCATGGGTGGGTCATCGAACTCGCCACCGGCCGGGCAGAGGCGCCCGATGAAGGCTGCGCTCGCATAATCGACGTGCGGCGCGACGGCGACCGTATCCTGTTGCTGCTCCCTATGGTCCGCGAGGCGGCCGATGAGCCGCGCTGGGAGGCAGCGTGAGCGGCGCGGCCGGTGTGCGCACGACCTGCCCCTATTGCGGCGTCGGCTGCGGGTTGACAGTTGCCGCCGACGGCACGATCGCCGGCGACAAGGAGCACCCCGCCAATCGCGGGAGATTGTGCTCGAAAGGCGCGGCGCTTGCCGAGACGCTCGATGATGCCGACCGCCTCCTGTATCCCGAGATCGGCGGCGTCAGGGCGGAGTGGGACGAGGCGCTCGATCTGGTCGCCGGCGTGTTCGCCCGTACGATCGACGAGCACGGACCCGACGCGGTCGCGCTCTACGTCTCCGGCCAGTTCCTCACGGAGGATTATTACGTCGCCAACAAGCTGATGAAGGGCTTTATCGGCACCGCCAATATCGACACGAATTCGCGGCTGTGCATGGCGTCGTCGGTTGCCGGGCATATCCGCGCGTTCGGCGAGGATGTGGTTCCCGGCATTTACGAGGACATCGATGAGGCCGACCTCGCCGTGCTGGTCGGCAGCAATGCGGCGTGGTGCCATCCGGTGCTGTACCAGCGCCTTGCCGCCGCGAGAGATGCGCGCGGAACGAGGGTTGTCGTTCTCGACCCGCGCCGCACCGCGACCTGCGACATCGCCGACTTGCATCTCGCGATCCGCCCCGGCTCGGATGTGGCGGTGTTCGCGGCGCTGCTGCTCCATCTGGTCGAGAACGGCGCCTGTGATCGCGATTTTATCGGCGCGCGCACGGCCGGTCTTGCCGCCGCCGTCGAGACGGCGCGGGCTTCGGCATCGTCGCTCGCCGAGGCGGCGCGGATCGCGGATGTCGATCCCGGCGACCTCGCGGAGTTTTTCGAGTGGTTCGCCGGCACCGAGCGCAGCGTCACCCTCTATTCGCAAGGGGTGAACCAGTCTTCGTCCGGCACCGACAAGGTCAACGCGATCATCAACTGCCACCTCGCGACGGGCCGCATCGGGCGCCCCGGCATGGGGCCGTTCTCGCTGACGGGTCAGCCGAATGCGATGGGTGGGCGTGAGGTTGGCGGTCTTGCGAACCAGCTTGCGGCGCATATGAGCTTCGCGAGCGAGGTTGACATTGACCGGGTGCGCCGTTTCTGGAACGCGCCCAATATCGCGACCCGCCCCGGTCTCAAGGCCGTCGAGCTGTTCGACGCGGTGCTCGACCGTCGGGTCAAGGCGCTGTGGGTGCTCGGCACAAACCCGGCGGCCAGCATGCCGCGCGCAGCCCGTGTCCGAGAGGCGCTCGACGCCTGCCCGTTCGTCGTCGTCAGCGATTGCTGGCCGACCGACACGACGCGCTACGCCGATGTCGCACTGCCGGCCGCCGGCTGGAGCGAAAAGGACGGCACGGTCACCAACTCCGAGCGCCTGATATCGCGCCAGCGCGCCTTCCGCGCGCCGCCCGGAGAGGCGCGGCCGGATTGGTGGATGCTGGCTGAGGTCGCGCGGCGGATGGGTTGGGACAGCGCCTTTTCATATCGTCGGCCTGCCGAAATCTTCCGCGAGCACGCCGCGCTGTCTGGGTTCGAGAACCAGGGACGACGAATTTTCGACATAAGCGCGCTGGCCGGGCTGAGCGACGAGGAATACGACACCCTTTCGCCCGTGCAATGGCCGCTGCCGCGGAACAGCCCCTCTCCGCCCTTCAGCGGGGAGAGGGAGGGGCCCGGCGCGAAGCGCCGGGAGGGTGAGGCGGGTTGCGGCAGGCGCCGTGACGTTGGCCCCCTCACCCCGACCCTCTCCCCCGATCGGGGAGAGGAAGCAGAATTTGGCGGCCTATTTGTCCCTAAGCGGCTTTTTGCCGACGGCGCGCCGTTTCCGACCGTGGACGGCCGCGTGCGCTTCGTGCCGACGCCGTACCGTCCCCCGGTCGCCGTCGCCAGCGAGCATTTGCCGCTGCTGCTAAATACCGGCCGCATTCGCGACCAATGGCACACGATGACGCGGACCGGCCGGCTTGCTCGTCTGATGGCGCATCAACGCGAGCCGCTGCTCGACGTGCATCCGGATGACGCGGCGCGTCTGGACCTGGTCGAGGGCGGTCTCGCTCGCGTCGAGAGCGCGCACGGGGAAACGGTGCTGCCGGTCCGGCTCTCCGCGGCGCAGCGCCGTGGTGAGGTTTTCGCGGCAATCCACTGGACCGACGCGTTTTCGTCAACCGGTCCGACCGGCCGGCTGGTGCAGGGCGCGACCGACCCCGTTTCCGGCCAGCCCGAATTGAAGCTGACAGCGGTGCGGGTGAGTCCGATCGCGGCGGTGTGGCGCGGTCTGGTATTGCGGCGCGGCGGCAAGCTACCGGGCGGAGCCTATTATTGGGCGCGCGTGCCGCTACCGCAGGGCCATGTCTTCGACTTGGCGGGCTGGGCGCCGCTGCCGAGCGGTCAGGGCACGGAAAGCTGGGTGCTTGACCTGCTCGATGCGGCATCGCCGACTCCTGAATTGGTGATCTATGCCGACCCGGCGCGCGGGGCGTTCCGTTACGCCAGTTTTGTCGGCGGGCGGCTGAATGCCTGCTTGTTTCTGTCCCGGAATTCGGCTGGGCTGCCGCCGCGCGAGACGCTGGCGTCGCTGCTCGGCAGCGAGATCGACCCGGAAAGGCGCACGGCCCTGCTGGCCGGAACGCTGCGCAACGCCGCCGCGACCGAGGCCGGCCCGACGATCTGCGCCTGTTTCGGTATCGGCTTACGTGCGCTGCTCGACGCGATCGCGCGGCATAGTTTGGCCAGCACCGCCGAGATCGGCGCGGCGCTGCGGGCCGGGACGAATTGCGGCTCGTGCCTGCCGGAACTGCGCGCGATCCTGCTCCGGGCCTCGCCGCGAGCAAGGCGATAAGTCTTATGCGGGCTTGCGGCGAATCATGACAAAGACGGATCGGGGCGATGCCCGCCCGCTCTCAGGCCGTACCATCGCGCTGCTGGAGACGCGCGAGGCGGCGCGCCTCGGCCGAATGCTGCGCGAGCAGGGTGCGGCGGTCGTGAGCGTTCCGGCCGTGGCGATCGTCGATGCGGCCGATTCCGCTCCGATCGCGGCCTGGATCGAGCGGTTTGTCGCCGATCCCGCCGATTTTTTGGTGCTGCTGACCGGCGAGGGGCTGACCCGCTTGCACGGCGCGGCTCGGCGCGCTGGCATCGGCGCCGATTTGGTTGCGGCGCTGGGTCGCACGGTAACGGTGATCCGCGGTCCGAAGCCGGCGCGAGCGTTGCGCGCGCTCGGCCATAACCCGTTTCTCCGCGCCGAGCCGGCAACGACCGACGGCGTGATTGCTTTGCTGTCCGCTCTCGATCTGCGCAGCCGGCGGGTCGGCGTGCAGCTCTATCCGGACGCACCCAGCCGTCTCGTCGATTTTCTCGTAGCCGCCGGGGCCTTGCCCGATACGGTCACCCCCTACGAATACGCCGCCGCGGCCTCCGACGCCGCGCTTGCCGAACTGATCGAGCGGATCGCGGCGGGCGGGGTTGATGCGATCGCCTTTACCAGCGCCACGCAGGCAAGGCGCCTGTTCGATTTCGCCCGGGAGCGCGGCGACGCCGATCGGCTGGCAGAAAGGCTGCGGCGGACGGCGATCGCCGCAGTCGGCCCGGTCGTGGCGGCCGAGCTTGAGCGAAACAATCTCCGCCCGACGATCGTGCCGGAAAACCGGTATTTCATGAAGCCGCTGGTCACCGCGATCACCGACAAACTGAGGCGATAACCCCAATAGGGGCCCGAAAAGCTCCCTCTCAATGTCCGAAACGGGGCATGGAGAGCCTGCCCGCTGGCGGCGCCGGCCCCGCGATACGGTCCGGCGGCGGCAGACAAGCGCCGATCCCGGATCACGGCATGATGCGCGAAGAATATGGTCGAGACCGCGGCTCGCATCTGCCGGGCCGCGTCGGGGTTGGTGTTCCAGGCGGAGGCGGGCGCCTTTCAGGCCCGGTCATCTCGTCAACGACGCTCGCAGCGGCCGTTGCCGGAAATGCTCGCTGCTCCTCGATCGGATTGCGAACAACTTCAACTAATGCTTGCCTTCATCTTTGGCGGGTTTGTTAGTGTCTGCAGTACGACGCAATAGCGCTCGGTCAGCTTGAGAAGGCTCTCCTGCCGCTCCGCCGGTTCGTCGGTGTCCAGCATAAACGTGAGCCGGATCTCGCGGAATCCGACTGGTGCGCTGCGCTCGACACCGAGTGTTCCGCGAAAGTCCAGATCGCCTTCAGCACTGACCGCCCCGCCACGCAGCCGGAAATCGATAGCCGTTGCAACTGCCTTCAAGGTTACGCCGGCGCAGGCGACGAGAGCTTCGAGCAGCATATCCCCCGAACACGCTTCAAGGCCGGTGCCGCCGGTTGCCGGATGCAAACCTGCCTCGATCAGCGCCCGCCCGGTATCGAGCTTGCAAACGATCGCGTCGTCGGCGAGATCGCCATGCGCTCGCAGCGTGACAACCGCCGCGCCGGGATCGTCACGGTATTTTGCCTTGAGCGGAGCCTGGAGTTCGCGCAATTCCGTACTGTCCATCCCCCACCTCATTTCGCTCATTCGGCGGCAGCCAACTTGAGCGCCGGCGGCTCGGCGGCGCCCGATAGATCATCGAACAATCTTTCCCGCCAGCGCGAAAGAAGCGGATCGCCGCGCCGGCGCGGACGCGGCAGGTCAATCTTTTCGTCGCGGCGGATCGTGCCCGGCCTCCCAAGCAACACGACGACCCGGTCGGCCAGCATCAGCGCCTCATCGATATCGTGCGTGACAAAAAGCATCATCGGCCGATCGATCCGCCAGATGTCGAGCAGATGCTCCTGCAACGAGAGCCGTGTGAAGGCATCGAGCGCGCTGAATGGTTCATCCAGCAGCAGCACTTCGGGCCGGGTGACGAGCGCCCGTGCTATTGCAACGCGCTGCGCCATTCCGCCCGAGAGCTGCCGCGGCCAGGACTCGGCGGAATCAGCAAGTCCGACCCGGGCGAGCGCGGCCTCGGCGAGCGCGCGCTGCTCGGCGCGGGGCATTGTGCCGAGGCCGAACGCGACGTTGTCGCGCACCCGAAGCCACGGCATCAGGCGGGGCTCCTGAAAGACGAAACCGAGCTTCGGGCTGGGACCACAAACAATTTTCTCGTCGAGGACGACCTCGCCGCTCGACGGCGGCTCGATGCCGCCGACGAGGCGCAACAGCGTGCTCTTGCCGGAACCGCTCGTCCCGAGGATCGCGACGATTTCGCCGGCGCTGACCGAGAACTCGATCGACTCGAGCGCCGTCGCGCCGTCAAACCGCTTGGAGAGCGCGCTGATCTCGAGCATGGCTTTCCGTGTTTCCGAACGA
>JBFXDF010000163.1:0-8651 GCA_050181375.1 Alphaproteobacteria bacterium
TAATGAGCGGCTGTGGCTCGGGCATTTCGATCTGGCGGCCGGCGATACCTCGCCGGCGTTCCGCTATGCCGTGCTGCTGCGGGGGATCGGAACCGCGAGTTCCGAGCAGGTCGAGGACATGGTCGATATCGCGATCTCGGAATGCGAGCGCTTCTATCCCGCGTTTCAGCTGGTGATCTGGGGCGGCAAGCCGGCCGCCGAGGCGCTGGCGGCGGCAATGATCGACCCGGTCGGAGAGGCCTGACACCGCCGCGCGACGCACGCCATTGCGAGGAGCGCGGCGACGAGGCAATCTTGATGCGTGGCGCGGCGGATGAGGTGATCGCGAGTCGGCCCGCAAGGCAGTCCGGTGGGCAGAGCAGTGAGCAGCAATAGGGAAGCGAATGCCCGCACCATAGTTCTCGTCGGCTGCGGCCAGATGGGATCGGCGATGTTGCGCGGCTGGCTGCGCGGCGACGCCGCCGGCCGGTTTGTCGTCATCGAACCGGCCGGGATGCCGCCGGACCTTGCCGACGGCGCCGCGACCGAATGGCATCGCGCCCCCGAGGAGGCGGCCGCCGGTCTCGTCCCGGACGCGGTCGTTTTTGCCGTCAAGCCGCAGGTTCTCGACTCGCTGCTGCCCGCGTACCGCCGCTGGGTACGTCCGCAGACCCTGTTTCTGTCGATCGCGGCGGGGAAGACGATCGGCGGCATCGCGCGCCATCTCGGCGCGGAGGCGGCGATCATACGCTGCATGCCGAATACGCCGGCGGCGATCGGGCGGGCGATCACGGTCGCCTGTCCGAACCCGCGTGTCGGGCCGGAACAGCGCCGGCTTTGCGAGCTTCTGCTGGCCGCGATCGGCGACAGCGCCTGGGTCGGTGATGAGGCGCTGATGGATGCGGTCACGGCCGTATCGGGCAGCGGCCCGGCCTACGTCTTTCTTCTGATCGAGGCGCTGGCCGCCGCCGGCGTCAGCGCCGGGCTGCCGCAAGAGCTGTCGCTGCGCCTGGCGCGCGCCACGGTGGCCGGCTCCGGGGAATTGGCGCTGGTCTCGGCCGAGGCGCCGGCGCGGCTGCGCGAGAACGTCACGAGCCCGGGCGGCACGACCCGCGCCGCGCTTGACGTGCTGATGGCCGAGGGCGGAATGCCGGACCTGCTCGACCGCGCCGTCGCCGCCGCGACCGCGCGCTCGCGCGAGTTGGCGAATTGAGGCGCGCGCGATGCCCAGCGATGCACAGGACAATACGCGGGAGCCGGTCGGCGGCGAGACCGACCAATTGGTAAACGCCGCGCTGCGCGTCATCGCGGAGCGCGGATGGCGGCATTCGTCGATGGCGGCGATCGCCGCCGAGGCCGGTCTGCCGATCCTGACGCTCTACCGCACCTTTCCGTCGAAGCCCGCGATCCTTTGCGCCTTTTCGAGGCGGATCGACGAGACCGTTCTCGCGGCGCCGCTCGACGCCGAACCCGACGAGCGGCCGCGCGACCGGATCTTCGACCTGCTGATGCGGCGGTTTGACGCGCTTCGTCCGCATCGCGATGCCCTCGCGGTGCTCGGTCGCGAGCTGCCCGGCGATCCCGTGGCGGCGCTCGCGCTGGGCGCGGCTCTGTTGCGCTCGGTGACATGGATGCTGGAAGCGGCCGATATTTCGACCCGCGGCCTGCGCGGCGCGATCGCGGTAAAGCTGACCGTGGCCGCTTACGCCGCCGTGCTGCGCGTCTGGCTGCGCGACGACACACCCGATTTCGCGCCGACGATGGCGGCGCTGGATCGCCGGCTGCGCGGCATCGAGCGCTGGTTGGGGCCGGCAAGCCGGCGCGGGCGGCGTGAGGCCGGCGATCGGGCCGACGCCGGCGCGGTCTGAGCCGGGTGTTTTGCTGCGCTGCAAAAATTACCTTGACGGCGGCGCGACGGCTGACGATATAAAGATTGTGCACTGCACAATAAGCCGTCCACCCTGCAACGGAACACAGCGTCATGTCCGATGTCCGCCCGAACCCGTTTGATTTCGATATGACCAAGCTCTTTGCCGATTTCCGGTTTCGGCCGTTCGATGTCGAGGCCGTCTGGGCGGCGCAGCGCCGCAACATCGAGGCGCTGAGCCAGGCGAACCGGGCCGCCGTCGAGGGGGCGCATGAGGTTGCGCGCCGCAATATCGAGCTGACCCGGGAGGCGTTCGAGGGTCTCTCGGCGCTGATGCACGACCTGGCGCAGCCGGTTTCGGCCGAGGACCGCATCGCCAAGAACACCGAGTATGCGAAAAAGCTGATCGAGAAGGGTGTCAGCCACACCCGCGAGGTCACGACTATCGCGGCCAAGGCCGGCAACGACGCGGCGGAAATCCTGCACCGGCGTGCCACCGAGGGATTGGAAGAGCTGCGCAGCCTCGCGAGCCAGCAAGCCACGCGCTGAGCATTATCGCTTTAAGTTGAACCGTCATTCCCGCGCAAGCACGCGCAAGCGGGAATCAGGGCCACGTTCTGTCGCGTATCCCTGGACCCCCGCTTTCGCGGGGGCGGCGGAGGTGCTTCTATCTTCAGAGACGGAAAAGGCCGCTTGTGCAACCAGGCGGTTTTCTTTCGGGATATCGCTCCGAACCGGAGGATGGCGCTGAGCGCAGCGAAGCCCATCATTTCGCCGCCGCGCAGATGGGCTTTGCCTTGCTCAGCCCATCCTTGTATCAGTTGGGCGGTGTAAATTGGTCCCGACTTGGTATCCCCGAGGACGCCGGGCGGCAAGCCCGGTGTGATCCTGCCACCAGTCGGGCCCAATCCCCCGCCAATTAATGGTTGCTAAGTTACTGCGCATCCTTCGCAGGATTGAGTTTTCCGTTCAAACATTTACCGGGGCGAGCGGGGGGCGGGCGCGGATCAGGTCGGCGGCTTTTTCGGCGATCATGATGACCGGCGCGTTGATGTTGCCGCCGACCATGTCAGGCATCACCGAGGCGTCGACGACGCGCAATCCCTCGACGCCGTGCACGCGGAGGTCGCCGTCGACCACCGCGCCGTTGTCCGGGTCGGCCCCCATGCGGCAGGTGCCGAGCGGGTGGTGGACGCTGATCCCGGTCGCGGCGATATGCGCGTCGAGCGCCGTGTCGGACCAGTTGTCCGGACCCGGCGCGGTTTCGGCCGCCACAAACGGGCGCAGCGGCGCCTGTCGGCCGACGTCGCGCGCCATCCGCATCCCGGTCCGCAGCGTCAGACGATCGCGCTCGGCGGAAAGAAAGTTCTGCGCGATACGCGGCGGCGCGCGCGGGTCCGCCGAGGCGAGGGTCAAACGGCCGCGGCTCTCCGGCCGCAGCACCGCCGCGCGGATCGCGAAACTGTCCTGGTAAGCAGGCACGAACGGGGCGAGGTACGGTCCCGCATTCATCGGCGCCGCGACGACGAGGAACTGAATATCGGGCAGCGCCGCCGCCGGCTCGGTGCGCAGGAACGCCATGGCCGGCGCCGCGAATTCGCTGGCGATCCCGGTGCCGAAAGCCCACGAGCGCGCGAGATCGGTCAAGATGCGGTCGGCGCGCATCCTGGCGTGGAGCGGCCCCGGCTCGCGGCGGCGGTAGGCGACCGGGGCGGAGATATGGTCCTGCAGATTGCGCCCGACGCCGCGCAGCGGGACCCGCACCGCAATGCCGTGCGTCCGCAGCATCTCCGGGTCGCCCACGCCGGACAGCATCAGGAGCTGCGGCGAGTTGACGACGCCGCCGGCCAGGATCACCTCGCGTTCGGCCCGCGCGACGATCGGCCTGCCATCTTTGAGATACTCGACGCCGACGGCGCGCGGTCCGTCGAACACAACGCGCGTGGCGAGCGCGCGGATTTCGACCCGCAGGCGGGACCCTGCTCGCGCCATCGCGGGGCGCAGATAGGCGTCCGCGGCGCTGCATCGCCGGCCGTCGCGCACGGTCATCTGCCAGCGGGCGAAGCCTTCCTGCTGCTCGCCGTTATAGTCGTCGGTGATCGGATGGCCGGCTTCGCGTCCCGCTTCCAGGCAAGCCTCGCCGATCGGGTCGGGTGAGCGGCCAAAGCGCGTCGCGAGCGGCCCGTCGCCACCGCGCCACGGATCGGCGCCGCCCTCCCAGTTTTCCTGGCGGCGGAAATAGGGCAGCACGCTGGCATAGGACCAGTGCGGCAGGCGGTATTGCGCCGCCCAGCGGTCGTAATCGCCGCGGTGGCCGCGCACATAGGCCATCGCGTTGATCGAGGACGAGCCGCCGATCACCTTGCCGCGCGCGAACTCGATGCGCCTGCCGCCCATCGCCGGCTCGGGTTCGGTGTCATAACCCCAGTTGTGCAGGCCACGCCGAAAGATATAGGGCCAGGCCAATGGGATGCGGATCAGCGGGTCGCGGTCCCAGCCGCCCGCCTCGATCAGCAGCACGCGCGCATCGGCGTCCTCGGTGAGCCGATAGGCCAGCGTGCAACCCGCCGATCCGGCGCCGACGATGATGTGCGTGTAGGCGGGCTCGGTCGGCATGCGCGACGGCTCCTGACGCTGCGTCGAGGATGCGGCCGCCGGTTTTGTGCGTCAACCGGCCATTTTAGAAGAGCAACAGGGCGCGCCCGTGCTACGCGCCGGCGGAGGCCCAATCGAGCAGGCGGTCGAGAAACGCCTGCCCGGCGGCGAGTTCGGCGCGCGTGATGTATTCGTCGGGCTTGTGCGCGACGGCGATCGAGCCGGGGCCGCACACGATCGCCGGGATGCCGGCCCGCTGGAACAGCCCGGCCTCGGTGGCGAACGAGACGGAAGTCGTGGTGTTCGCGCCGGTCAGACGCCGCGCCAGCTCCTCGGCCGGCGACCCCGGTTCCGGCACCAGCGGCGGTACCGCGACGACGGTCTCGGTTTCGACCGAGGCCCGCGGATAGATCGCGCGCATCCGCGGCAGCAGCTCCTCCGCGACAAACCGGTCGACGCGGGCTTTCACCGCCGCCGCGTCGTCCTGCGGCAGGCTGCGCATCTCCCACTCGAAGGCGCAGTCGCGCGCGATGATGTTGACCGCGGCGCCGCCGGCGATCGTGCCGACCGACATCGTTGTGTGCGGCGGGTCGAAGCCGCTGTCGGGCGAGGCGGCGGTGCGCCCTTCGGCATGCAGCCTGCCGATTTCGAGGATGATCTCGGCGGCCGCGGCGATCGCGCTGACCCCGAGATCGGGCGCGCTCGAATGCCCCTCGCGCCCGGTGATCCTGGTGCGGAAAAACGATAGCCCCTTCTGCCGGTTGGCGACCTGCATCGAGGTCGGCTCGCCGATGATCGCCATCGCCGGCCGCGCCAGCCCCTCGGGCAGCGCCCGGATCAGCGCCGGCGCGCCGAGGCAGCCGACTTCCTCGTCATGGCTGAACGCGAGGTGCAGCGGCACGGCCAGATCGCGGCGCACCGCATCGGGAACCAGCGCCAGCGCGAGGGCGATAAAGCCCTTCATGTCGGCGGTGCCGCGACCATGAAGGCGGCCGTCGGCTTCGGCAAGGCGAAACGGATCGGTGCGCCACTCCTGCCCGGCGACCGGCACGACATCGGTATGGCCGGACAGGATCACGCCGCCGCGGTCCGGCTTGCCCGAGGCGCCTCCGATCGTCGCGAACAGGTTAACCTTGCCTTCGCCGCCGCTCCCCGGGCCTGACCCGGGGATCAGCGTCGCGGCGACCCCGTATTGCGCGAGATAGTCGGCGACCCAATCGATCAGGGCGCGGTTCGAGCGCGACGAGGTCGTGTCGAACGCGATCAGGCGATCGAGGATCTCGATCGCCCACGCCAGCCGGTCGTCAGACGTATTCACCGGTGCCGCCGGTCGGCGTCCCGATCATCGCTAGCACCTCGCGCCGGGTCGACGGATCGTCGCGAAAGACGCCGAGCATGCGGCTCGTCACCATGCTGACCCCCGGCTTGTGGACGCCGCGCGTGGTCATGCATTGGTGCGCCCCCTCGATGACGACCGCGACCCCCTTCGGGCGCAGCACCTCGTCGAGCGTGTTGGCGATCTGGGCCGTCATCTTTTCCTGGATCTGCAGCCGCTTGGCATAGACCTCGACAAGCCGCGCCAGCTTTGAGATGCCGACGACGCGGTTATCCGGCAGATAGGCGATATGCACCTTGCCGATGATCGGCGCCATGTGGTGCTCGCAATGCGATTCGAAGCGGATGTCCTTCAGCGTGACGATCTCGTCGTACCCGTCGGTTTCCTCGAAGGTGCGCTGCAGCAGCGCCACCGGGTCCTCGTCGTAGCCGCTGAAAAACTCGCCATAGGAGCGCACCACCCGATCCGGCGTCGCGAGCAGCCCCTCGCGGTCGGGATCGTCGCCGGCCCAGCGGATCAGCGTCCGCACCGCCTCGAGCGCCTCTTCGCGCGACGGGCGGCGCACGGGCACCGCCTTCCGCCCCGCGCGAATCTTCTGCACGTTACCCCCTTCGGCCGAGGTCCTGGCCGCTTGAGCATCTACCGCCGTCGCCATCAGATCTCCTTTCGTCCAGGAAGCGGCGCCGGCGGCGCCCCTCCCCTGCTCCGGGCAAAGCTCCCGGTCTAATGTCCCTATGTCGTTAACGAAGCCGCGGCGCTTTAATTGACGCGCGTCGCCGCCTGCGGCGTGTCGAGCGAGAATGCGGGGACCCGCACGAGGAAATTCTCGCCGTCGCGGGTTTCCATTTCGTAATCGCCGACCATGAACCCGGACGGCGTCGGCAGCGGGCAGCTGCTGGTATATTCGAAGCTCTGGCCGGGCGCGAGCACCGGCTCCTCGCCGACCACGCCCGGACCGCGCACTTCCTGCCGGCGGCCGAAACTGTCGGTGATTTCCCAATGGCGCCGCCGCAGCTGCACGGTCTCCTCCCCGGCGTTCTCGATGCGGACGTGATAGGCCCACACGTAACGGTTTTCGGAGGGCGAGGAATGCTGCTCCAGATAGAACGGCCGCACCGTGACCTTGATCGACCGGGTGGTTTCCGAATACATCGCTCAGGGACCCCTTGTTCTTGTTGCTCGATCCGCCGGCCGAGCGACGGGTTCTCGGCGGAGGACCGTGGGCTTGCGGCCGGCCCGCGAGCGCGGCACGCACAATGTCGGGCGCCGGTGGGACCGGTTCAAGAAAACCATCGCATGCACGGCTATGCGCGCCCGATGCGCCCCCTTCTATGCGCCATTGGGCGCGAGCAGCGCGAGAAGCTTTTCGTCGGGCCGGCGCGAGCCGTCGGGTTGGATCGACTGGACGCAGACATGGTCGGCGCCGGCATCCCAATGCTCCTGGATGCGCTTGCGGATCGCCTCTTCGCTGCCCCAGGCGACATTGGCGTCGACAAACCGGTCGGAGCCGCCGCCCGCCAGATCCTCGTCGCCAAAGCCGAGCCGCCGCCAGTTGTTGACGTAATTGTCGAGCTTCAGATACGGCGCCAGCGCCTGCCGCGCCGCCGAACGCGCCCTCGCCGCGTCGCTTTCGAGCAGCACCCAGACCTCGGGACAAAGCAGCTTGCCGGAGCCGAGGATGCCGCGCGCCTCCTCGGTGTGCTCGGGCGGGACATTGTACGGGTGTGCCCCATCGGCCAGTTCGGCCGAGAGGGCCAGCATGCGCGGCCCGAGCGCGGCGAGGATAGTCGGCGGCTTTTCGGGCGGCTGCGGCGCGACATAGGGCGCCAGCGCCATCCCGCTCAAATAGGCCCGCATCGTCGCGACCGGCTCGCCGTAATGGTGGCCGCGCAGCCCCGCGACCATCGGCGGATGCGACACCCCGATCCCGAGCAGGAACCGCCCGCCCGACTGCTCGGCGAGCGCGCGCTGGCCGTTCGCCATCGCCATCGCGTCGCGCGCATAGATATTGGCAATGCCTGGGGCGACAATTAGATCCGTCGTATTGGCGAGCAGCCAGGAGGAATGCACGAGCACGTTGCGGCCGCGGCTTTCCGGCAGCCATAGCGCCGAGTATCCCCACGCCTCGACGCGCCGCGCGAATTCGGCGCCTTCCGCCGCCGTTAGCACATCCATCGACGCCCAGACGCCAAGTTTGCCGAGCTGCATCGCGGCTCCCGACCGGTTGGTTTATTCGGGTGCCATTCTACCCCCGACCGACGCCGATCGGGCAAGTCTTCCCGATTTCGGAGTTCAGGCTTCGGCGCGCGCGGACGGAACGCGAGGCGCGGCGGTATCGCCCTTGTTTGCGCGGGCGAGCCCGCGATATCAACAACCCGCATGTCCACGCTGTTTCTGATCGTCTTTGTCGACCTGGTCGGCTTTGGACTGGTCATCCCGCTGCTGCCGTTTTACGCCGAGCGCTTCGCGGCCTCGCCGCTTCAAATGACGGCGCTGTTCGCGACGTTCTCGCTGATGTCGCTCTTGACGGCGCCGCTGTGGGGCCGGCTCAGCGACCGGGTCGGCCGCCGTCCGGTGCTGATGGCGAGCATGGCGGCGGCGGCGCTCGCCTATCTCTGGATGGCGTTCGCGACGCAGCTGTGGATGCTGTTCGCGGCTCGCGGCTTCGCGGGAGCCTGCGCCGGCAACATCGCGGCCGCGCAGGCCTATATCGCCGACGTGACCCCGCCCGAAAAACGCGCCAAGGGAATGGGGATGATCGGCGCGGCGTTTGGCCTCGGCTTTATCATCGGGCCGGCGCTGGGCGGCGCGATCGCCGGCAACGACATCGCGACCGCCGACCTCGCGACCCCCTGCCTGATCGCCGCCGGCCTG
>JBFXDF010000164.1:0-8646 GCA_050181375.1 Alphaproteobacteria bacterium
CCGCTACCCGGCGCCGCCGACCCGGTGGATCACGGCTTCCGGCGACGAATAGACCGCGAACTGCGCGATCGGCCAGCCATAGGCAACAATCATCAGCACCAGGACCAGCACGTTCCACAGCGCAAATCCGTTCAGCGAGGCCGGCACCCGCGCCACCGGATGGAGCGGCATGGCATACGCAAACGGGGCCGCTCCGGTTTCGACCGGGGCCGGCTTCTCGTGCAGCCGCCACAGGTTCCAGACGAACAGCAACGCGCTCGCGGCCAGCAGAACCCCGCCGATCAGGCTGACGATGACCCACGGTCCCCACCAGGCGATCGCCGGGTCGGCATAGTCGAAATGCGCGACCCGCCGCCACTGGCCGTTCAACCCGAGCCAGTGCCAGGGCAGGGTCATGACCAGCATGCCGACCGCCCACGCCCATAGCTGGCGGCGCTGCCACGCCAGCGCGAGCGCGTCGGGCCGCCTTCCGGTCAGCGACGGCCAGATCTCGTAGGCGATCGCGAAATACATGATGACGACGGTGCCGCCGAAGATCAGGTGGAAATGCGCGGTGACCCACGACGTGTTGTGGATCATCGCATTCATGCCGTAGCTCATGTTGATCAGCCCGCCGCCGCCGCCGAACCACAGCATGAAAAACGCCAGACCGGTCGCCAGCACCATCGGGCGATCCCACGGCAAGGTGCGCAGCCAGCCGAACAGCCCGGTGCCGCCGCGCAGCCGCCCCGCGATCTCGAACGAGGCGGCGATCGTGAACACGGTCAGCAAGGTCGGGATCGTGACCAGAAAGGTCAGAAAGCTCTGGATGAACTTGAACCCGGTCGAGTGCTCGGGGTCCATGAACAAATGGTGCAGCCCGACCGGCAGGCTGTACAGCAGGAACAGCACGAAACTCAGCCGTCCCATCGTGTCGCTGAAGAGGCGGCCTCCGGCCGCGGACGGCGCCATCGTGTAAAATGCGATATAGGCCGGAAACAGCCAGAAATAGACGATCGCGTGCAAGGTCCACGAGAACAGGGTCCGCGCCAGCCCGACATCGATCGTTTCGGTCAAGCCGACCGCCGCCGGGATGACCTGGATCAGCAATTCCGCCGCGACGCCGATCGTCGTCCACAGCCACATGATCGCGTTCGCGACGGTCGCGAACATCGCGAGCGGCACCGGC
Source organism: Alphaproteobacteria bacterium (assembly GCA_050181375.1). Taxonomy (GTDB): domain Bacteria; phylum Pseudomonadota; class Alphaproteobacteria; order ATCC43930; family CGMCC-115725; genus DATARH01. The sequence goes on from JBFXDF010000164.1 coordinate 1,169, forward strand.
CAGCCGGGGTTGTCGCGTTTCCAGCGGACCATCGCGACGATCATGATCGCGCACCAGACCCACGACCCGACCACCACGAGCACCAGACCGACATAGTAGAAAACGCTCGCGGTCAGCGGCGGGTAGAACGTGTAGAGGGTCCATCCGTGGCCCGTCATGACCGTGACGACGGCCATGATCGTGCCGATCACGCCCAGCACATAGGCGGCCCACGCCGCCCGGACCCAAGGGAGATCGCGGCCCAGCGCCGTCTCGGCCACAAAATAGCCGAACCCCATGATGAAAAACGTGCTCAGCACATAGGCCATCCCGGTGCCGTGCGCGGTCACCGACGTGAAATACGCCTCGGGTTGGGCGAACGGCGCGGCCAGCGGACTGCGCACCCACATCTGCCAGACGCCGAGCAGCGCGGCCAGCACGAACACCGCGAAAGCCAGCCACAGATGCGCCAGGACGAGGTCTCGGTTACGGACCACAGTTCGCTCTCCCCCGTGCGTCGGGCCGGAACTGATCGCCCGGCACGACGCGAACCCGCGCCAGCATCTGGCTGTGCCCGAGGCCGCAAAATTCGTGACAGGGCATCAGCAGGTCGCCGGTCGTGCGGAACACCGTGTGCACCTGGCTGACATAGCCGGGCACCACCATCGTATTGACGTTGGTCCCGGCGACGAGGATGCCGTGGATCACATCGGGGCTGGCCAGCCGCAACGTCACGTCCCGGCCTTCCGGCACGACGACGCAATTCGGCACAAAGGCGAACTGGGTCGTGACGATGCGCGTCGTGATCTGGCCGTTTGGTTCGACCGTGGTGCCGAGGTTCGGTTCGGTGAATTCGCCGGTCAGGTGCAGGGTTTTCGGGTCGATCCGCTCGGCGTTGGAGGGCGGGTTGCGATGCAGCGCCAACGCCGCGAACAGCGTCAGTGCGAACAGGATCGCGACAAAGACGCTGACCGCCACCGCCCAGCGCAGTTCCGAGCGGACCACATCGTGTTCGGTCGAGGACATCGCGTCAGCCGATCATGCCGCGCGGCAGGTAGATCAAAAAATAGATCAGCAGCCACGCGACAAGCAGCAGCACGACCGCCACGGCGCTAAGCGCCGCTGCGCCGGCCGGCACCCGCCGCAACGCCTCGAACTGCGCCTCGTTCAAGGTCGGTGGGTCCTCGGATGGCGGTGTCGGCGGAGCCCGCATCGGGAAATCGTCCCAGTTGTCGATTCCGTCTCAGGTTACAACGTGCGGTTATGATTAGCCAACCGTTGCGCGCCGCCGCCGCGCCGCGCTCGCGCTCGAATGCGGAAGCGGCGCCGGTTGGAAATCCGGCGCCGCGCCGCTCGCATCGCCCTACTTGTCGAGCCAGACGTCTTCCATGCGCCAGCCGTTATAGGAGCTGTTGACCATGACGTTCAGCCCCTTGACCTCGGGTCGCCAGCAGGTCGCCTTGCGCAGGTAGAATTCGATCGGCCGCACCACCGCCTGCTGCAGCTTGCTGTCGATCTCCCACACCAGCTTCTTGCGCTTCTCCAGATCGGTTTCCATCGATTGCTGATCGATCAGTTTCTCGATTTCCTGGTCGCAGTAATGCGTGTAGTTGCGATTGGAGGTACAGCTGTAGTTCTCGTAGAAGGTCTGGTCCGGGTCGTCGATGCCGGCTCCCGCCACGCTTTGCGCGATCACGAAATCGCCGCGCACCAGCTTCGGCAGCCAGCTCGCGGTTTCCACCAGTTCGAGCTCGGCGTCGATCCAGATATGCTTCAACTGGTCGATCAGCAGCGAGGCGGCGTCGCGGTAGTCCGGCAGGTTGCGCGCGGAGATCTTCAACGCAAGGTGTTTGTCCGGTCCGTAGCCGAGCGATTGCATGATCTTGCGGGCCGCTTCGCGCGACTTCGCGATGTCGGGACCGTAGCCCGGCAGCTTCTCGCGCATCTCCTTCGGCATCGCCCACTGGCCTTCCGGCGCCGGCAGCACGGCGGTGCCGATATCGCCCTTGCCCTCGCCGAGGATGTCGACAAAGGCCTGGTGGTCGATCGTCATTGCCACCGCCTTGCGCAGCTCCGGATTGTCGAAGGGCGGCTTGCGCGTCATCAGCGAGTTCGGCGCGAAATTGGTCGGCGTCATTTCGCAGACCGCGTCCGGCATCTGGCTCTGGATGTCCTTCATGTTCGGCACCGTGACCTCATAGGGGAAGGTCATGTCGAACTTGCCGGCGACAAAGGAGAGCATCTGCGTCGAACGATTGGGGATGATCGTCCATTCGATGCCGTCGAGATAGGGCAGGCCCTTTTTCCAGTAATCCGGGTTCTTCGTCACCTTGATCGACTGGTTCGGCCTGAATTCGACAAATTTGAACGGTCCCGTGCCGATCGGATGCTGCCGCATCTGCGCCGCCGACACATGGCATGGGTAGACCGGCGTGAAGCCGGAGGCGAGATAGGCAAGGAACGACGGCTGCGGCCGCTTCAGGTGAAACGTCGCCTGGAAGTCGTTGTCGGCGGTGACCTCGTCGAGATTGGCCCACCATGCCTCGCGGGCGTTGAGCCGCAGTTTCTCCTTGGCCTTGCCCTGCAGCAGGTCCCAGGTGCATTTGACGTCGGCGGCGGTGAACGGCTTGCCGTCGTGCCATTTGACGCCCTGGCGCAGCTTGAAGGTCAGGTCCTTGCCGTCCTCGCTCCAGGTCCAGCTCTCGGCGAGATCGGGGACGATGTTGTCGAGCCGGTTCTGCTTCTCGTGCTGATTGAAAAGGACGAGGTTGTTGAACACCGGCATCATCGGCGCGACGACCGAAATCGTGCCGTTTTCGTGGATCGACATGTTGCTCGGGCTGTCGCGGTGATAGACCCGCAACACGCCTCCGGATTTCTGCGCGACCGCCGCCCCGCCCGCCGCGAGCGGTGGCAGCGCCACGGCCGCGCTCAATAGGATACGCACCAGAGTCTTCATAATACGCAGGTTCCTTTGCTTGAGGTCCGGCGGCCGCGGCGGCGAATGCGCCGATCCCCGCCGGCCCGCGGCGCGAGTGTATAGGGCAAACCGGGCCGCTTGCTCTGCGATTTTCGCAAGCCGGGCGGGTCGGCCTGGTGCCGGCCGAGGGCCACGGGGACATTCCCGATGCGCCGGCTGGCCTGTCCCGAGGGTGGCGTGCGAATGTAGTGGCACGCCACGCCAGCCGCATCGAGGTTTTCGTGATGCTTTCGGCGGCCTTCGCCAGCCCCGAATTGTGGGAAATCATTGCCTTGTCGCTGGAGGTCAGCCTGTCGGCGACCGCCGCGGCGGCGGTGCTCGGCCTGCCGCTCGGGACGCTGCTGGCGATCTGGCGGTTTCCCGGCCGGCGCGCGCTGATCGTGCTCGCCAACGCGCTGCTCGGTCTGCCGCCGGCGGTCGTCGGCCTTTTGCTTTATCTGGCGCTGTCGCGCTCGGGACCGCTCGGCTTTCTCGAGCTGCTGTTCACCCCGGAGGCGATGATCCTGGCGCAGATCGTGCTGGCGCTGCCGATCATAACCGCCCTGACCCACCGCGCCGCCGAGGGGCTGTGGCACGAATTCGGCGAGCCGCTGATGGATCTCGGCGCGACAAAGTGGCGCTCGGTCGCGGCGTTGCTCGCGATGGGACGGCTCAGCATGCTGACCGCGGTGCTGGCGGGTCTCGGCCGCACGATGTCGGAGGTCGGCGCGATCATCGTGGTGGGCGGCAACATCGCCGGCTACACGCGCACGATGACGACGGCGATCGTGCTCGAAACCAGCAAAGGCGACCTGCCGCTGGCGCTGGGCCTCGGCTTCGTGCTGATCGGGCTGACGATCCTGATCAACGCCACCGCCTTCGCGCTGGCCGGACGCCCGCAATAGAGAGGGAATGCGATGACGCGAATTCTGCTCGCCGTCTGGCTGGCCGTCGCGGCGGCGGTGCTGCCCGGTCCCGCCCCGGCGGCCGAGACGATCCGGCTGGCCTCGACCACCTCGGTCGACAATTCCGGGCTGCTCGCCGCGATCCTGCCGCAGTTCACAAAGGAAACCGGCATCGAGGTGCATGTGCTGGCGCTGGGGACCGGGCAGGCGCTCGATACGGCGCGGCGCGGCGACGCCGATCTCGTTCTCGTCCACGACCCCGAGGCCGAGCGGAAATTCGTCGGCGAAGGCCACGGCGTGCAACCGCGGCAGATCGCCTGGAACGACTTTATCGTCGTCGGACCGCGGGCCGACCCGGCGAAAATCAACGGCGGCAGCGACGCCATCGCGGCCTTCAAGGCGGTCGCGGCGGCCAAGGCCCCGTTCGTCTCGCGCGGCGACCGCAGCGGCACCAACGCGCTCGAGCTGCGGCTATGGAAGGCCGCCGATCTCGATCCCAAAAGCGGCGCCGGAAGCTGGTATCGCGAGATCGGCGGCGGCATGGGGCAGGCGCTCAACGCGGCCGCCGCGACGCCGGCCTATACGCTGTCCGACCGCGGCACCTGGCTCAGCTTCAAGAACAAGGGGCCGCTCGTTGTCGTCATCGAGGGCGACCCGCATCTGATCAACCGCTACGACGTGATCGAGCTGGACCCGAAGACGCATGCCGGCGCCAGGCTCGACGCGGCGCGGCGGCTGGCGGAATGGCTCGCCGGTCCCGCGGGGCAGAAGGCGATCGGCGCATTCCAGGTGAATGGCGAACAGCTGTTTCATCCGTCCGCCGCCGAGCCGCGCTAGCGAAAGCCCGCCGCGATTGCTTCGCGGTTTATCCGTTTCTCAAAGCGGCTGACGCATCGCCGAGCCCGACAAAGCGGCCGGTTCCGCCCTCGCACGCGCCGCCCAATCGTCTCCCGCCGTCTCTAGTTTTCGAGCTTTACCAGCCGCGCCGCGTAGAAGCCGTCGATCCCGTCATATTCGGGCAGGTGGCACGGCAGCGTGCGCATGTCGCCGCTGTCGGTGATCCAATCGGAAACGCCGATCTCGTCCGGCGCGACGGGCCGCCGCGCGACCGCCGCGCCCGATCGCAGCAGCGCCTCCACCCGCACCGGCCCTTCCTCCGGTTCGAGCGAGCAGGTGCAATAAACCAGCGTGCCGCCGGGCCGCAGGATCTCGACGGCGGCGCGCAGCAGATTGTCCTGCACCACCGACAGCCGCGCGACATCGTCGGGCTGCTTCAGGTGCGGCACGTCGGGGTGGCGCCGGATCGCGCCGGTGGCGGTGCACGGCGCGTCGAGCAGCACCGCGTCGACCGGCTGCGCCGGGCGCCAGGTCAGCGCGTCGCCGGCGATCGCCGATACCGGCAGGCCCAGCCGGTTGAGGTTCAACACGAGGCGGTCGAGGCGGCGGGTCGAGCGGTCGATCGCCGTCACGCGCGCCCCGGCACTCGCCAGCTGCGCGGTCTTGCCCCCCGGCGCGGCGCACAAATCGACGACATCGAGACCCTGCAGTTGCCCGAACAGCCGCACCGGCAGCGCGGCGGCGGCGTCCTGGATCCACCACGCGCCCTCGGCATAGCCCGGCAGCGCCATCACCGAGCCGCCCCCCGCCCGCCGCAGCGAGCCGTTCGGCAGCCTGACCGCCTGCAGCTTTTCGCACCACAGCTCGTCGTCCTCGGCGGCGCGCAGCGTCACGTCGAGCGGCGCCTCCTTCAGATGCGCCGCGGCGATCGCGCGCGCGCGCTCCTCGCCATAGGCTGCCGCCCATGATCGCCACAGCCACTCGGGGGTGTTGAGCCGGGCCGGGTCCTGGGTCTCGACGCGCTCCTGCCCTTCGACGCTGAGCCGCCGCAGCACCGCGTTGACGAGGCCCTTATGGGACAGAAAGCCGCGCGAATGCGCGAGATCGACGCTGGTCGCGACAGCCGCGTGCGGTGGCGTGCGCAGAAACAACAGCTGCGCGATGCCGAGCCGCAGCACGTCGTGGATGATCGCGGCGCGCGGCGCCAAGGGCGTGTTGAGGCACTGGCCGATCAGCACGTCGATTTGCCCGAGCCGGCGCAGCACCGTCGCGACGAGCAGCCGGGCGAAGGCGCGATCCCGCACCGACAATTCGCCCATCATCGGGTGGTCCTCGATCGCGTCGTCGAGCGGCCGCTTGCGGCGCAGCACCGCGCCGATCAGATCGAGAGCCATCTGCCGCGCGCTGGCGGCCGCGGCGTTGCGCGTCGCGCCCGCCGAATGCGGCTCCGGAGAGCCGCCGGACGGTGAGAAGGTTCTGTCGTAAGGTTCTGCCGACACCCTCATGCTCGCCGCTCTCGCAAGAAAAACGTCCCGCGCAAACACCCGCCTCCCGTTCTCGTTCCCCGAAATTCGCACCCCGGCGGATCCGCCGCCAGGTCGCGCGGCGAGGTTTTAGCCGAACCCGCTCCTCGCCATATAGGGATTATGAGCAAGACGCCGGACAAGCATCCCCTATTCCCGCCGCCCGAGGACACCGGCGGAAAGCCGCCGGGTCCGTCCAAACTCCCTCCCCCGCGAGCGGGGGAGGGACGGGGTGGGGGTCCCTCCGATCCGCCGGTGCCGACGGAAATCGCCAAGGAAATCGGCGGCCCGAAAGGCCCCGAGCCGACCCGCTACGGCGACTGGGAAGTCAACGGCCGCTGCACCGATTTCTGACCACGCGACAAAAACCGGCCCACACCAGCCCCGTGGCCGGGCGCGACCCGGCCACCCACGTGTTTTTCCGCCGCGTCCAAAGCCGCACGCAAGACATGGACGGCCGGGTCGAGCCTGGCCGAGGGGTTTCTTGCGATCGCCCCTCCCCCCAAGCGGGTGAGAGAGGCCCGGTGGGGGCGAGAAACGCCCTCTCTCCCACGCCGGGAGAAAGAAGCGAAGGCCTGGGAAACCCGCACGGGCCCCCCCTCTCCCCCACCGGTGGAGAGGGGGGGTGAGGGGCCTCGCTCGAACCGCCGCCGTCTCGCCGGCATTTCCGGCCCGGAGGCCTCTGGTCCAAGACGTTGGCATCCTCTTGCCGGAACGGCACGAACTCCCTCTCCGCCCCCAGGGGCAGAGAGGGATATCGGATGGACCGCCCGGCTCACCCCTCCCCAAGCCCGGCCCGCGCGATAATCGCCCTGATCTGCCCCGCCTCCGGCAGTTGCATCCGTCGCGCCTCCGCCAGCGCCAGAAGCAGCAGGTCGCGCGCCTCGGCGCGGTCGGCATCGTGCGTGCGTTGCAGCAGCGCGATCGCCAGATTTGCCCGCCCGACGAGCAATTCGCGCGCATCGCCGAGCCGCTCGTAGACCGGCAATACCTCCTCGCGCCAGATGCGCAGCGCCCCGTCGAGATCGCCCGTGACCTGCAAAATGTACGCGATCTGCCCCTTCGTCTGCGCCGCCGAGCGCGCGTCGCCGAGCCGCTCGAGGACCGGCAATTGCTCCTCGCGCCTGATCCGCAGCGCCCCATCGAGATCGCCCCGCATCTCCAAGATGTCGGCGATCTTCCCCTTTGTCACCGCCGCCGAGCGCGCATCGCCGAGCCGCTCGTAGACCGGCAATTGCGCCTCGCGCATGTTCCGCAGCGCCCCAACGAGATCGC
>JBFXDF010000165.1:0-8624 GCA_050181375.1 Alphaproteobacteria bacterium
GTCACCATTGCGAATGGCTGTGGCTCGGCTGTCTAGTCGTCGAGGACGGCGCAGTGCGGATGGATGCCGCCGGCGTACCCGAAACGCGGCAATGCCTGCTGCGCCTCGAAGAATGCGAGATTCTGGACACTTGGCATACGACCGGGTTGCGCGGCACCGGCAGCAACGACGTCGCCGTGCACGACCGGTTCGTCCCGAGCGAGCACAGCTTCAGCTTTCAGGATACGGCCCTGGTAAAGCGGCCAGGGCCGCTCTACGCGTTTCCGTTCATGTTCGCCGCGAAAGGCCCGGCGGTCGCGCTGGGCATCGCGCGACACGCGCTCGATACGCTGATCGAGACGTCGGGCAAGCCGGCGCGGCGCTACACAATCGGTGATGGGGTTGAAAACCCGAAGCGGCTGCGCGACGACGTATTCGTGCAGGAGGCGGTGGCGCGGGCCGATGCGCTGCTGACCTCGGCCCGTGCTCACCTGTTTTGGGTGGTGGGCGATATGTGGGAGACGCTGAGCGCCAACGAGCCGCTGTCGGACGTGCAGTTCGCCCGCTTTACGACGCTCAACAGCCACGTCACCGCGCTCTGCGTCGATACGGTGCAGCTCGTCTTCAAGGCCTCGGGCGGTACCGCAGTCTATCAGAAAGGACCGCTCGACCGCTGCCTGCGCGATGTGATGACAATGAACCAGCACGTCGTCGCGACGCTGCGCACCTGGGAGATGTCGGGCCGTCTTTTGCTGGGTCTCGCGCCGCTGCGCTGGCTTTTCTAATCCCGTTGAGCGGAAATCCGGCTCGGTCGCTCTCGGTCGCCGGTCAGTACGCGTGCTCGGTGAAGATCGGTTCGATCCGGCCGCCCCAGCGCGTGCGGAAATCCTCGAGCAATTCCTCGGCCGGGGTGCGGCCGCCGCCGGCTATCGCGAACAGCGCGTCGAGGTAATGCGTCTCGTCCTCGCCGCCCTGGCTGCGGCGGGCGCGCCGGTGCAGACCCTCGCGCGCGATTTCGAGAATTTCGAGCGCGATGTCGCGCAGCTTGCGGCTGCGATGCGGTGTATCCAGCCCGAGACGCGGCACGTCGCGCCGCATCGCCTCGCGCTCGTCCTCGGTCCAGTCGGCAACGAGGTCGCAGGCGGCATCGAGCGCGGCATCGTCGTACAACAGCCCGACCCATAAGGCCGGCAAGGCGCAGAGCCGCCGCCACGGGCCGCCATCGGCGCCGCGCATTTCGAGAAAGGTTTTCAGCCGGACCTCGGGGAAGGCCGTCGTGACATGGTCGGCCCAATCGCCGATCAGTGGCACCTCGCCCGGCAATGCCGGCAGTTTGCCGGCCATGAAATCGCGGAACGACTGGCCGCTGGCGTCGATGTAATTGCCGTCGCGATAGACGAAGTACATCGGCACATCGAGCAGGTAGTCGACATAGCGCTCGTAGCCGAACCCGGCCTCGAACACAAACGGCAGCGTGCCGCACCGGTCGGGGTCGGTATCGGTCCATACCAGGCTGCGGTAGCTCAGATACCCCGAGGGCTTGCCCTCGACAAACGGCGAATTGGCGAACAGCGCGACCGCGACTGGCTGCAACGCGAGACTGGCGCGGAACTTGCGCACCATGTCGGCCTCGTCGCGATAATCGAGATTGGTCTGCACCGTACAGGTGCGCAGCATCATGTCGAGGCCGAGCCGGCCCGTTTTCGGCATGTACTCGCGCATGATGCGGTAGCGGCCCTTCGGCATCCACGGGACCTCGTCGCGCCGCGACAGCGGGTCGAAACCGAGCCCGATCATGCCGAGCCCCAATTCGTCGCAAACCTCGCGCACCTGGCGCAAATGCTCGTGCACCTCCTCGCAGGTCTGGTGCACGGTTTCGAGCGGCGCCCCGCTCAATTCAAACTGTCCGCCAGGTTCCAGCGTGATCGAACAATGCGCGTCGTTCGCCAGCGCGATCACATTGCCCTTTTCGAGGACAGGCTCCCAGCCAAAGCGGGTCATCGCCTGCAGCAACGCGCCGATGCCGTCCGGCCCCTGATAGGGCGCGCGCTTAAAATCGGCACGCCGGAAAACGAATTTCTCGTGCTCGGTGCCGATGCGCCAGGCGGCGGGCGGCTTGCCGCCGCGTTCGTGATACTCGACCAACTGCCGCTTATCGGTAATCGGCGGTCCTTGCAGGTCAGACGGCCCAGACATGCGGCTCCCGAAACCTCCGATGGCGGCAGACTGCCGGCGCTCACCGCCCGCGGGCGGATCGCCAGTCTCCGGCGATCGCCTGATAAACCGCCAACGCGGCGAGGGCGGCGGTCTCCGCGCGCAATATCCGTGGGCCGAGCCCGACCCGCGTAACAAAGGAGAGTTTGCCGATAGCGTCAAGCTCCGTTTCGGCGAAACCCCCTTCCGGACCGATCAGCACCGCGGCGGGGGCGCCGGCCGGAAGCTCCGAGAGGGCTTCGGTGATCGGCGTGCCGGCGCCGGTTTCGTCGCACAGGATCAGGGGTCGATCGCTGGGCCAATCGTCGAGCAGGCGCACCAGCGGCGCCTCCGGGCGGATCTCCGGAAGCGACATCCGCTCGCTCTGCTCGGAAGCGGCGGTGGCGATCACCCGCAGCCGCTCGCGATTGACGCGCTCCGCCTGCGTGTGCGCGGTCACTACCGGGATCATCGCGGCCACCCCAAGCTCAGTCGCCTTTTCGACAATCCATTCGAGGCGGGCACGCTTGATCGGCGCGAAAATCAGCCAGATATCGGCGTCGGGTTCAGGCGCGCGGCGTCGCTCGATTGCCTTGATGGCGCCATAACTGCGCCGAAGTTGGTCGATACGGCAGAGCCATTCGCCGTCGCGCTCGTTGAAGGCCGCGATCGGCGCGCCGGAAGCGAGGCGCAGCACATTGCGCAGCCGGTGAACGTTGTCGTCGGTAAGCGGCACGACAGTACCGGGCGCGAGCGGCTCCGCAATGTAGAGGCGCGTAGCGGTTCGCTCCGATGTCAACGAGATCATTGATTTCGCGCCATTTGGCAGCCCTGGACTTATCCCGATCGTAAGCTAGATTAGGGCTGCAGCCTGTCTTCGCAATCTGGGGAAACAGCCATGGCAAGCTTGCGCAAAACCCTTTTCGCCGGTGTGGCGGCAGCCGGAATCGGTCTCGCCGGCGCCGCGTCGGCGCAAACCTCTCACCTGATGACCATCCCGGTCCCGGGCGGCGGGGTCGCGCAGATCCGCTATTTCGGCGACGCGCCGCAGCAAGTGGCGTTTGTGCCCGCGCCGGACGCGATCGGCGGCTGGATGCCGGTGTCCTCGGTGTTCGGGTATGAGTCGCCGTTTGCGATGCTCGACCGGATGGCGGCCGAGATGGACCGGCGAGCGGCGGCGATGTTCCGCTACGCCGAGGCGATGGCCGATCGGGCGAGCATCGGCGGACCGGCCGAGACTGCCTTCGGCGCAATGCCATTTGGCGGCATGCCAGCGGGCGGCGAGAGCTATTCCTATGTCTCGACCGTCTCCGGCAACGGCGTGTGCATGCAGAGCGTCCAGATCACCTCGCGCGGCGACGGGACCCCGCCGCGGATCGAACGGCACAGCTCCGGAAATTGCGGCGCGGCTGGCGGGCGGTCAGGCAAGTCGGCGGTGCAACCGGCGGTCCCCGCCCCGGCGGTTCCGACAAAGCAGCCGGATCTGATCCTGACGCAGGGCGCCGGCGGCAGCCCCTATGCCGGGATAGTCCGGCACGTTGCATCGGTGCGCTGACGCCCTCGCCGGCAAGGCCGGGGTCGACCCGACCGCCGGCTCCTGCCTGCAGCCGTTACACCCGAACCGGGTCGAGCACCGTGCCGCCTTGCGCGTCGCCGACGCGATCGACCCGGAACCCGCCCGATTGCCGGCGCCATAGCATCGCATAGGTGCCGCCCGCCGCCAGCAGGCGGTCGTGCGTGCCTTCCTCGACGATGCGCCCGCGGTCGAGCACGCAGAGCCGGTCCATCTGGCAGATCGTCGACAGGCGGTGGGCGATCGCGATCACCGTGCGCCCCTCCATCAACTGCGCGAGCTGCTCCTGGATCGCCGCCTCGACCTCGGAATCGAGCGCCGAGGTGGCCTCGTCCAGCACCAGGATCGGCGCGTCCTTCAGGATGACGCGCGCCAGCGCGATACGCTGCCGCTGCCCACCCGACAGTTTGACGCCGCGCTCGCCGACATGCGCGTCGAGCCCGGTGCGGCCGTGCCAGTCTTCGAGCCCATCGATGAATTCGAGCGCGTGCGCCCGCCGCGCCGCGTCGATAATCTCGGCCTCGCTCGCCTCCGGTCGCCCGTAGCGTATGTTGTCGCGGATCGAGCGGTGCAGCAGCGAGGTGTCCTGCGTCACCATGCCGATCTGCGCCCTGAGGCTCTCCTGCGTCAGCCCGGCGATGTCGCGCCCATCGATCAGGATGCGTCCGCTCTCCGGCCGATAAAACCCGAGCAGCAGATGCACCAGCGTCGATTTGCCGGCACCGGAGCGGCCGACCAGCCCAACCCGTTCGCCCGGCGCGACGTCGAGTTCGAGCCGGCGCAAAACGCCGCCGCGCCGCGCCGCCCGACCATAATCGAAGCTGACATCGTCGAAACGGATCGCCCCCTCGGCGCGCGCCAGATTGACCGCGCCCGGCAGGTCGGGCATCTGGCGCGCCACCGCGATCGAGCGCATTCCGTCCTGCACCTGCCCGACATCGTCAAAGATGTTCGCGATCTGCTGCGCCAGGACACCGGACATTGTGTTGATCTGCCACGCCATCGGGATCGCGGTCGCGACCGTGCCAACTTCGATGTTGCCGGAAGCCCATAACCAGATCGCCAGCGCGCCGGTGCCGACCATCAACAGCGCGTTCATCGCCTGCAGGCACAGGCCCCACCATGTCCCGATGCGCTGCTGCCGGCGCCAAGTCTCGGTGTGCTCGTCAACCGCGTCGCGGACAAACGCATCCTCGTCGCGGGCGCGGGCGAATAATTTTACCGTCAGGATATTGGTGTAGCTGTCGACAATCTTCCCGGTGAGGACCGAGCGCATCTCCGACATCGCGCGCGATCGCTCGCGCATCTGCGGCAGAAATCGCGTCAACACCCACAGGTAGACCGCGAACCATCCGATGATCGGCACGGCAAGCCGCCAATCGGCCGCCGAGAGCAGCAGCACGGCGGTGGCTCCGTAGACCAGGATGTACCAGATCCCGGCGACCGATAGCACGACGCTTTCGCGCAGCGCCGGCCCCGTCTGCATGACGCGGGCCGCGATGCGGCCGGCGAAATCGTTCTGAAAGAACGTCCAGCCCTGCCGAACGACATGCCAGTGGTTCTGCCAACGCACAAGATTGGTCAGCCCGGTCACGAGCATCAGATTGGCGACGATCAGCTGGGCGAAATGCGCCGCCGGCCGGATGATCAGGAACAGCGCCGCCATCAACATCAGCTGCCCGCCCGCCTCCCGCCAGATTGCGTCCGGCGGCGTCGAGGTCACCAGCGCGACGATGCGTCCGATCGAGACCGGGATCAGAGCGTCTACGATGGCGACGCTGAACCCGGTCACGAACAGCGCCGCGATCGGCCCTGGGATCTGCCGCACGAAATGCCAGTAAAAGCGCACGAGCGCATGGTCATCGCCAAGCACCGGCGGCGGCGCGTCGGGCGGAGGCCCGGTCGGTTCGAGAAGGCGTTCGAAAAATCGGAGCATCGCCGGTAGATGCCCGCCACCGCGCCAGCGGTCAATCGCCGCTGATGCCGGGCAGGGCTACAAAAGGCGCAGTCCGGCCCGACCCGCGCCGGGGCAGTTCGGGGTGGGCGAAATTCGCTGCGGTTCTTAAAAAAATGATAAACGGGGTGACGATGCCTGGATGGAAAAAACGTTATGCCGGATAATCCGGCCTAGGGAGATTCCGTTCAGCGAGGCAACGCCATGTTTTATCTATGGATCGTGCTCGCATTTGTCGGAGCCGGCGTTCTCGCGGCAAGCATGACCGTAATCCACGGCTATGCGGCGCCGCTGCTCGTCGCCGTGCTCGGCGGGGTTCTCGTGCAAGCGGGCATCATCGCCTTCGCGATGAATTTCGGCCGGGTGAAGTCCCGGTCTCGTCGACGCCCGCACGAGATCATGCACGGTTAGCGATCCCTCCCGGCCAGGTTCAGCGCAGCTCGGGGAAATCCTCTTCCCAGAATTCGGCGGAGCCGCGGCCGCTGCCGGCGCGGCTGTCCCGCTCGGCGGCGCGCAGTTCGACGCGGCGGATCTTGCCGGAGATCGTCTTTGGCAGTTCGGCGAATTCGAGCCTGCGGACCCGCTTGAACGGCGCGAGATGCGCGCGCAGGTGGCGGAAGATCGACAGCGCGGTCTCCCGATCCGGCGCATGGCCCGAGGTCAGCGCGACAAACGCCTTCGGCACCGCAAGCCGCACCGGGTCCGGCGAGGGGACGACAGCCGCCTCGGCCACGGCCGGATGCTCGATCAACGCGCTTTCCAGCTCGAACGGGCTGATCCGGTAGTCTGACGCCTTAAACACATCGTCGGCGCGGCCGACATAGGCGAAGTGCCCGTCGGCGTCGCGCATCGCGATGTCGCCGGTGCGATAGATGTTCGCGCCGTGGGCGGAACCGACGAGCGGCACGACCGAGCCGTCATCACCCTGATATCCCTGCATCAGTCCGAGCGGCGGCGGATCGAGCGACAGACATACTTCCGCCTCGTCCTGCTCCTCGCCGTTCTCGTCGACGAGCCGCACCCGGTATCCCGGGGCCGGCCGGCCCATCGCGCCGAGCCTGATCGTCTGCCCTGGAAAATACCCGATCTGCAACGTCGTCTCGGTTTGGCCGTAGCCCTCGCGAATTGTCAGCCCCCAGGCGGCGCGAACCTGCTCGATAACCTCCGGATTGCACGGCTCGCCGGCGCTCAGGACCTCGCGCAGCGCCACGTCGCGGGACGCCAGGTCCTCCTGGATCAGCATGCGCCACACGGTGGGCGGCGCGCAGAATGTCGTCACACGGCAGGCCGCCAGCGCGTCGAGCAGCGCCGGCGCATTGAACCGGGTCTGGTTCAGGATGAACACGGTCGCGCCCGCGTTCCACGGCGCGAAAAAGCAACTATAGGCGTGCTTCGCCCAGCCCGGTGACGAGATGTTGAGGTGGACGTCGCCGGGTTCGACGCCGATCCAATACATCGTCGCGAGATGGCCGACCGGGTAGCTCTGGTGGCTGTGCAGGACCAGTTTCGGGCGCGCCGTCGTGCCAGAGGTGAAATACAGCAGCAGCGGGTCGGTGGCGCGGGTCTCGCCGTCGGGCGCGAACTCGGCCGGAGCGTCGTAGGCGTCCTCATACCGATGCCATCCGGGCGCGCCGCCGCCGACCGCGATGCGGGTATACGCCCCCGGTATGTCGGTGAATTTTCCTGTATTATCGGCGCCGGTGATCACATGGCGGACGCGGCCCCGCTCGAACCGGTCGATCAGATCGTCGCGGGTCAAGAGCGTCGTGGCCGGGATCACGACCGCGCCGAGCTTCATCGCCGCCAGCATCGACTCCCATAGCGGCACAACATTGCCAAGCATCAACAGCACCCGGTCGCCGCGCTCGACGCCGAGCGCGCGCAGGTGATTGGCGACCCGGTTCGAGCGCTCGGAAATCTCCGCAAAGCTCAATTTTTGCTCGCCGCCGCCCTCGTCGACGATCCACAGCGCGGTCCTCTCGTTACCCCGCGCCATCGGGTCGAAATAGTCGAGGCCCCAGTTGAAGCGGTCGAGCGCCGGCCAGCGAAACTCGCGATACGCCCGCTCGTAATCGTGCCGGCACTCCAGCAATAAATCCCGCGCGGCGATAAAGTTCGCGGCCGACATGCGACCCTCCCTGCGTTATATCCCGACCGATCGCGTTCCCGCCCGCTAGCCGGGAACAAGCGGGATCCGCACCCGGTCGATTATCGCGCGGGCCATGTCGCGGTGCTAGAGCAAGATCGGGTCAGATGGAGGCATTTGACCCGTGAATCTTGCTCTCGATTCAAATATGCAGAGCCTGATTCACGGCTCAGATCGTTGCGATCTGAGCCGATCAGGCTATAGGTGAATGACAGCAGGCTGGCGTCGGGGATGCCAATGGCCGCCGACAATTCGAACCCGCTCCCCCAAACGGGTGGTGCGCCGCCATCAGGGTCGCAACTCGCCGGAAGCGACCTTATCCCGCAATGCGTTCGCCATGTCGGCCTCGTCCCTGGGTGCGCTTTATTATTCCTCTCCACCGGCGGAGAGGTGACGAAAGCACGTGCTTACTCCGCCGCCTGCTTGTGCTCCGGTTCGGGGCGCCAGCGCAGCACCGGCTTGCGCGCGGCGGCGGTTTCGTCGAGTCGGCGGCGCGGCGTCAGGCGCGGCGCGGCGCGGAACGCGGCCGCATCCCCTGCTTTCGCCCGCTCCGCCAACCCGCGCAGCACCGCGACGAATTGATCGACCGACTCCTTGCTCTCGGTCTCGGTCGGCTCGACCAACAGCGCGCCGTGCACGACGAGGGGGAAATACATCGTCTTCGGGTGATAGCCTTCGTCGATCAGCGCCTTCGCGAAATCGAGCGTCGTCACGCCGGTATCCTTCAGATATCGGGCATCGAACAGCACCTCGTGCATGCACACGCCCGGAAACGACAC
>JBFXDF010000166.1:0-8618 GCA_050181375.1 Alphaproteobacteria bacterium
CGCCTCGGCCCGCCTCCGCGCCACCCGCGCGGCGCCAGGGGTCTGCCCGGGCGTTCGCTGCTGCTTTCCTGCAGAAACAGCAAACCGCGGCCGGACCCGGGAAAAACTGGCGTCGCGCCTGGCAATGAAAGGCCACGACATCACTCAAAGCAGCGGGCTTGCGGTTCGGCGAGCGACAGGGTTAACGTTTGCCGAAGGGGAGATTTGCTCGTGGCAAACGAACCGAAAGCGCCGGCGCAGTCGCATCGCTCGGATGAGCGAGCGGAGAATTGCGACAAGGACCGCGAGATCGAGTTGTATTATGAATTGCTCAGTTCCGGTCATTCGGTCGGGGAGATTCTGAACGGCGCCTGTCCCGCTCGAGGACAACCAGAACTGGGCGAAACAGCAACGGAACAGCCGCAATCGCAGCGCGACAGCGAACGAACCGACCCTGCCGCGGAGGTCGCGTTGGATTCTCAGCCTCCTGTTACCGGCTTTGACGGCGCATATGCGTCCGGGATGCGGCATGCAGCCGATGATTCGGGCGATCGGGAGCGGTTCTGGTCGCACAGGCTCCCGACCATGGCGGCCTCGATCGGGTTTTGGGCGCTCTACACCGGGGCAATCGCCTCCGCCTCGATTGCCGGCTTTTCATTGCTGCACGCCGGCCGCGACACGAGTTCATCGATGCCCCTCGTTCGATCGGGCATGCTTCACGCAGAGGAAGCAGCAGCGGCACCGGGTCGGGCGGAAGGTCCCCCGGCGATACCCGCGGAGGGTGTTGCGCCGAGCCTGGCCGGGCCGGGCGCAGTGCCGCCGGTCGCGGCAACAGTTTCGGCGGACCGCCTAGACGCGGAAGCCGCGCGACCATTGAACACCGCCGATCCGGACGCGATAGAACAATTGGTCGAACGTCTGATCGGACCTGTCGAAGCGCCGGCCGCTGCCGCGGCGTCCGCGCCGCCGGTCGTTCAATTTCCGCCATATCCCGCAGCCGAGGCTGCCGGCAAGGCGACATCGACGGTAGCGCCGAGCCCGGCCGCGACGGCGAGGCCATCGCGAACCCATTCCGCCAACAGCCGCCACGCTTACGCGCCACGGCGCGAGGCGCGATGGCGGCAGCCTGTCGGCCGGCGGAATCCGGCAGGCTATCCGCGCGCCGCCGACTACACCGTGGGGCGCGGTCCGGTCGGGGCCGGTCGGGGTGCCGGAGCCTACGACACCGATATCGCCCGCGGTTATGGCCGGGGAGCCTACGGGCCATCGCCATATTCGGAGCTGGGCAACTAGCCGGTACATTATCGATCGGCGGGGCGCCATCGGTCGCCGGTGCGCACCAGCGGTTGCACCTCGACCGGAAATTCGTTGTCGACCGTGTATTCGTAGCAGCGGATGCGGTCGACTTCCGGAAAGGCCGCGCCGATCGCGGCCAGCGCCTCGCCCAGGGTTGCGAAATCGCCGGCGAACAAAAGCCGGCTGTTCCACACGCCGCGCGGCGCCCGGGTCAGCATTCCGACCGTATAGTCGTTCGTCTCGGGCACGCGGTCGAAATAGGCGGTGATCTCGATGCCGACACCGCCGGTCTGGAGCGTCTCGTCGCGGGTGACCTCGACACGGTAGGTTTCGTAAGCCATGTCATCCTCGAAATTCGGGCGCGGCCTCCTCGCGCTGTCGCGGGAATGGTATGACGGCGCAGGACGGCGGAGGGCAAGAGCAGGAGGCGGCGATGACGCGGATGACGGGCGGCCGGGCGCTGGTGGAGATGCTGACCCGGCACGGGGTCGATACGCTGTTCGCGCTTCCGGGCGTGCAGAACGACGCGCTGTTCGTCGCGCTGTACGACGCCGGCGAGGCCATCCGGGTCATCCATCCGCGGCACGAACAGGCGGCCGCGTACATGGCCTTCGGTTATGCGCGGGCCAGCGGCCGGCCGGGCGCGTTCGCGGTCGTACCGGGGCCGGGGCTGCTCAACACGACCGCCGCCCTCGCCACCGCCTACGCGACAAACGCGCCGGTGCTCTGCGTCTCGGGGCAGATCCCGTCGAACCTGATCGGGCGCGGCTTCGGCCTCTTGCACGAGGTGCCGGACCAGCTCGCGATCCTGCGCGGCCTGACGAAATGGGCCGAGCGGATCAACCACCCGAGCGAGACCGGGTTCCTGGTCAACGAGGCGTTCCGGCAGATGCGGCACGGTCGGCCGCGCCCGGTCGCGCTCGAAATGCCGCTCGACATCATGGCGCTGGAGGCCGAGGTCGCGCTGCCGGATGCCGAGAGCACGCCGCCTCCGCCGCCGCCCGACCCGGAGCTGATCGCCGAGGCCGCCAGACTCCTCGCCGCCGCGAAGCAGCCGATGATTTATGTCGGCAGCGGCTGTGCCGACGCCGCCGCGGAGGTGCTGGCCGTCGCGGAGCAGGTGCAGGCCCCAGTGGTGACCTATACCGGGGGCAAGGGGATTGTCAGCGACCGGCACTACCTGGCGCAGAACCTGCTCGCCGGGCACGAATGGTGGCGCGGCACCGATGTCGTGCTGGCGGTCGGCACGCGCTTCAACCAGCCGCAGACCCGCTGGGGGCTCGACAGCGACATCAAGGTGATCCGCATCGATCTCGACCCGGTCGAGATCACGCGGGTGGCGCGGCCGGCGATTGGTATTGTCGCCGACGCGAAGGAGGCGCTCGCGGCGCTTTCCCTCGAGCTGAAGGGTAAGGAACACGCCTCGCGCCAGGACGAACTCGACGCGTTGAAGACGAAGACCGCGGCACGGCTGCGCGAGACGCTCGGGCCGCAATGCGAGTATCTCGACGCGATCCGCGCCGAACTGCCGGATGACGGGATCTATGTCGAGGATCTGACGCAGGTCGGGTATGTCGGAAGGCTCGCCTTTCCGGTGTACAAGCCGCGAACGTATATCCACAGCGGGTACCAGGGCACACTCGGGTTCAGCTACGCAACGGCGCTTGGCGCCAAGGTTGCGCGTCCGGATGTGCCGGTCGTCTCGGTCTCGGGCGATGGCGGGTTCATGTACAATGTGCAGGAGCTGTCGACCGCCGCGCTGCACGGCATCGACGCGGTGGCGATCGTGTTCGCCGACGGGGCTTACGGCAATGTCCGCCGGATGCAGAAAAACGATTACGGGAACCGCCTGATTGCGGTCGATCTGCTCAATCCGAATTTCCCGAAAATGGCCGAGAGCTACGGCATTGCCGGCGTGCGCGCGCAAAGCCCCGAGGCGCTGCGCCGCGAATTGGCCGCTGCCCTTAAGCGGCGCGGCCCGAGCCTGATCGAGGTGCCGGTCGGCGAGATGCCCGACCCGTGGCCGACCCTTGTCATGTCCCGGGTCCGCGGGCGCTAGATCGGACCGCCTCAGTCGAGCGGCAGCGCTTCGGTGCCGACCGGCTTTGCACCGCGAGCGCGGTGGGCATAGCGGCGGCGGTGGCGCCGGTGCAGCAGGCAGATGCCCACCGCGACCGCGACAAACACACCGAGCAGCGCGTAGCCAAGCCAGCTGGCGACGTTCAGGGCGGTGTTGAAGGCGTGCCCGAGGAAATAGCCGATCCCGACAAATGCGGCGGCCCAGACCATCGCCGCGAGGAAGTTAAGGCGCAGAAACCGGTCCCAGCGGACCGCGCTCAATCCGAGCGCGAAGGACGAAAAATTGCGAACACCGTAAATAAAGCGGAACGAAAGGATGAACCAGACATCGTATCGCTCCAGCCAGGACAGCGCGCTCTCGACGCCGGGGCGCCAACCCGGAAAACGCGCGAGGAGCCGCACGCCGTATTTGCGTCCGAGCCAGAAGTAGCATTGATCGCCGAGATAGCTGCCGAACCCGGCCGAGACCAGCAACAGCAACGGGTCGAGCAGACCCTGCGCCGCCGCGAACGCGGCAAACAGCACGATCGTCTCGCCCTCAAAGAATGTCCAAACGAAGATGAGGAGGTAGAAGTACGCGCCGTAATCGGCAATGAGCTGGAGGTCCATTGTCGATTACCGGCTCACCTTCGAGATCGGGGTCGCCGGGCAGGCGGCTCTCCGCGCCCTCGGCAAGGCAGCCATGCTAAATCGTCCACCGATCCCGGTCGAGCGAATTCCAGCGGTGACGCTCGCTCCGAGGCTTCTGATGTATGGTTCGCGAGTTTCCGGCACCGTTGACGGCCTGAGGGGGCACCCGTGGAAGCGCATGAAGTCGCCGAACAGATTCATGAAAACGCCGAACCGCACCCGCACTCCGAACCGAGCCGTGACCGATTCCGCCGGCTTACCGCTGTCTATGTCGGCGTGGTCGCGATGCTGCTCGCGATATCGGCGCTCGGCGGCGCGGAGGCAACCAAGGAAATGCTGAATGCGAACATTCACGCCTCGGACACTTATGCATTCTACCAGTCGAAATATATCCGGCAGGTTCTTCTCCAGACCGCGGCGGAGGAAATCGAATTGACCGCCGCCGCCGCGGCCAGTCTGGCTCCGGACCAGCGCGTCAAGGTCGATCAGCTCGTCAAGCGTTACCGCGACACTGCCGCGCGCTACGAGAGCGAACCGGCCACCGCGGACGGCAAGCCGGGGGAGGGCAAGAAAGAGCTGATGGCGCGGGCCAAGCAGTGGGAGCACACCCGCGACCACGCCGCCGCGCGCCTGCCGAATTTCGAGTACGCCGAGGCGCTGTATCAGATCGCGATCGTGCTCGGCTCGGTTTCGATCGTCGCGGCCTCGCCGTGGCTGCTCGGCGTCAGCGGCGTGCTGGCGGTGTGCGGGCTGGTGCTGACAATCAACGGCTATCTGCTGCTCGTGCCGCTGCCGCATGGGGAGGCGGCGCACGCCGTCCCCGCTACGGCGGAGCCGGCCAAATCGGCGGCGGCCCATTGAGGCGACCGGGGCTGCCTGGTTGAGGGCTTCAGGCCGCCTTGCGCAGGAAGCGGTGGACACCGGGCTCGTTCGCGGTGCGCTCGATTTCACCCTGACCGACGAGGTAGTGCAGGTGGGCCAGCGCCTCGCCGAGCGCGAAACCGATCTGATGCCGGTCGAGCTGACGGCGCCACAGAACCGGCACCATGTCGGCGGCGCTCATTGGACGATCGCAGGCGGCCAGCACCTCGGCGCAGCGCTCGTCGTGGTGCGCCGCCAGTTCATGGATGCGTTGGTGGACGCCGCGGAACGGCAGATTGTGCGACGGCAGCACGAGAATGTCGGGCGGCAGTTGCCCGCGCAATTTCTTGAGCGAGGCGAGATAGCGGGCGAGAGGATCGCCGTCCGGTTCGTAGGCTTGCACGCTGATATTCGGAGAAATGCGCGGCAGGATCTGGTCGCCGGCGATCAAGACGCCGGTTTCCTCGCAGAACAGGCAGGCGTGCTCCGGCGCGTGCCCCTCGCCGATCAGGACGCGCCAGTCGCGGCCGCCGATCGCGATGACGCTGCCTTCCGCGATGCGATGATAGGCGGCCGGCACCGACGGCACGCCGCGCCGGTAATTGCCCTGGCGCTCGGCGAAGATGCCGCTGTCCTCGTCGGACAGCCCGGCGCGGCGGCCGAAATCGCGGCGCTGAAGGGCGGCGTCCTCGCCGCTCGTCACGTTCATGCGCGCGTGCAGCCATTCCTTGTCGGTGATCCACAGCGGCGCCTGCCAGTGCTCGGTCAGCCACGCGGCCATCCCGATATGGTCGGGGTGGAAATGCGTGACGACGACCCGCCGGATCGGCCGTCCCCGCAAATGCGTTGCGAAAATGTGCCGCCACGCCTCCCGCGTCTCCGGCAACGTGAAGCCGGTGTCAACTGCGGTCCAGCCCGGTCCGTCCTCGATCAGCCATAGATTGATGTGGTTGAGCGCAAACGGCAGGCGCATTCTGAGCCACAAAACGCCGGGCGCGATCGGGATGACCTCGCCCGGCGCGGGCGCCTCCGCGACCGGAAAATCCAACGGTCCGTCCATTCAGAGCCTCTGGTATCGAGAAACGGGGGAGGCTAGAGCCTTGCCAGAGGCAGGTACAAGCGGTAAGCCCGCCGGCCAGCATTGCGCTGTATGGGAACAGGATCGCGGGACGGCGCGAAAGGGGGAGAGATGCGCGACTTCAACGTACCGGGCCGATCGGCGGCGATGGCGGCGAATGGCATGGCGGCGACCTCGCACCCGCGGGCGACCTTGACCGCGCTCGACATATTGCGCGCCGGCGGCAACGCGATCGACGCGGCGATCGCCGCGGTGGCGATGCAATGCGTCGTCGAGCCGGAAAGCACCGGGATCGGCGGCGATTGCTTTGTGCTCTATTCGAAGAACGGCGCGCCGCCGATCGCGCTGAGCGGCGCCGGGCGGGCGCCCGCGAAGGCGCATATCGACTGGTACGCCGAGCGCCAGATGCGCGAGATCGGCGTCCAGACGCCGCACGCCGCCACGGTGCCCGGCGCGATCGACGCCTGGTGTCTGCTCAATCGCGAGCACGGCACGAAGCCGCTCTCCGAGCTTCTCGAACCGGCGGCAAAGGCGGCCGAGGACGGTTATGTGGTGACGCCGCGGGTCGCGCATGACTGGGCGCGCAACGAGCACAAGCTGCGCGATCCGCACACCGCGAAGGTGATGCTGCCGGGGGGACGGGCGCCGAGGGCCGGGGACACGATGCGCAACCCGGCGCTGGCCGGCACCCTGCGCCGGATCGGCCGCGAAGGGCGCGAGGCGTTCTATGAAGGCGCCGTGGCCCGTGACATCGTCAACCGCCTGCGGGAACTTGGCGGGCTGCACGAGGAGGAGGATTTCGCGGCGCAGCGCTCGCAATGGGTCGAGCCGATCCACGCCTCCTATCGCGGCTATGATGTCTACGAGGTGCCGCCGGGCAACCAGGGTTTGACCGCGCTGATGATCCTGAGGATTTTGCAAGGCTACGCGCTCGGCGGCGATTCGTTTACCGAGGCCGATCGGCTGCACCTGATCGCCGAGGCGACGAAGGCGGCGTATCACATCCGCGACACGAAGATCTGCGATCCCGATTTCGCCGAGATCGATGTCGAGGGCTATCTGGCCGAGGAATGGGCCGAGCGCGCCCGCCGCCAGATCCGGCTCGACCGCGCGCTGCCGCCGCGGCACTGGGACGAGATCCAGCACAAGGACACGATCTACATGTGCGTCGTCGATCGCGACGGCAACGCGGTCTCGTTTATCAATTCGCTGTTCTCGGCGTTCGGCACCGGCATCATGGCGCCGGAGAGCGGCGTCATCCTGCACAACCGCGGCAGCGGGTTTCGCCTCGACCCCGACCACCCGAGCGTGATCGCGCCGCGCAAGCGCCCGTTTCATACGCTGATCCCCGGCATGCTGGTCAAGGACGGCCGCGCCGTGATGCCGTTCGGCGTGATGGGCGGGCAATATCAGGCGGTCGGGCACGCCACCTTTCTGCATTACCTGCTCGACCGCGGCATGGACCCGCAGCAGGCGGCCGAGGGGCCGCGCGTCTTTGCCTATCAGGGCGTGCTGCAGACCGAGCATTTCGTCCCCGAGAGGGTGCGCGCCGACCTCGCGCGGCGCGGTCACGCGATCGAGATGCTCGAAGTGCCGATCGGCGGCTGTCAGGCGATCTGGATCGACCGCGAGCGCGGCGTGCTGATCGGCGGCTCCGAGCCGCGCAAGGACGGCATGGCGCTGGGGTATTGAGAGACAAGCCAGGCGCGCCGGGTCGCGTTTCATGCGGCGCGCCGACCCGGTCCTCGGTTGCTGGCTGGGCGGAGAGGCCGATCGGAACCTCGGCTGACGACGCTGCCGCAAGGTCACGGGATCGGACCGGCGGGCGCCCAAAACCGGGCTGTTCCGCGCCGCCGCTGCATCTTGCGGGGCGCTGTGGTGCCAGCGCCGAATCAACCTTTGGTTCAGCAGTTTGCTGCATCTGCAGGGAATCAGCAGCAAACGCCGCGCGCAGGGGTTGAGCCGGGCTGTGAAAGCCCAGGGTTTCCGCCAGCAGCGCGCCCTCAGGTGTCCCAACCCTCTCTGATTTTGCAGCAAAACAACAGCAACGGCACCGATCCCGACACCCGCCTCGAACGCACATCGATAGATGCAATGCTTGCACGCAATTGTGTCGTTTTTGCCGTCGATATGCGCCGGCGCCGGGTCCCGGAGGCAGCACCTCTTCAACGAACGGTTGACACCGCGGTGTCGGTTTAGACAAATCCCGCGAGGTGGGCGACGAGTTTTGGTTTCAACGCCGGCGCTCGACGCGCGGCTCCGGGCAAAAGGCAATCCCAGATGTCGGACATCGCAGAGACCCACGGTTTTGAGCCTGCCCGCCTTTCGGCGAAGTGGGGATGGTTTGTAGCGCTTGGCGCCGTCATGGTTCTGGCCGGCGTGTTCGCGTTCGCCGACACGGTTCTCGTGACGCTAGTCAGCGTGATTTTTATTGGCGCCATGCTGCTTGTCGCCGGGGTTTTCCAGATCCTGCACGCCTTTGCGATCAAACAATGGGGCGCTTTTCTGTTCGCCTTGCTGAGCGGCGCGCTCTACGTCGCCGGCGGCCTTCTGATCATGCGCGAGCCGGTGCAGGGCTCGATCGTCATCACGATCTTTCTGCTGGCCGTGCTGTCGGTGGCCGGAATATACCGTATCTTGATGGCCTTGCGGCATCGCGTAATCAAGGGCTGGGGGTTTCTGCTCTTGTCGGGGT
>JBFXDF010000167.1:0-8607 GCA_050181375.1 Alphaproteobacteria bacterium
GACGCAACGTGCGCCGCGAGGGTTGCTGTGACTGCGATTTTATGATGACGTGGGGAAGGTGCTTACGGTGGTTGGTCTGTCGCTAAAGTTTCCGTCGTGCTTCCGATATTAAAAGCCCTGTTAAGACACTGCGCAATCGACGCAAGCGGGCTAACAACGGGGTGGGTACGGGCGAAGCTGTCGATGATCAGGATGGTTACGACCTGCCACTTCAGGACATTGTGACAAGCCGATCGCGCGGTTACGGTTTGGGTGCCGCTCGGATACTCCCAGCGGAGTCTTCGTTACCCCGGTCGGAACAGGACGTAGCTATTTAGGCCAGTCCGGAGCGGAATTTGTGGAACTTTCCCGCGCCCCGGCCGATATTATGGTCTACAGAGAAGGAGGCCGAAATTTCCTGAGGGCGTCCAAGCGATCCGATCGCGCTGTTCTTCTGTTGTTCGCAACCTGATACCGATCACACCAGGGGGGAGACAAGAGGTGGAAGAATCGATAGCGGTGATCGATGCCAGCCGACTGGCAAGAGCCGGTCTCGTAAGCCTCTTGAGAGACATGGGTTTTGGGAAAATTTATGAGGCGGACGCCCTCACGGCCCTTGAGGCGCAAGAAGAGGACATAAATAAAATTGAAATTATGATCGTCAGAGTGTCCGATGATCGGACAGATCCAAAAGAAATCATGACACAAGCCCGTAATATAATGGAGAATCCACGAGTAATGTTTCTGGTTCCGCGACTGGATGTAAACTTGTTGAGCGAGTGTTTTTCGGCCGGGGCGAGCGGATACCTGTCGGAATCGGCGTCTCAGGAAACCTTGATGGGGAGCCTCAGATTGGTGAAGGCCGGCGGCAAGGTTTTTCCCGAGGAGCTGGCCGAGCTGATACCGTCGATCACCGCTGCGCGTCGCCATAGGCACCCCTTATCGGCGTCCGACAATGGTGACGGTATACCGGAGGGCGGCCTGTCGGACCGAGAGTTGGACATTTTACGAGAGCTTGGAAACGGCCAACCTAATAAAGTGATCGCCAATGAGCTCGGGATCGCGGAAGCTACGGTAAAGGTCTACGTTAAACGCGTTCTCAAGAAAATCGGCGTTCATAACCGGACACAGGCAGCTTTATGGGCTGCCACTCGCGGCCTGGTCGGCAAATCGTGAAAATGGCGGCGGGTGCTGTGGTTCGCGCGTGCTGCCGACATCCGTCGCGCGCCGCGAGTGCCTGTATTGCATAATTTTGGAAAGACACCCAGATAAAACTGGACTCGTGACTGAATCCCACTGCATGTCAATGGGTTAGGTATTGGGTTGCAAATTGCGCGGCCTTAAGAAAGCCGGTGCCGAGGCCCATCTCACCCGGGTAATTTTGGGTTTGAACGATTAAACAATATCTGCTTATTTGGGAATAAGAGCCGGCACACTAAGTGCGAATGCACCGCACGCGCAGGCGGCGGTAGTTGGAGTCAGGGTCATCGAGCTTGCCTGAGTAAAGAAAGCCACCGGCCCGTCGATCCTCGCCTGGGCCGAGCAGCTGGCGGCAACATCGCCGGTCGCGGTCGCGGAACCAGACGCGAACACCAGATCGGCGGGAACCACCCCGAGAAGTTTCGCGCGCGACACGGGTGCGAGGCTGGAACTCGCAGCGGGAGTCTCAACAACCATTATGTCGGTTTGACCAGTGCGTATCGATCCCTGTGTCGATGTGGTCGCGGTGGAGCCTGCAGCAAAGGCCAAGAGATCAAGGCTCAGATTGGCGCTACCCCCCGCCGTGGCCTTGTCTAGTTCGCCATCCGTCAGAAGGAATGCACTACGGTGCCCAACGTAAGCGACATGTGAAGCGCACCCTGTATTAAATATACAAGCGGCACTCAATAACAATAATGAGACCAGCGGCCCTGGCCGGGTCGGCGGCGGCGGCGGCAAATCGCGGGTTCGCCCGGGTATCGCACGACCGGGAGAAAGCAGTGTCGCGATAATGGTGCAACCCCTATCGTCTTAATCGCCAAACGGGCGTGGAATGGCCGACGCCTATCCGGCTGGCGAGCGACTCGCGCGCCCTCTGGGGTCACGTTTTTGGATGCGTGCGGGCTTACGGTCCTGCAATTCGGGCGTCATTAGAGTTCCTCGCGACCGGCTGACCGCCTGAAGCGGTGTGAACCCGGCCCAGGCAGCTCCGCCAGATACGATCACCCGATGGGGATGGGGTAGATTGGCGTACAGACGAAGCAAACTGCTTATTGCAAAGAATACACCTAATCAATGCAGGGTAGCGCAACCTGATTCTGGTGCGCTCAACTGCGAAATGGGGTGATACCCGCATAGGCGTGTAGCGGTACTGCCGAAATGGTATGCTGTCACCCCGTACTCTGCGGCGAATTGCCCTGGCCGGCGGGCCGCTGGGCTAGGGGCTTTCCCTCCATCCAGGGTCAGCGGCGGCCGGGGCCGCGGTCGAGAGCGACGCCGGCCTGCGCCATCGCCGCCTTGGCGTATTCGACCTGGCTGAACAACAGCGGCGTATTGCCCAGTTGCACGCCGGCGCGGCCATCGATCGCCTCCGCCAGCAGGCCGGCGGGCGCGGTGTTTTCGACCCGGCGCAGGATCGCGTCGGCGCGGTCGCGATCGCCGAGTTGCGCGTAATAATGCGCGAGCCAGCAGGTGCACATCGCGAAGGCACCTTCCTCCTCGCCGAGCGGCTGCTCGCCCTGCTCCGGGAACGCCTTCTCGAAAAAGCGGTAAACGAAACCGTTGATCATCAGCCGGGCCTCGATCCGCGCGACGGTGCCTTGGACCCTGGGATCGTCGGGGGGCAGGAAATCCAGAAGCGGGATCAGCAGCAGCGCGGCGTCGACCGTGTCGGCGTCGTAATGCTGCCGGAACGAATTCATCGCATCGCACCAGCCGCGGCTCATCACTTCGGCGCGGATCGCATCCATCTCGGCACGCCATGGCGCGATCGGGACATCGTCGCGCCCGACCCGCTCGCCGATCTTTATCGCCCGATCGAGAACCGCCCAGCAAAGAACGCGGCTGGCGACAAAATTGCGCGGCTGCAGCTCCCAGATCCCCGCATCGGGTTCGCGCCAATTCCCCGCGACAAAATCGGCGATCCGCCGCATCAGCCGCCAGTACTCCTCCTTCCATGTGCCGCCGCGCTCGACATAGGCCCACACGCAATCCGCGAGAAACCCGAACGAGCCGATCTCCGGCATGTGAAAGGCGGGGTTGCCGAACTGTACTGGGCGCGATTGGCGATAGCCGTTGAGGTCGTCACGCGGTCGCAGCGGCGCCTCGGTGGCGCCGTCGACCCGATATACGGTCTGCAACGGCATCGCCTTGCCGGTGGGCAGCCGCGCCAGCCAATCGAGATAGCGCTCCTCGTCGCCGGTGAACCCGAGTTCGGCCAACAGCGACAGGGCCAGCGAGGCATCGCGTATCCACGCGTAGCGATAATCGAAGTTGCGCCCGCCGCCGATCCGCTCCGGCAGCGACACGGTGGGCGCCGCGATCGGAGCGCCGGTCGGGGCGGATGACAGCAAATGCACGAGCAGCGCCGATTGCTTGATCCAATCGGCCCTCGCGCCGTTGAATTTCAAGCGCCGGCACCAGTCCGTCCAATACGCGACGGTCGCTTCCAGCGCGTCGCGCGCTCGCCCGACGCTCCAACAAGCGGGGTCTTCGCAAAGACCGAGCACGACCCAGATTTCATCGCCGGCGGCGAGGTCGAACTCTTCGGAGGAGACCGCGGGAGCGGGACGGTTCGACCAGATCGACAGCACGGAGCCGTTGGGTTCGAGCGCAACGCCGTCCGGCGCGGCGGCCGCGGGCGGCGCGAAATCGGGGCGGGCGTTGATCGACCGGATGCATCGGACACGTCCGCGTATGCCGCGCAGCCGGCGGAGGATGACCCGGCGATCTCGATACGGAGGCGGCCGGTCGGTTTCCGGCCAAAGCATCGCGTCAGTCAGTTCCAGAACGCCCTCGGGCACCTCCCACCGCGTCGTCAGCACGGCGGTGTCGGGCATGTAGCATTGTTCGCCGAACACCGCGGCGGCCGGTCCGAGCCGGAAATAGCCGCCGCGCTCGGCGTCGAGCAAGGCGCCGAATACGGCGGAGCCGTCGTAATCCGGCAGGCACCACCAGCAGATCGTACCGTCGGCGGCCACCATCGCGGCGGTGCGCCGGTCGCCGATCACTCCGAGGCGCTCGATCGGCGGATAGGGAATGAAAGGCGGGCGAGCCCCGGTCATCGGCGTCTTCGATCGGTTGCGGCACGGGGGAGCAGCGGCGCGACGGGCGCCGCTAACCCGTGTCGGGGGTGAGCTCGTCGGTCGGCTACGGTTTCGTTACGCCGGCAGCTCGCGGCGCAAGGCATCGGCCGCCGGGTTGCGGACCTGGCCCTGGATAACCTGCTCGGTGCTGACCTCGCGACCGTAGAAGTTCCGCATTTCGTCGTCATTGCGGACGATGTCGGTGCCGCTGATGTTGAACCCGCCGTGCAGCCCGGCCAGGTCGCTCCATACGATAATGTCGCCTTTGCCGACCGAGCCCTGCGCGTGTCCCGACCAGTTGACGATCGTCAGGTCGGCATTGCCGTTCAGCGAGAAATTGTTGCTTTGCGTAAAGGCATGCACCGCCTTGTCGGTCATCAGCAGGAACGCCATTTGCCCCGCCGATCCGCCGGCCTGTGGCCCGATCGAGATCGAGCCGAGCGTAAAGAACGCAGGATCGCTCCACGCGCCGTTATTATGCGCCAGCAGCACCCCCTGTCCCGCCTTGCCGCCGACGATCAGCGAACCTTTCACCATCGTGGGAATAATGAATATGCCTTTGGCCTGTGCGGCCAATTTGTTGAATTCGGAATCCTTCCGGAAGTCCTGCACCGCTTTGGCGGCGTCGCGGACCAGTTCAGCCGCATCGGGTGCCCGTTGCGCCGTCGCCTGCGGCTGGCTCGTCCCGGTAGCCGGCGCCGGAGCGGCATTCTGCGCCTGAGACGGGATGGCGAAAGCGGAGGAGAGCGCAATCAGCGCCGCCCCGAAGAAAATCTTTTTCATGGTCGAACCTCACGTTTGTTGACTTGCGCCAACCTCCGTCAAAGCAAACGTGAGTAAAAACCGGACGTTCCGGCCCGCGCCCTTTTCAACAGACGAGATCGGTTGATCCGGGTATCATGTCGCGGCAAGCGGAACGAGGCACGCGGCGCGGGCTTTTCCTACCCCAGCATATAGCCGATGTCGGAGCCGGCGGACGGATAGGCCGGGACCACGCGGCGAAGCTGATCGGCGCTGAGATGGAGGCGCATCGCCAGCGCGAACAGGTTGATCGCCTCCTCGGCGTTCGGGCCGAGCAGGTGAGCGCCGAGGATGCGGTCGGTTTCGTCCTCGATCAGAACCTTGAACGCGGCGGTGTCCTCGTTGAGGTGGCGCGCCGAATACCAGCCGCTGGTCTCTGCCTGAGCGACGCGGAACCGTCGGTTCTCCGACCGCGCTTCCTCCTCGGTCATCCCGACGGCGGCCAGCGGCGGGATTGTGAAGACGACGCTCGGAATGCCCTTGTAGTCGGGCTGCCGTTGCCGGCCGGCGTCCAGCAGATTATCGGCTACGATGTCGGCCTCGAGTGCCGCTACCGGGGTCAGCATCGGCCCCGCCGCCGCCGCGTCGCCGGCGGCATAGACGGCGGGGTTCGAAATGCTCTGCAGGCATGCGTTGAGGCGCAAACGGTGTCCGTCGCGCGCCACACCGCCGGCGGCGAGGTCGAGATCGTCGATGTCGGGCACGCGTCCGGCGCCGTGCACCGCCGCGGCCGCCTCGACCGGATGATTGGCGCCCTGGCTCCTGGCCCATACCCTGACCCCGCCATTGCAGGCCTCGACCCCCTCGGCCGGACTGTCCAACCGGATATCGATCCCGACGCGGCGCGATTTATCGACAAGCCGCGCGACGAGATCCCGGTCGAATTGCGCCAGCGGCCGGTCGTCACCATGCAGGACCGTCACCTTGGCGCCGCCACGCGCCGCAATATGGGCGAATTCGAACGAGATATAGCCGCCGCCGACAAAAACGAGGCTCGGCGGCAGCTCGTCGAGTTCGAGAAAATCGTCGCTGGTCAACAGGCGCTCGGCATCCGGGATGGCCAGCGGCGCCGGCCGCGAACCCGAGGCGATCGCGATGCGGCGTCCTTCGATCGTATGGCCGTCCACCGCGATCTTGTGTTCGTCGACAAAATGCGCACGGCCGTGCAGCGTATCGATTCCCGCCCGATCCAGCCGTCCCTCGACCGCTTCCGGCGCACCCTTCAAAAAGGAGCGCTTAAACCGGATCAGCTCCGGCCAGGACAGCGCCGCGTCCGTGCCGGCGAACCCGTCCCCCACGAAGCGGCGCGCCTGATCCACCGTCGCGGCGACGCTCCACAGCAGCTTTTTCGCGTCGCAGCCGCGCAGCATGCAGGTGCCGCCGTAAGGTCGGCGATCGATGATCGCGACGCGCCAACCCGCCTTGCGGCATTTCTCCGCGATCGTGGTCGCCGCAGCGCCGGTGCCGACGACGACAAGATCATAGATCTCGGCCATGATTTTCCTCCTTGGGGAGTGTCCTCGCGGGGAGGTGCGGTGGACGGGATCAAGCGGTGGCGAGATGCGCCTGTAGCGTGATCTCGGTGCCGGCAAGAGCCCGCGAGACCGGACAGTCGCGCTTGGCCGTCTCCGCCTGTTCGCGGAATTGCGCCGGGTCGATGTCCGGTACGTCGGCCTCGGTGTCGAGTTCGATCCGGGTGATGCGAAATCCGTCGCCGACCCGCTCGATACGCGCCGCGGCCTTGGTGCGGATGCGCCGCGGCGTAAACCCGGCCTGCCCGAGGCCGAACGCCAGAGCCATCGAAAAGCAGCCGGCATGCGCCGCCGCAATCAATTCTTCCGGATTGGTGCCGCGCTCATCGCGAAACCGCGAGCCAAACGAATAGCTGCCCTCGAACGCGCCGCTGCCGAGCTTGATCGTGCCGCCGCCGTTCTGAACCGACCCTTGCCATTCCGCTTCCGCAGTGCGCGTTGCCATTTGCACCCTCCTTGACCGGATGCCTGCAGAACGCCCTATGCGCGCGGAGGCTCCGAAACGGCGCGGAGCATTTTTCCGGGGCCGGCCAATAATCGCGACCCGCACAGGCCTCGGTATCGCGCCGGCCAGGAGCACGGCGGATCAGCCGTCGGCCGGGCGACAAGGCGGATTGGCCGCGGGCAGCCAAGCCTTGCCGGGCACGGCCGAGCCGGTTCGCTACGCGGCCGCGAAGAGCCTGCGCGATCCGCAGCGAGCGCGGCGCAGAGGGGCGGTCACCCGTCCGCCGGCGGCGTTCCGGCGATGACGCCGAGCACCGCGGCGCCGTAGCGGTCGAGTTTGCTGCGGCCGATCCCGGGGATTGTCGAAAGGGTGGCGAGGCTCGTCGGGCGGCGGCGGGCGACCTCGATCAAGGTCGCGTCGTGGAAAATCACGTAGGGCGGGACTTCCTGACTGCGGGCTTCATCGAGACGCCAGGCGCGCAGCGCGGTCCATAATGCGTCGGCGTCCGGGTCGAGGGCCGCGGCCGGTCTTTCGGTGGGGCCCGATTTGCGGCGCCGCTCGCGCTTCGGTTCGGTACGAAAGCGGATCGGCGTCTCCCCGCGGAGAACGGCGCGGGCGCTCGGGCCGAGCATCAGGCCGCCGTGGCCATCGGGGTCGGGCAGCAGGTGGCCCTGCGCGACCAACTGGCGAATGACCGACAGCCAGGCGCGCGCGTCGAACTCGGCGCCGACGCCGAATGTCTTGATCCGGTCGTGGCCGAAACGCGCGACGCGCTCGGTCCGGTTGCCGACCAGCACGTCGGCGAGGTGATGCGCGCCAAAGCGCTCGCCGGTGCGGTAGGCGGCGGACAGCGCCTTTTGCGCGGCGACGGTGCCGTCCCAGCTCGCGGGCGTATCGCGGCAGTTGTCGCAATTGCCGCAGGGCGACCGGTCGCGCTCGCCGAAATAGCCGAGCAAGGCCTGACGGCGGCATCCGACCGTTTCGCAAAAGCCGATCAGCGCCTCGGTCTTCTGGCGCTCGATGCGGCGCTGGCGTTCGTCGATGTCGCTCGCCTCGACCAGGCGGCGCAGGTTCATCACATCGGCGATGCCGTAGGCCATCCAGGCATCGGCCGGCAGCCCATCGCGGCCGGCCCGGCCGGTCTCCTGGTAATAGGCTTCGAGGTTTTTCGGCGCGTCCAGATGCGCGACAAAACGAACATTCGGCTTGTCTATCCCCATGCCGAACGCGACGGTGGCGACGACGACGACCCCCTCCTCGCGCAGGAAACGCTCCTGGTTGCGGGCGCGGGTCTCGGGCGTGAGGCCGGCATGGTAGGGCAGCGCGGCGCGACTGTTACGGGTCAGAAATCCGGCCGTCTCCTCGACCGCGCGGCGGGTCATGCAATAGACGATTCCGGCGTCGGCGGGGTGTTCGTCCTCGATAAAGCGCAGCAGCGCCTCGCGCGGGTTCTGCTTCGCGACGACGCGGTAGAACAGGGTCGGACGGTCGTCGCCGGCGGCGAACAGCGGTGCGGTTTCGAGATGCAGACGCTCGGCGATGTCGCGGCGGGTCGGCTCGTCGGCGG
>JBFXDF010000168.1:0-8603 GCA_050181375.1 Alphaproteobacteria bacterium
CGAACTGGCCGCCGGGCGCTGGACGCCGAACAGCGATTTCGGCTCGCACCGCGCCGCCGCTTTCAGCCGCCGCCTCGGCGAGCGCGGCTGGATCGGCATGACCTGGCCGAAACGCTACGGCGGCGGCGGGCGCAGCTTTCTCGAACGCTACACGGTCACCGAGGAACTGCTCGCCGCCGGCGCGCCGGTCGGCTGCCACTGGATCGCCGACCGCCAGAGCGGGCCGCTTTTGCTGCGCTATGGCAGCGACGCGCAGCGCGAGGCGTTTCTGCCCGGCATCTGCCGCGGCGAAATCTTTTTCGCGATCGGCATGAGCGAGCCGGATTCCGGCTCCGACCTGGCCTCGATCCGCACCCGGGCGATCCCGGTTTGCGGCGGCTACGAGGTGACCGGCGCGAAGGTGTGGACGAGCTACGCGCACGAGTCGCATTACGCGATCACGCTGGTGCGCACCGATCCGCTCGACCCGAAGAACCGCCATGCCGGGCTCACGCAGCTGATCGTCGATCTGACGGCGCCGGGGGTCACGATACGGCCGATCCGCAACCTCGCCGGCGAGCACGATTTCAACGAAATCGTGCTCGATCGCGTGTTCGTGCCCAGCGAAGGGCTGGTCGGGAACGAGGGAGAGGGCTGGCGCCAGGTCACCAGCGAACTCGCCTTCGAGCGCAGCGGCCCGGAGCGGTTTCTGTCATCGCATCAGGTGCTGGTCGGTCTGGTCGACCGCGCCGGGCCCGATCCCGATCCCTCGATGGCCGAGGCGCTCGGCCGCGCCGGCGCCAATCTCTGGACATTGCGGCAGATGTCGCTGTCGGTCGCCGGCATGCTGCAGGCGGGAGAAACCCCGAACCTGGAGGCCGCGCTGGTGAAGGATTTGGGCGGCGCCTATGAGCGCGGCATCCCGGAACGGGCGCGCGCGCTGACCCGGCGGCGCCTTGCCGGGGATGGCGACGATCGGCTGGAGGCGGCGCTCGCCGAGGCGGTGCCGCACGCGCCGTCATGGACGCTGCGCGGCGGTACGCGCGAAATCCTGCGCGGCATCATCGCCCGCGGTCTCGGGCTGCGCTGAGGAAGGCCCGATGCGCGACACCATTCTCTACGACAGCGCGCTGCGCCTGTTCGGCGATCATGTGACGCCGCTTGTGCTCGCAGCGGCCGAGACCGGCGAATGGCCGGCGGCGCTGTGGCGGGCGGCGGACGAGGCCGGCTATCTCGACGTCCTGGTCGGCGGCACGGACAGCATGGTCGAGGCGGTCGCGATCCTGCGCGCCGCCGGGCACCATGCCGCGCCGATCCCGCTGCCGGAAACGATGCTGGCGCGCTGGCTCTGCGCATTGGGCGGGATCGAGCCGCCGACCGGTCCGTTGTCGATCGCGCTGGCGGAAGCGGAGGGTCGGGCGCGATACGGTCCGGTGCCGTGGGGCCGCGCCGCCGAAGCCGTGGCGGTTATAGACGGGTCTTCGCTGCGCGTTTCCGGCGGGGAGCGGCTGCGCCTTCAACCCGGCGCGAGCCTCGCGGGCGAGCCGCGCGACGTGCTGACCGCGATGGACGAGGTGCGCCCGGCGCCGCTGCCGAACGCGGTTTCGGCCGATACCGTGCGCGGCGTCGGCGCGCTGCTGCGGGCGGCGCAGATGGCGGGGGCGATGGAAGCCGCGCTCGACCTCGCGACGACCTACGCCAACGATCGGGTGCAGTTCGGCCGCCCGATCGGCAAATTTCAGGCGATCCAGCAGCAGCTTGCATTGCTCGCCGAGGAGGCGGCGGCGGCGCTGGTCGCCGTCGAAAGCGCCGCGGTCAGCGTCGCCGAGCAGCGTTCCTCGGCCGCGTTCGCGATACCGGCCGCGAAGATCCGGGCCGGCGAGGCGGCCGGCGCGGTGGCCGAGATCGCGCATCAGGTGCATGGCGCGATCGGCTTTACCGAGGAGCACTCGCTGCACTACCTGACCCGGCGGTTGTGGTCGTGGCGCGACGAATTCGGCGACGAAGCCTATTGGGCCGGCATCCTCGGCCGCCGCATCGCGGCATCGGGCGGCGCCGGGTTATGGCTGCTGATCACGCAGCCTTAGGCTATTCTCGATCGAGCACGAATCTAACCGGCTCCGGAAAACTGTACAAGAACGATGAACTGGCTGTTCCAATACAATCCCAAGCTATTTAGTCCCGCCGACGTATTCAAAGGTAGCACGGGAAAAGACGATTGGGCCATGAACCAGAGGAGGAAAGACGTTTCTCCAGGGGATCGCGTATACCTTTGGCAAACCGGACCGGAGGCGCAACTAGTAGCAACAGCTCATGTTATTTCTCCCGTATACGAAAAGGAGGGGCCATTTGGCCGTTATTACGTAGACATTCAGCTCGACACAAGGATCGCGCCTCCAATCACGCGTCCCGAGGTTTTAGAAAATACCATTTTATCGAAATTCGCTCCATTCAGAGGAGCCATGGGGACAAATTTCATCATCCCGGATGAGGTCGCCGCCGAGCTGGATAGGGTCTTGGAAGGCCGCACGGCTCCGGTTGCAAACAGTTTTTCCTCGCCGCCAAACCGGCATGCAACTCAGGAAACGCTCGACACAGCCATAAAGAATGCGGAGCGGGATGTGCGGAATGCACTCCGTGAACATATCAGCCAGATGGATCCCATCGCCTTTGAATGGCTGATTCGGGCCTTATTGATAAAGTTAGGTTATCAGAAGGTCGAAGTCACTAAACAAAGTGGAGATGGGGGAATCGATATCCGAGCAGTTTTAGTCGCCGGCGGAATTGCGCATATCAAGACCTGCATTCAGGCAAAGCGTCAGCAGAGCGTCGGCCGACCAGTCGTGCAGGGCTTACGCGGCTCGCTGAGCGCTCATGAGGCTGGACTTCTTGTCACCTCGGGCACATTCACCTCTCAGGCTGTTGAGGATGCGAGCGATCCGCACAGGGCACCAATAATGCTGCTGGACGGCACGAAGCTCGCGCAGCTGCTTATAGATAAGCAATTGGGTGTGGAACATGGTCACCTTACCCTTTATCGTCTGAAGCTTGAAGACTTGTCAGTTGACAATTTGACATCGCGGCCGGAGTTGGAGGATCAAAGCGATCCGGTGTTGTCGAAATGATCGATCGTCTAGAGTATCGGTACAGGTTGTTGGAACTTGGGGAGGGATAGAATGTCAACGCATCACACCGTTTCGTGCCGTCCGGAGCATTGTCATTGGGGTTTTTTCGATGCGAACCTGCCGCCGGTCGCGACGGTCGCCTCGGGCGATACGGTCACGCTCGACTGCGTGTCCGGCGGGCGGGACATCCTGCCGCCCGACCCGGCCCATGAAGTCCTGGCCGACCACCATGCGATCCATGGGGCGATGACGCCGCGGCTCGGGGCGCACATCCTGACCGGGCCGGTCGCGGTGCAAGGCGCGATGCCGGGCGATGTGCTGCAGATCGACATCCTGTCGATCGAGCCGCGGCAGAATTGGGGCTATACGCGCATCCGGCCGCTGGTCGGGACCCTGCCCGAGGATTTTCCGATATCGAAAACCTGGCACAGCACAATCGATCGCCAGCGCGGCGTCGCGACGCTGCCGATCGGCATCGAGATCGAGCTTGCGCCGTTTTTCGGCGTGATGGGCGTGGCGCCGCGGCCGGTCTACGGCGCATGCAGCTCGATCCAGCCGCGCGAATTCGGCGGCAACATGGATTTGAAGGAGCTGGTCGCCGGCACGACTCTTTATCTGCCGGTGTGGGCGCCGGGGGCGCTGTTCTCGGTCGGCGACGGGCACGGCGTGCAGGGCGACGGCGAGGTCTGCATCACCGCGCTCGAAACCGCGCTGGCGGGTTCGTTCCGGCTGACCGTGCGCAAGGACCTCGATTTCAAGCTGCCGCGCGCCGAGACGCCGACCCATTACATCACGATGGCGTTCAACGAAGACCTCGACGACGCGGCGAAGGACGCGCTGCGCGCGATGATCGACCTGATCGGCGAGCGCATGGGGTTGGCGCGCGAGGACGCGTACATGTTTTCGAGCCTCGCGGTCGATATGCGCGTGACGCAGCTTGTCGACGGCAACAAGGGAATCCACGCGATGCTGCCGAAGCATTTCGCTCCGGCTTGAATGCGCAAGGCGCTGATGCGAGCGGCTACGGTCCTGAGCCTGGCCGCTCCGATCATCGCAACCGCCGCCCACGCCGGGGACCCGGACCCCGCGATCGAGCGCGGCCAAGCCTTCGCCGAGCAGAATTGCGGGCGTTGCCACGCGATCGGACGCTCCGACGAAAGCCCGAACCCGAAGGCGCCGCCGTTCCGTACCCTGCACCGGCGGTATCCGGTCGAGAACCTGACCGAGGCGCTGGCCGAGGGTCTGAAGACCGGGCATCCGGAGATGCCACAATTCGACGAACTCGACACCGAGCAGATCGACGATCTGATCGTCTATCTCAAATCGCTGGAACAGTAGGATTTGACAGGTCCGACGAATGCCGGTTCCGCTACTCGGGAAAAGGCGGCTTCTCCCCCTCGGGCAGCGGCACCTGGAAGACGTTGAGCGTGTTCCCGATCAGCGTGTAGTAGCCGATGATGCTGACGATCTCGACGAGGCCGCGCTCGCCGAACGCGGTGGTGGCCTCGCCGAAACTCTGGTCGGACAGCCGCTGCGTACGGAAAATTTCCTGGCAGATGCGGTAGACGAGCCTCTCGTCGGCCGCCTCGAACAGCGGCGTGCCGCCGGTGCGGATCGCCTCGATCGCGGCGGCCGGCACACCCGCCTCCTCGGCCAGCGGCGCGTGCGCGTACCATTCGTACTGCGCCCGCCAGAACCGCGCCGTCGTGATGATCGCCAGTTCGGACAGGCGGTCGGGCAGCGAGGTGCCCCAGCGCAGGTACTCGCCGAGCGGCGCCGCGTGCTCGCACACGCCGGGAGCGCGGATCAGCAGCTGGAACGGGCCGCCGAACCGGCCGCGCTTGCCGGCGACGATCTGGTCGTGGACGCGCTTTTGCGCCGGATCCATCTCGGCGGTGGCGATCTCGCGATAACGGCTCATGGTTCTCCCCTCCGATCACTCGACGTTCGGCCTACAAGCCTAAGCCGATCCGGCGCGCCGGACCAGCCCGCATCGGTATCCGCATTACGGCGAATTAATCCCGCTGAAAGCACGCTGTCAGGTTGTCCTGCCATGTTGCTGCGGGTTACTCGTGCATCAGGAGAATGCTCCCATGACGGAACATCCGGCCGGCTCCGGCCACCAGCCCTGGGTCGGCAAGGCGCGCTCCGCCGCTGTCGGGTTCGGTCTCGGCGCCACGCTCGCGCTGTCGCCGCTGGTGTGGGCCCAGAGCCCCGCGGCGGACACCCCCTCGAACGCCGCCCCGCCGCTCTCCCACGGCGCGCCGACGCTGCCGCAGCAGAGCTTCGCGCCGCTGGTCAAGCGGGTGCTGCCGGCGGTCGTCAACATCTCGGTCACCGAGCAGTCCGGCCCGGAGATGATGGGTTATGACGGGTCGGACCACGGTTGGCGGCAGTTTCGCGGGAGTCCCGACCAGTTTCGCGGCTCGCCGTTCGAGGACTTCATGCGCCGCTTTTTCGACCATAACGACGGCGACGACGGTTCCGGAACACCGGGTCCGTTCTCCGAGGGGCCCGGCGGCGGAAAGCGCATCGCGCTCGGCTCCGGTTTCATTATCGACCCGTCGGGGATCGTCGTGACCAACAACCACGTCGTCGCCAAGTCCTCGAAGGTCGAGGTCGTGCTGCAGGACAACAGCCGGTATCCGGCGCGCGTGCTCGGCCGCGACCGGCGCACCGACATCGCCGTCTTGAAGATCAATGCCGACAAGCCGCTGCCCTATGTCAAGTTCGGCGACAGCAGCGCCGCGCAGGTCGGCGACTGGGTCATCGCCGTCGGCAACCCGTTCGGGCTTGGCGGCAGCGTCACGACCGGGATCATCTCGGCGCGCGGCCGCGACATCCATTCCGGCCAGTTCGACGATTACCTGCAGATCGACGCACCGATCAACCGCGGCAATTCCGGCGGGCCGACCTTCAACGCGAACGGCGAGGTGATCGGCATCAACACCGCGATCTACTCGCCGAACGGCGGCAGCGTCGGCATCGGCTTCGCGGTGCCCTCGAACGTCGCGAAGCACGTCGTCGAGCAGGTCGAGCGCCATGGCAAGGTCAGCCGCGGCTGGCTCGGCGTGCAGATCCAGGAGGTCACGCCGGCCATCGCCGCCAGCCTCGGCCTCGGCGACGAGGGCGGCGCTCTGGTCGCCGCCGTCACCCCGAACAGCCCGGCTTCCCGCGCCGGCGTGAAGCAGGGCGACGTGATCCTGTCATTCAACAGCTCCGATCTGAAGCAGATGCGCGATCTGCCGCGGCTCGTCGCAAACGCGGAGCCGGAAGCGGGCGCGTCGATGACGGTGTGGCGCAACGGACAGCGCAAGGAGCTGAACGTCACGCTTGGCGAGATGCCGGAGAACCTGCAAACCGCCTCGGCTCGCGGCAGCGAACCCGGCGAGGAGCAAGGCGCCGACGCGCTCGGGATGCGGTTCGGCGCGCTGACCCCCGATCTGCGCCGCCAGATGCGCATCGGACGCGATGTACAGGGCGTGGTGATCACCGGGATTGAACGCAACAGCCCCGCCGAATCGTTTGGCGTGACGCGCGGCGATGTCCTGGTGTCGATCAATCAGGAGCCGGTCAGCGACCCGGACGACGCGGCGCAGAAGCTGCGAACGATCGCGAAATCGCCGCAGAAGAACGCGCTGCTGCTGCTGAACCGAAACGGCACGTCCCGCTATGTCGGCGTGACGCTCGGCAAGGATGCCGGGTAGGCACTCGCCCGGACGGGCGCGGCGATAAAAAGGGCGCCCGCAACGGCGCCCTTTTTTAGATTCGGCCGCGGCGGGGTCAGCGATGGCGCCAATTGCCTTGGCCGCCGGCGTGGTTTGGCGCGGTCAACGGTACCCGCGCTTCCAGGCGTTCGAGTTCGATGCGGGTGCGCGCCCCAGCCCGCAGCAGCCGGTCGGTGGCGTCGCGCAGCGCCAATCGGTTCTCCTGCGTATCCTCCGCCATGGCGGCGTCGAACGCGCCGAGAAATGACGCGATATCGGTCTCGACGCGGGTGCGCAGCACCTGATCGATAAACGATCCGGGGGCTTCCTTGCGAGGTGCGGCGCCCAGTCTCGTTTCGTCCCCCTCCTGCCGCAGCAGGCGTTCGGGCGCCGATCCGGCTTCGGAAAAACCGGCCGTTTCGGGGCGGCTTGCCGTTGGGTAGGGGGCACGGACCGTCGGCGCCCCGATTTGGCTGTCCGTTGCGGCGGGCCGATCCAGCGCCGGCCGCTCCGTCGACCGCATTAAAAAATCGGAAGAGCTGTTTTGCGATACCGCGTTGTTTCCGACCGAAAGATGCGGCCTGTGCCGCGGATCCGCCTCGTTTCGCGGCGGCCAAGACGGCGCGGTCCGTTTATCGGGTTCCCCGGGCACGGCGCCGACCGGTATCGTTTTGCCGTTCCCGGAATCGGATGGCGCTGGCGCCCGCGGCGGTTGCGGAGCGCGCTCGGCAAAACCGTAGCGAACGAACCCGCCGGTCTCGCGACTGGTCCGAGCGTCGCGCCCATTGGCGAGCGCTCGCGCGACCGACGCGTCATCGCTACCGGTCCTCGTGACGGCAAGCGGCGCGCCGTGATCCGCCCCGGTCCGCGCGCCCGGCTCTTCGGGGAGCGCACGCCTGCCGCGCGCGGCTGCCAGCGGCTCGTTCGCGATTGCCTTTACCAATTGCGGTTCGCGCTCGCCGAGGCTCGCGTCCAGCCTGTCCCGGCCCTGTCGGCGGGCTCGGACCTTGCTGACGACGTAGCTGATTGCCGGCGGCGAGCAGTCATAAGTCCGCGCGATACTGGCAAGCGTCTCCCCCGCCTCGTATCGGGTCATGATCAGCGGCCAGTCCGATTGCGGAATTTTCCCTCTTTTATTCGACTTTTCCATACCTAAGGACCTTGGGTCTACCCTGGCTTTCCTTGCAGTGATCGGCCCGCGGCACACGGCGTTTCAATGCCGTTGCCGCCCGAAGGCTCCAATCGCGTGAAACGTGACGGAACGGGTGTCATCGGCCGGCGTCTGGCGATGATCTGACAGGAGCGTCCAAAACATATCGGCCGGCGCGTAGTATATTACCAGCAAAAGTTAACAATGCAAAGCATTTTATCGATTCCGGCCGCCACTCTTGGCGCTCTATTTTCCCGGCGCAAGCTGATCGGGCAGCATCCGAATTACCTTGCCAGGATTTAGAATATTTTTGGGGTCAAGCGCCTGCTTGATGCTGCGCATGACAGAAACCGCCTCTCCGTGTTCGGAGATCAGGAAGTCGATCTTGCCATATCCGATCCCGTGTTCGCCGGTGCATGTTCCATCCATTGCGAGCGCACGGTCCACCATCCGGTCGTTGAGCCGTTTTGCTTCCGCGATTTCCTCCGATGACTGCGGATTTATCATGAAGATAAGATGGAAATTGCCGTCGCCGACATGGCCGGCGAGCGCCGACGGTATCGCCGATTGCGCGAGGTCGCGTTTTGTTTCGCCGATGCATTCCGCCAGCCGCGAGATCGGCACGCAGACATCCGTCGGCCA
>JBFXDF010000169.1:0-8589 GCA_050181375.1 Alphaproteobacteria bacterium
CGCGGCAAGCCGCACAAAGTCGCCCTCGTCGCCTGCGCCAGAAAACTGCTCATCTATGCCAATACCGTCGTCGCCCGCGGCACACCCTGGCTTGTTAGATCAGCCGCCAGTTAATGGTTGCTACAAAACTGACAATCGGGTTCTGTGGGGCGCTCTTACGCGCGGGCCGCCTCTATTCGGCGGCTGCGGCGCGCGGCGTCCTCTCGGCTTCCGACTGCGCCCGCAGCTTTTCCATGACCTCCCAGTTCGTGTAGCGGGTGAACCCGTTCTCGTCGAAGAACAGCACCGCGCCGTTGCAAATGAACAGATAGGTCGTGTCTTCGAGCGCGGTGGTTTCGTCGTGCAAGACGCCCGACGGCTCGTAGACGTAATCGCCGGCGTTCAGGACGCCGTCGCGCACCTGCAGCTTGCCCGAGAGGACATAGGCGTGGGCGCCGGCGAGGTGCTTGTGGCGCGGCGCGACATAGCCCTTTTTCCAGTGGTGCAGCGAGGCCCAGGTGCCGGTTTCGCGCCCGACCCACAGCACCTTGAGCTTGTCGAGCGGCGACCGCTCGATCCACGGCGCATCCGAGCGCACCAGCGTGTCCTGGATGTCCTGAAACACCGGACGGATGTCTTGCGGCAACGGCATCGATAACTCCTCTCGAAGCGGCCG
Organism: Alphaproteobacteria bacterium; assembly: GCA_050181375.1. GTDB lineage: Bacteria > Pseudomonadota > Alphaproteobacteria > ATCC43930 > CGMCC-115725 > DATARH01. The sequence goes on from JBFXDF010000169.1 coordinate 656, forward strand.
GCCTTATGTGCCGACGGCGGGTTGCATGAAGCGGGCGGCGATGATCGACGCGGCTTCGGGTCCCGACAGGAAGCCGAGCAGCTCGTTCGCGGCGCTGCCAGCGGCGGCCGAAAGCCCGGCCGAGAACGTGATGGTTCGGGTAAAATCGCTCGGCATCGGCACGAAATCGACCCCGGCGACGGCGCGTATCTCGTGCGCGAGCTGCACCGCCAGCTCGGCCTCGCCCGCTGCCACGAACGCGGCGTTGAGCGCACCGCGGGTCAGCCGGAACTTCGGCGCAAGCGCGTCGGCAATCCCGAGACGGTGCAGCACGTCCGCGAAATGCACGCCGCTGACCCCGCCGCTGTCGGGGTCGGTGATGACGATCGACGACACGCCGAGAAGCCAGCGGCGGAACGCCTCGGCCGAGCTTACATCGGGCATCGCGGCGCCGGTCCGCACCGCCATGCCGACCGCGGTGCGGGCGACCTCGACGATCGCGCCGCCATCGATCCTGCCGAGCCCGGCCAGATCGACCAGCGTCGCCGCCGGGAGCAGCGCCAGATCGAACGGCTCGCCGGAGACGACCCGCTGCCGCACCTCGCCGGCTTCGCCGAACTGCACGGCGAGGCGGATTCCGGCCCTTTCCGCAAAGCGCGGCGCCAGATCGCCCATGACCGCCTTGACGCCGTTCGCGCTGAAGACCCGAATGACGCTGCCCGCCTCCGCCGGATGCGGCGGTTCGCCCGCCATCGAACCGGCGGTCAGGGATAGCGCGACACGTCCGTCGCTTTTTCGGTGATGAACTCCAACAGCGCCGGCTGGCCCTCCTGGGTCGCCTTGATGCCGCGGCGGATCGCGTCCTTGATCTGGCCTGGTTCGGTGATCCGCTCGCCGTAGCCGCCCAGCGCCTTGGCGAAATCGGCGTAATTGCCGCTGATGTCGGTCGAACGGTATTTCTCGGTCGAGACCGGCATCACCTTCAATTCGATCGCCATCGAGAAATTGTTGGACAGGATCGACAGGATCGGCAGGCGCTCGCGCACCGCGGTCTCGAAATCCATCCCGGTAAAGCCGATCGCCGCGTCGCCCCAGAAATTGATGCAGAGCTTGTCGGGGCAGGCGAGCTTGGCGCCCATCGCGATGCCGAGACCGTAGCCGAGTTGGGTGGTCTTGCCCCAGCCGAGATAGGAGAGCGGCGTCTCGCTGACCCAGAACGGCGAGATCTGGTCGCGCGGGCTGCCGGCGTCGTGGGTGATGATCGTGTTCTTGACATCGACCGTGTGCAGCAGGTCCCAGACCACGCGATAGGGCGAGATCGGCGCCGAATCCGAGGTCAGCCGGTGCTTCCATTTGCCGAGCCATTCCTCGCGAACGCCGGCGATCTCGCGCGTCACGGAGGCGAGGCGGTCGCGCGTCTTTCCCTTCAGCCGGTCGCGCACCTCTTCGAGCACCGCGTCGAGGGTCAGCCCGGCATCGCCGACCGCAGCCAGTTCGACCGGCACGTCCTTGTTGATCGCGTAGGGGTCGATCGTCGCGTGCGCGATCTTTTTCCCCGCCGGCATCGGGGTCGCGAAGCTGGAGCGCGTAAAACTGCACCCGATGCCGAAGATGAAATCGGCGTTTTGCAGCATGTGCCAGAGATGCGCGCCGATGCCGATCCCACCGGAGCCCAATGACAGCGGATGGTTTTCCGGGAACGCGCTCTTGCCCGGCAAGGTCGTCATGACCGGCGCTTCGAGCAGTTCGGCCAATGCCTTGAGTTGCGGCCATGCCTTTGCGTAATGCACGCCCTGGCCGGCGACGATGACCGGCCGGTTTGCGGCGACCAGCGCCTCGGCGATCTTTGACACCGATTGCGGGTCCGGGCCGCTCCTGAGGCGCGGCGTCTTTGTGTACTCGCCGACCAGCGCGTCGGGGATGTCCTCGCGCAATATGTCGGTCGGGAACTCGACGAGCACCGGGCCGGGACGGCCATTCTTGACGACCGTGAACGCACGACGCAGCGCCTCGACCGTCGCGTCGGCCACCGTGACCTGCTCCGATGTTTTCACGACGTTGCGGAAGTTGAGCGCCGCGTTGAAGTTCGGATGCACCTGGTTGATGTTGCGCGCGTACCCGGCCGGCAGCACAACCACCGGACAGGAATCACCGTAGGATTGCGCGACGCCGCCAAACGCGTTCTCGGTGCCGGGACCGTGCTGCATGACAAAGACGCCGATCTTGTCGCCCGAACTCACCTTGGCGACGGCGTCGCACATATGCAGCCCGATGCGCTCCTGGCGCACCATGATCGTGCGGATATCGGCCTCGGCCGCGCCCTCGATGATCGGGTTGACCGGATAGCCGATCAGCCACTCGACCCCTTCCTTCTTCAGGACCTGGGCGATCGCGTTGGTGACCTTCATCGGGCGGCTCCTCTAGTCGGAATGGCAATGGTTGAGGCCAGCTTACGGCATCGCCGATGCGGTCACAATCGAGGCGGTACGCCCGGACGGGTCCCCGGTATTGGCCGGTTCGGCCTATGGCTTCGAGGTTCGCTCGAGCGCGGCGGCGAGATTTCGGGCCGCATTCAGCAGCGCCTGGCGGTGCGGCTCGTCGACGGGCTCCCGTCCGGCGAGCGATTGCGCGAAATCGTTAAGAACGCCGGCGAGCAGATAATGATGCAGGTGGATTTCGACGGCGCGCTTTTCTCCCGACGAGCGCACAAGGCGAAGCAGAACCCCGTCATTCTCGGCGCGGGCCTCGAACGCGCAGTCGCGGCCGAACCCGCCCATATAGAATTTGTCCGGAAAGTCGATCGCGACTTCCGCCTTGTCGGTGATCGGATGCATATGCCGCTCTCCATTATTCTGCGCGCGAGAGCGAGAGCAGAAGGCAATCCGGGCCGGTTCGCGTTGATCTGCCGCAATCGATCCCCGCCGCATGCGGGGAGGCTCGGTTTCCGCCGCATACATCCGCTTCTCGCGAGCATCCTGCCGCCGCCGCATGCAATCCAACGCCTCACGTCGCGGGCGGCGCCAGATAAAGACCGACAACCACCAAAGCGGTTCCGAGCGTCATCAGCGCGAAGGCCAGCGGAGCGCGGATTACGCCCTGCCGCGTCAGCGTCAGGCCGACGCCCATCACGAGAAACCCCGCCAGCGTCAGGAGATTGATCCCGAACAGAAATTGTCTGGTCAGCATCGCGCCCCCGCCGCCCCGCTTCGCAGCATTCCGCGTTTCAACAACCGGCGCAACGCGCCTATATTGGCGGTAATGTCTCAGTTTGAAATCGGATAACACCTCTGTCATTCCGGGGCGCTGCGCAGCGGCGAACCCGGAATCTATGAACATCGGCTTTTCAAATACTTTCGAGGTCCGTGTTCCTAGATTCCGGGTTCCGCCCGGCGGGCGGCCCCGGAATGACAGGGCAAAGATTCGAACCCGAGGCACCATTATACTGGCTGTCCTTTGCGACAGTGGAGACCGGCTCGTGGCAAGCCGACAGTATCGCTAACTCGTCCTCTTCGAGGCGGCCGAGGAGGGCGGGTATGTGGTCACCTGCCCGGCGCTGCCGGGGTTGGTGACCGAGGGTGATATGCTTGAGGAAGCGCGGGCGATGGCGGCGGAAGCCGTTTGCGGCTATATCGAGGCGCTCGCAAAAGACGGCCGGGCGATTCCGGTGGGAGATGCGCCCCCTGATTCACCGATCGACATTCACGCGGAAATCATAGAGGTCGCCATCGAAGCGGCATGAGCGACCTGCCGGTCATCCGGCCCCGCCAGCTCATCCGCGCGCTCGAACGAGCCGGTTTCTTTGTCCACCATATCCGTGGCAGCCACTACTATCCGCGTCACCCGGGCAAGCCGGGCGTCCTGGTCACTGTTCCGTATCACAATCGCGATCTGAAAAGAGGCACGCTGCGCGCGGTTCTGCGCCAATCGGGGCTGACCGCCACCGAATTGCATACGCTGCTATAGCCGGCGCCGTGCTGTTATAGTGCATCATGCCCGGCCAATTCCCGCAGCCGCTTTCCGGTCTTGTCATGCCTCGCTTCGGCGAGGTCGCGACGTTCATGCGGCTGCCGATCGAGCGCGATCCGGCGAAGCTCGATATCGCGCTCATTGGCGTGCCGTGGGACGGCGGCACGACAAACCGGCCCGGCGCGCGCCACGGTCCGCGCGAAATCCGCAACATGTCGACACTGATGCGGCTTGTGCATCATGTCAGCCTCGTCGCGCCGTATGAACTGTGCCGGGTCGGCGATCACGGCGACGCGCCGGTCAACCCGATCGACCTTGCCGACTCGCTGAAACGCATCGAGGGCTTTTTCGGGCGGCTGCACGGAGCCGGCGCGGCGCCGCTGTCGGCCGGCGGCGACCACCTGATCACCTTGCCGATCCTGCGCGCGATCGCCCGTGAGCGACCGGTCGGGGTCGTGCATTTCGACGCCCATTCCGACACGAATGACAGCTATTTCGGCGGCGAGAAATACACGCACGGCACGCCGTTCCGCCGCGCGATCGAGGAGGGGCTGATCGACCCGCAGCGGATGATCCAGATCGGCATCCGCGGCTCGATGTATTCGGCCGACGAGAAGGACTGGGCCGAGCAGGCCGGCATCCGCATCGTGCATATCGAGGAATTTTTCCGCCTGGGACCGGACGCAGTGATCGCCGAGGCGCGCCGGATCGTCGGCGACGGCCCGGTCTATGTCAGCTTCGACGTGGACGGTCTCGATCCGGTTTACGCGCCGGGCACCGGCACCCCGGAAATCGGCGGGTTTTCCACGGCCGAGGCGCAGCGCATGATCCGCGGTCTCGACGGTCTCGATCTGGTCGGCGGCGATGTCGTCGAGGTGGCGCCGCCGTTCGATCCGTCCGGCAACACCGCGCTGGTCGGCGCGACGATAATGTTCGAGATCCTGTGCGTGCTCGCCCCGGCGGTGCATCGCCGCAAGAACCGGCTGCGGCGGCTGTAAATCTGCTTGTCATACTGGTGAAGGCCGGTATCCACTTTTCCGGCATTCGAGCGATAGAACGGTGGGTCCCGGCCTGCGCCGGGACGACGATGGGAGACAGCGATGGCCAATGACGTCTCGTTCGCAATCGGATCGCCGATCGTCGAAACCGCCGCCGGCAAGGTTCGCGGCGTCGCCGCCGACCGGGTCTCGGCCTTCAAGGGCATTCCTTACGGGGCGCCGACCGGCGGGATCAACCGGTTCGTGCCGCCGCAGCCGGTCGGGCCCTGGGCCGGGGTGCGCGACGCGACTTCCTACCATGCGCAGGCGCCGCAGCTTCCGGGGCGGCCCGAGCGGCGCCCCGAACTGCGCACGATCCTGGGGCCCGCCGACGCCAGCCCCGAAAGCGAGGATTGCCTAACGCTGAACGTGTGGACGCCGGGGATCGGCGACGGCGCCAGACGGCCGGTGATGGTCTGGCTGCACGGCGGCGCGTTCGCCTACGGGTCGGGCAACCGCGCCGTGACCGACGGCGGCAACCTCGCGCGGCGCGGCGATGCCGTCGTGGTCAGCGTCAACCATCGCCTCAATATTTTCGGCTTTCTGCACCTCGCCGACATCGGCGGCGAGCGCTACGCACATTCCGGCAATGCCGGGATGCTCGACCTGGTCGCCGCGCTCGCCTGGGTGCGCGACAATATCGCTTCGTTCGGCGGCGATCCCGGCAATGTCACGATTTTCGGCGAGTCGGGCGGCGGCGGCAAGGTCAGCGTGCTGCTGACGATGCCGGAAGCGCGCGGTCTGTTTCATCGAGCCGTGATCCAGAGCGGCGCCGCGATCCGGGTGCGCAGCCGCGAGCGCGCCCATGCGCTGAGCGAAGCCGTGATGAAAGAACTCGGCCTCGCGCGCGGCGACTGTGAGCGGCTGCACGAGGTACCGGCTGGTGTTCTCGCGAAGGCGATCGCGCCGGCCGTGCGCGCGGTTGGGCGTCCGATGCTGCCCTTGCTCGACCGCTACGATTTCGGCCCGACCGTGGACGGGACCGATCTGCCGGCGCAGCCCTTCGACCCGAAAGCCCCGGAGATCGCGCGCGACATCCCGCTGTTGATCGGCGGCACGCGCGAGGAGAGCGGCTTTTTCCTCGGCGATGACGACGAAGTCTGGGAACGGCGCCTCACCGAAGACTCGCTGCGCCGGCGCATCGCGGCGGTCGCCGGGGCGGAGGCCGATCGCGTGCTCGACCTTTACCGTACGCTGCGGCCCGGTGCGAGACGCGAGGATCTGCTGATCGCGGCGCTGACCGGGTCGAATTTCTGGGTCCGCACGGTGATGCTCGCGGAGCGCAAGGCGCAACAGCGCGGCGCGCCGGTCTGGATGTACTCGCTCGACTGGCGCTCGCCTTCCTGCGGCGGGCGCTTGCAGGCGCATCACGCGATGGACCTGCCCTTCGTCTTCGACAATGTCGATGTGCCCGATACGACAAAGGGTGCGCCCGGTGCTGGCGAACTGGCGGCGATCGTGTCCGCGACCTGGGCGGCGTTCGCCCGCACCGGAAGCCCGGAAAACCCGGCCCTGCCGCATTGGCCCGGCTACACCGACGCCAATCGCGCGACGATGGCGTTCGACCGCGACTGCCGTATCCTGAACGACCCCGACGGGGATGTCCGCGAGATGTGGGGGCGGATCGCGAGGCGCGGCTGAGCCTGATAGCCATTTCCGCTGTCCCGGCGAAAGCCGGGATCCACGGTTCAACAGCTCGATGCCAATAAATGGGTCCCGGCTTGCGCCGGGACAGCGGGTTCGCGGTTATCCCAAGCTCTGGGCGAGGTCCCACGCCTGCTCGGCGAGCGGGCGGGCGATGCGGCCGACTTCGGCGGCCTCGGCGCTGGCGGCGGTGCCGTCAAGCGCGCGTTTCGCGATCCCCTGCAGGATCGCCGCGATACGGAACAGGCTGTAGACCATGTAGAAATCCCAGGAGGGGATTGTCTCGCGCCCGGTGCGGCGGCAATAGGCGGCGACATAGGCGGTCTCGTCCGGAATGCCCGCCGCCGCGAAATCGATCCCCGCGAGACCGCGAAACAGCTCCGGCGTCACCCGCCATGTCATGACATGGTAGGCGAAATCGGCGAGCGGGTCGCCGATCGTCGAAAGCTCCCAGTCGAGCACGCCGACAACCCGAGGCTCGGTCTTGTGAAAGACCAGATTGTCCATCCGGTAGTCGCCGTGGACGATCGACGGCGGGCTCTCCGGCGGGACGTGCAGCGGCAGCCAGTCGATCAGCCGGTCCATCGCCGCGATCGGCTCGGTCTCGGAGGCGCGGTACTGCCGGCTCCAGCGCGCGATCTGCCGCCCCATGTAATTGCCCGGCCGCCCGAAATCGCCGAGCCCGACCGCTTCGTAATCAACCATGTGCAACGCGGCGATCACGGCGTTGATCGAGTCGAACATCGCGCCCCGCTCGGCCGGATTGGTGATCTCCGGCAGGCGCTGGTCCCAGAAGATGCGGCCGTCGAGAAATTCCATGATGTAAAACGCGCTGCCGATCACCGCGTCGTCCTCGCACAGCGCGTGGACGCGCGGCACCGGCACGGCGGTGCCGGCGAGCGCCCGCATGACGCGGAACTCGCGATCGACGGCGTGCGCGCTCGGCAAGAGCGGGCCGGAGGGCTTGCGCCGCAGCACATATCGCCCGGAGGCGGCGTCGAGCCGGTAGCTCGGGTTCGACTGACCGCCGGCGAAGCGCTCGGCCGTCACCGGCCCGCGAAACCCGTCGATATGGCCGCCCAGCCAGACTTCGAGCCGGTCGAGGGGGAGATCGCTCGATGCCGCCGAAGTTCCCGTCATTGCGAGGCGTCCGACGGGCGACGAAGCAATCCCGTGGTCACGGCACGAGACCGCTTCGCGTCGCTCGCAATGACAATAAAGGTGCCGGCAATGACCGGATTAGACCGCCTTCAGCATCGTGTCGGCGTCGGACACCTCGAACTTGCCGGGGGCCTCGACATTGAGCTT
>JBFXDF010000170.1:0-8574 GCA_050181375.1 Alphaproteobacteria bacterium
GACCGCCGGCGGCACCTAGAAGGCGTTGTCGATCTCCGGGGCCTCGATCTTGTCGCCGTCGATCCCGCCTTTCGAATTGATGTAATTGTAATAAACCTGCATCGCCGGGCACAGCACCGTGCCGACGATCTGGGTCGGGCCGGTGCGGTCGCATTGCACGCCGATAATGACCTTCTTTTCCTGCGCGGCGGCCGGTCCAGTCATCTCCAGATTGGCCAGTCCGAGCACGGCAAGCGCGCCAAGCGCCAGCGCCCAGCCCGGCATTTTCGCGAATTTCATCGTTTCCTCCTTTGTTGAAACTTGTTCAGTAGCTGAAAGGCCAGACCCGGAAATAGCTGCGGATGTTGCGCCAGAGCCGGTAGAGACCCTCCGGTTCGGCGATCAGGAAAATGATGATGAGGGCGCCGAACATCACCAGACGCATGTTGGGGATGATGTTCAGCAGCGCCGCGTCGGAGAAGAAAAATCCGCCAAACGCTTCGAGACCCCAGCGCGTGACAATCGGCAGCAGCGTGACGAAGACCGCGCCGAAAACGGAGCCGAGCACCGAGCCGAGGCCGCCGATGATGACCATCGCGAGATAATCGATCGATACGTCGATCTGAAACTGCTCGTAATTGGCGAGACCGTAGTAATAGCTTTGCAGCACCCCGGCGACGCCGGCGTAAAACGAGGAAATGCCAAAGGCGTAGAGCTTGTAGCGAAAGATGTTGATGCCGATGATCTCGGCGGCGATGTCCTGGTCGCGGATCGCGATAAAGGCCCGGCCGATGCGGCTGCGCACGAGGTTCATCGTCGCGACGATCGCCAGGACCGCAAAAAACATCAGGAACAGATAAATCTGCCATTCGGCGCGCAGCGCGGTGCCGAACACCGTAGGGCGCGGGATCTCGATCGACGACTGGATGCCGCCCGAGATCCATTCGACATGGTTGATCGTCCACTCGATGATCAGCTGCGCCGCCAAGGTCGCGATCGCGAGATAGATGCCCTTGATGCGCAGCGACGGGATGCCGACGATCATGCCGACCAGCGCGGCCATCAGCCCGCCGGCCGGGATCGTGATCCAGAACGGCATGCCGAGCCGCACGATCAGATTGGCGGCGGTATAGGCGCCGACCGACATGAACGCGCCGTGTCCGATCGATATGAGGCCGGTATAACCGACCAGGATGTTGAGACCGAGCGCGCCGACCACCGCGACCAGCACGAGATTGAGGATCGAGAGGTAGTAGGGGCCGAAACTCAACGGCGCGATGACGATGAACAGGGCCGCGATCGCGGCCACCGCCCAGCGCGCCTGCGGCAGCGGAAACAGCGCCATGTCGGCGGCGTAGCTGGTCTTGAAGACGCCGGCCTCGCGGTAAAACATCGCCGCTGTGCTCCCCTGTGCTCCCTTGTGCTCCCCTGGGGGCTCCCGGCTAGACGCGTTCGATGCGGCGCCGGCCGAACATGCCCTCGGGCCGGATCATCAGCACCAGGATCATCAGCACATACGGGGCAAAATCCTTGGTGCCGCCGCCGACATACGGATCGAGATAGCCGGCCGCGAGGTTCTCGACGATGCCGACGATCAGACCGCCGATCACCGCGCCGGCGATCGAATCGAGGCCGCCCAGGATCACCACCGGAAACACCTTGAGGCCGACCAGCGCGAGCTGATTGTCGACCCCCAGCATCGCGCCCCAGACCACCCCGCCGAGCGCCGAGACGACCCCCGCCATCGCCCAGGCGAGCGCGAAATAGCGCCGGACATTGATGCCCATCGCCATCGCGACCTGCTGGTTGTCGGCGACCGCGCGCATCGCGACGCCGGTGCGGCTCTTCAGGAAAAACCAGGTAAAGCCGCCGAGAAACACGATGCTGACCCCGGCGCCGACGAGCTGCACCGGCGACAGCATGACCGGGCCGAGGAACAGAGGCGTGTCGCCGATCGGCATCACGATCGCCTTTGTGCCGGCGCCGAACGCCAGCACCGCGACGCCGCGCAGCACCGCCGCCAATCCGATCGTGGCCATCACCACCGCGATCACCGGCCGTCCGATCAGCGGCCGCAGCACGACCCGTTCGAGGCCGAAACCGAGCGCGATCATGCCGGCGATCGAGATCGCCGCCGATACCCAGAACGGCAGCTCCGCAAGCGCCGCCGCCGCCGCGATAAACCCGGCGAACATGACGAATTCGCCCTGCGCGAAATTGATCGCGTCGGTCGCCTTGTAGATCAGCACGAAACCGAGCGCGATCAGCGCGTACATCAGCCCGATCATCACGCCGTTGGTCAGCAGCACCAGCGTGAATTGCCACTCGAATGCCGGCATCGCTCACACCCCCGCCGCCATTTGACGGCGGTCGTCCGGGCGAAAGCCGGAACCCACCGTGCCGCAAGCGACGGTCTCGAAGCCAAGGCATCGATATTGCCGCGACCTACCCAGCAGCGATGCCGCCGAGACATGGACCCCGGCTTTCGCCGGGGTGACGAACGAGGATCGGGAGATAAACGATAGCATCGCGGTCACTCCGCCGCCGCGGCAGCGGTTTCGCGGGCCCGGCCGGGCGTCGCCGCGATCGGCGCCTGACCCGCCCCCGCCACCTCGGCGATCGCGATGGTCGAGCGCAGCAGCGCCTTGCGGCCGTCCTCGTAGGTGATCGCGGCGCTGACCTCGACCGAGTCGGCGCCGTCGTAAAACGCCTCGACGATTGCCGCGTATTTCTCGGCGACAAAGCGGCGCCGGATCTTGCGGGTGCGGGTGATCTCGTCGTCGTCGGCGTCGAATTCCTTGTTAAGCACGAGAAAACGCCTGACCCGGATCGCGTCGGACAGGCCGGCATTGCAGCGGCGGATTTCCTCCTGGATCAGCCCGCGCACCTCGGCGCGGGACGCGAGGTCCTGGAACGAGGTGTAGGCGAGGTTCCGCCGCTCGGCCCAGTTGCCGACCGTCGCGGCGTCGATCGCGACGATCGCCGCGACAAATTCGCGCCCGTCGCCGAACACCACCGCCTCGCCGATATACGGGCTGAATTTGAGCTTGTTCTCGATGAATTGCGGGACCAGCGCGGTGCCGTCGGAAAGTCTGCCGACATCGCGCGCCCGGTCGAGGATGACGAGATGGCCGCGGCCGTCGATATGTCCGGCGTCGCCGGTCTTGAGCCACCCATCGTCGGTCAAGGCCGCGCGGCTTTCCTCCGGCTGCTTGTAGTAGCCCTGGAACACGCCGCCCGAGCGGGCCAGCACCTCGCCATTATCGGCGATGCGGACCTCGACCCCGGGGAAAACCCGTCCAACGGTCTCGGGGTCGGCATCGCCGACGGGCTGCGCCGAGCACACGCCGCCCAGTTCGGAGGCGCCGTAGACCTGCTTCAGGTTGACCCCGATCGCGCGAAAGAAGCGGAACGTGTCGGGGCCGAGCGGCGCGCCGCCGGTATAGACGAGGCGCGACCGGCGCAGCCCGAGCTCGTCGCGCAGCGGCGCGTAGACCAGGATTTCGCCGATCGCGCGCCGCAGCCGCAGACCGAGCGGGACCGGGCGGCCCTCGGTCTCGCAGGCCTCGGCGCGCTCGGCCACCGCGCGAAAATGCCGGAACAGCGGTCGCTTCAGCCATCCCGCGTCGGCCGCCCTGACGGTGATCGAGGTCAGCGTGTTCTCCCAGTAGCGCGGCGGGCCGAGCGCCACGGTCGGCCCCAATTCGCGCAGGTCGCGCGTTACCGTCTCCGGCCGCTCCGGAAAGCTGCAGGTGAACCCGACCCACAGATGCAGCGCCAGCGCGAACACCGAATTGCCGATCCACGCCATCGGCAGATAGGACAGATGCTCGTCGTCGGCGCGGATGCCCTCGGCCGCCGCAAACCCCTCGGCGACGCTCGTCAGATTGGCGTGCGACAGCATCACCCCTTTCGGGCGCGAGGTCGTCCCCGAGGTGTAGGAAAACAGCGCCAGATCGCCGGGTTGGCCGGCGGCCAGCGCCGCCGCGAAGAAATCGGGGTTGGCGGCGGCGAAATCGCGCCCTTCCGCCTGCACGTCGCTGAACGAGACGAGCCGCTCCTCGTCGTAATTGCGCAACCCTCTCGGGTCGTCATAGACGAGAAGCCGCAGATGCGGCAGCGCGTCCCGCAGCGCCAGGATCTTGTCGACCTGCTCCTGGTCCTCGGCGACGATCACCGAGGTTTCGGCGTGTTCGAGCACATAGGCCAGCTCGCTGGCGATCGCGTCCTGATAGACCGGGACGGCGATGCCGCCGAGGCTCATCGCGGCGAGCTGCGCGAAATAGAGGCGGGGACGGTTCTCGCCGATTACCGACAATTTGTCGCCGCGGCCGAAGCCGCGCGCCGCCAGCCCCAGCGCGAAATCCCTGACCTCGTCGCAATAGCGGCGCCACGTGTAGGTCTGCCAGATGCCGCGATCCTTTTCGCGCAGCGCCGGCCGCTCGGGCGTGCGCTCGGCGTTGCGCAGCAGCAGTTGCGGCAGCGTCATGGCCGGGGGCGCGATGCCGCTCACGCCGCCCGCTCCCGTCCCTCGCCGCCGGCGCCGAGATAGGCCCGGATCACGTCGGGGTCGCGCTGCACCTCGGCCGGCGTGCCGTCGGCGATCCGGCGGCCGCGATCGAGCACGGTGACGCGGTCGGAGATGTCCATCACCACCGCCATGTCGTGCTCGATCAGGATGATCGTCGTCCCCCACTCTTCGTTGACGTCGATGATGTAGCGGGCCATGTCCTCTTTTTCTTCCTGGTTCATCCCGCCCATCGGCTCGTCGAGCAGCAGAAGCTTCGGCTCGAGGGCCAACGCGCGCGCCAGCTCGACCCGCTTGCGCAGCCCGTAGGCCAACGCGCTGGTCGGCTGCTTGCGCAAATCCTGCAGTTCGAGAAAATCGATCAGCTCCTCGCACCGCTCGCGATGCGCGACCTCCTCCTTCTGCGCCAGGCCCCAATAAACGAAGGAGGACAGGATGCCAGATTTCATCCGGACGTGGCGGCCCAACATGATGTTGTCGAGCACGGTCATGCCGCCAAACAGCGCGATGTTCTGAAATGTGCGGGCAATCCCGAGCGCGGCGATCTCGGCCGGGCGAAAGCGCGTCGTGTCGGTGCCCTCGAAGGTGATCGAGCCGCCGTCGGGGCGATAGAAGCCGCTGATCATGTTCAACAGCGACGTCTTGCCCGCGCCGTTCGGGCCGATGATCGACGCGATCGCGCCGCGCTGGACGGCAATCGAGACATCCTCTACCGCGCGCACGCCGCCGAACCGCTTCGATACCATGCGCACGTCGAGCAGCACATCGGGGAGCGGCACGCCGGGTGCCGCAACTGCCGCTCTCGTGCCGACCGTTACAGTCATGCCGTCTGGCGTCCTCCCAAAATCGGCCGCGTATGCGGCCGGGTTATGGCAGGCATGATGGAGGCGCAGCCCCGAGATTGCAACAGCCTGCGTCGATGCAGGGGGCGCCTCGCGACACTCCGCCGTACCCGTCCGGTGTCCGCATTATCCCTTGAGGTCCAGCCCAACCGATATAGCCGCTTCCCCGGCGAAAGCCGGGGGCCATCTTTCCGCACTCGAGTTGGCTGACAGGTGGACCCCGGCTTTCGCCGAGGAGGCTGATTTGTTCGGTGTCCGGCGGCTCGCCTGGCCACTTGTCGCCCGCATCCCGGCATGAAACGATAACGGAGATCGGCTTCAGGTAAGGCGATGATCGGCCTGCCCACGTTGGACAGCATCCCGCTGACGCTCTTGACCGGGTTTCTCGGCAGCGGCAAGACGACGCTGCTGCGCCGCGCTCTCGGCGATCCGGCGTTTTCCGACACCGCCGTCGTCATCAACGAGATCGGCGAGATCGCGATCGATCATTACCTCGTCGATTTTGTCGAAGGCGAAATTCTGGAATTGCCCGGCGGCTGCCTGTGCTGCGCCGTGCGCGAGGATCTGGCCGAGACGCTGCGCAATCTGATCGAGCGGCGCGACGCCGGCGACATCCGCCGGTTCGGCCGCATCGTCGTCGAGACCAGCGGCTTGGCCGACCCCGGGCCGATCCTGTTCACGCTCGGCACCGACCCGATGCTCGACCAGCGGCTGCGCCTCGCGCGCGTTGTGACGCTGATCGATGCCGTCACCGGCGCCGGCACGCTCGCCCGCTTCGCCGAGGCAACGCGGCAGGCCGCGGTCGCCGATGCGGTGGTGATCTCGAAAACCGACCTCGCCCCGTTCGGCGATGCGCTGCGCGAGCGGCTCGATGCGCTGAACCCCGGCGCCGACCGCATCGTCGGCGCCGCCGCGAGCGATCCGGCGGCGGTGCTGTTCGCGGACGCTGCCCCTCACCCCAGCCCTCTCCCCGCGAGCGGGGAGAGGGAGCGGACCGAAGAGCGGCGAGGCGCGTTCCCTCTCCCCGTAGAACGGGGAGAGGGACAGGGTGAGGGGCTGAGGTTTGCGCCGGAAGCAACGCACACGCATGGCGTCGCGACCTACACGATAATTCTCGACGCCCCGGTGAGCCGCCTCGACTTCGCGCGTGCGCTTGGCGGCTTGGCCAACGATCGCGGCAACGATCTGCTGCGCGTCAAAGGCCTTGTCCGTTTCGCCGATCGGCCCGATCGGCCGGCTGTCGTGCAGGCGGCGCAGCACGCGATGTTCACCCCCGAATGGCTCGACACCTGGCCCGACCAGGATCAGCGCAGCCGCCTCGTCTTTATCGTCCACGACATCGCGCCCGACGAAATCCTGGCGCGCTTTGGGTTTGGCGCCCCACACCTGATCGGACCGCCGGCGCGCCATCAACACGAATAAAGGAGAAATCCGAATGCTCGACACCGTGATCACCGGCGGCGTCGCCGTCCTTCCCGCCGGAGCGGAGCAGGCCGATATCGGCGTAGCGGGCGAGAAGATCGTCGCGATCGGCGCGCCCGGCAGTCTCGCGGCGCGCGGCGCCGGCCGCACGATCGACGCTTCCGGGCAGGTCGTCATCCCCGGCGGCATCGACCCGCATGTGCATTGCAACTGGCCGATGCCGGTGCCCGACGGCGAGGCCAAATTGACCGAGCCGGCCGCGCGCGTCAGCCAGGCCGGGCTGTTCGGCGGCACCACGACGACGATCGACTTCGCCCCGGTCGAGGGCGGCATGTCGGTGCAGCAGGCGATCGAGCACCGGATGCAGCAATGGCAGGGCCAGTGCTACGGCGACTACGCCTTTCACACGATGCTGCTCGGCAAATTGTCGCCCGACATCTACGCGCAGGTCGCCGAGGCGGTGCAGGCCGGCCACCCGAGCGTAAAAATCTTCACCACCGACATCACGCCGTCGCGCAAGGGCCGCATGGTGCAGCACGGCGATATCTGGGAAGTGCTCAAGGTTCTCGCCAAGGCCGGCGGCATCGCGACGATCCACGCCGAGGACAACGACATCGTCATGCACATGTACGAAAAGCTGATGCGCGAGCAGCGCACCGGCTTTGAGAACATGGCCGAGGTGCACAACACGCTGTCGGAGGATTTGGCGTTCAACCGCGTGATCCGACTGGCCTGCAATATCGAGGGCGCGTCGCTTTACATGATGCACACCTCGGCCGCGACCGGCGTGCGCGCGATCGCGGCGGCGCGGGCGCAAGGCTTCCCGATCTACGGCGAAACCCTGCACCAATACCTGATGTACAATTCCGAGGACTACAAAAAGCCGAACGGACAGATCTATCACACCTATCCGTCGCTCAAATTCCCCGAGGACCAGAAGGCTCTGTGGGAAGCCACCAACCACGGCGCGATCCAATGCGTCGCCACCGATGAAATCTGCTGCCCGCTGCGTATTAAATTACAGGGGCGGCGCATCGACGACACGACCGGCGGCAATGCCGGGGTCGAGCCGCGCGTCTCGCTGATCTACACCGAAACCGTCGAAAAGCGCGGCTACAGCCTCAACGATTTCGTCGGCCTCATCTCGACCAACGCCGCCAAGATCATGGGTCTCTACCCGAGGAAGGGAGCGCTCGCGGTCGGGTCCGATGCCGATATCGTGCTGCTCGACACGCGCCGGCGTCATATCGTGCGCGCCGCCGAGATGCACGAAGCCGATTACTCGCCCTGGGAAGGCCGCGACCTCGCCTGCTGGCCGTCCATGACGATGCTGCGCGGCAAAATCATGGTCGAAAACGGCGAGCTGAAAGGCGCGCCGACCGACGGCAAATTCCTGTCGCGCAAGGTGCCGGACGACATCCGCTCCCGCCCGGCCGTGTAAGCGCCGGGCGCGCAACGGGCATCAGCGCGGCTCCGACGGCAGGGACGCGCGTATCCGATCGGAAAAATCGGGCGCGCCGTCGGCCGCCTGCGCGGCTTTGTTGATCAGCGAGCGGCGCCGCAATTCGGCAAAGGGCAAGCTCGTGTCCACCCGGCCCGAGTGATAGAGATAGCTGTCGATCAGACCGTTGAACAGATGGCGAATGTCGAACCGGCCCTTGCGACCGGCGGCGTTCGCATATCGTATGATATTGATTGTACAGCTGTTGGTCAGCAGATTATAGAACTCCGGACGATCCGCGAGTTCGTTGATCCTGGCCAGATAGACGAGCAGCAGACGGCGAGCATCTTCGGGAGAGGTGT
>JBFXDF010000171.1:0-8572 GCA_050181375.1 Alphaproteobacteria bacterium
AATCCAGCCCCATGGGCAACGAACCTCGCGCCGCCAATTCCTCGAGGGCCGCGATCACGAGGCGGCGAAAGCCGGCAAAAATATCGGTCATGCCGGGTTTTATAACGGCGCGTAGGTGTCGAACAACCGACGATGCTCGTCGAGCGCAAACCGGTCGGTCATCCCGGCGAGGTAATCGGCAATGATCCGCGCCCGTACGGCATCGCTGGCGCCGGGCGGCACGGCCCATTCTTGCGGTAGGCATTCCGGCTCGGCGAGAAACAGTTGAAACAGCTCCCGCACGACGCGGCGCGCCTTCGACGCCATTCGATTTACCTTGGGGTGGCGATACATGCGCTCGAACAGGAAACGTTTCAGCGCCCGGTCGTGGCTGCGCATCTCCTCCGAGAACGCCGCGACCGCCGTTTCGAGGCGGCGAATGTCGCCGGTTGTTGCGGCGCCGCTCGTCTTCAGCCGGCGCCCGGTTTCGCCGATCAGATCGCGCACCATCAGGTCGATCACGCGGCGGATCGCCTCGTGGACGAGACGAGGCTCTTCGATCCCCGGATAGCGCCGCGCGACGTCCGCGAATACGGGTCCGACCAGCGGAACCTCGGCGAGATGGGAGACCGTGAAAAGCCCGGCCCGCAGCCCGTCATCGAGATCGTGATTGTTGTAGGCGATGTCGTCGGCCAGCGACGCGACCTGCGCCTCGGGGCCGGGAAACGTATGCAGGTCGAGCGGATGGAGCCGGTCGTATTCGGCGATCGATGGCGGCGGCTGTTCGATCGCGGCAAGCGGCCCACGCAGCGGCCCGTTGTGCTTGGTGGTGCCTTCGAGCGTCTCCCAGGTCAGGTTGAGGCCGTCGAACGCGGCGTAGTGACGCTCGAGCCGGGTCAGGATGCGCAAGGTCTGGTCGTTGTGCGAAAACCCGCCATGGGGGCGCATCTCGTCGTTGAGAGCCTCCTCGCCGGCATGGCCGAACGGCGTGTGGCCGAGATCGTGCGCCAGCGCCAGCGCTTCCGCGAGGTCCTCGTCGAGGCCGAGCGCGCGCGCAACGGTGCGGGCGATCTGCGCGACTTCGAGGCTATGGGTCAGCCGGGTGCGGTAGTGATCGCCCTCGTGATAGACAAAGACCTGCGTCTTGTGCTTCAGGCGGCGGAATGCGGTCGAATGGATGATGCGGTCGCGGTCGCGCTGAAACGGCGAGCGCATGTCGCTTTCCGGCTCCGGATAAAGCCGGCCGCGGCTGTTTTCCGGGTTTGACGCATACGGCGCGCGGGCAACGCCCCAGACCATGGCCGCAACCTACGCCCGCAACCCGTCCGGGTCCATCGAGGAGAACGGCGAACCGGTCGACTTCGATTGTACACGCGATTAGCTAACCGGTTAGCTGGGGGGATGACCGAAATCGTCACAATATGCACAAAGCGAAAACGACGCTCTCGACAGCTTGTCGAGCGCGCTCTCGCGGGCGAGGAGGTCGTTATTGCCCGCAATGGCACGCCGCTGGTTCGCCTTCCCGATCCCCCAAAAGCCCGAGCCGAGGGTCCCCGGCCGTTCCAGGAGCACGATTTGGATGCCACCCGACTGCGAACTCACCGCTGAGGAAATCGGCGAGTTCGAACGCGAGTGAAACGGTTCCTGCTCGACACCGATGTACGTCAGGCGAGGGGGGCCGGGGCTTGCGGCACGGTTTGCCAAAATTCGGGATCGTGGCCGAAATAGATCCTTGAACCGGCGGCTTCGAGCGCCGCGAGGCGGTCGAGCGACGCCAGCATCTGCTCGCGATCGTAGACGAAGCGCGGCAAGCGCCGCTCGCGCAGGGTACGGCAGAAGTAGCAGCTGTCGGCCGCGAGCACGACATCACCGTCGGGCAGGCGCAGTCTCAGCGACTGGTGCCCCGGCGTATGGCCATGAGTCGGCAGGCAAACAACCGAGCCGTCGCCGAACACGTCATGCTCGCCATCGAGCAGGCGCAATTTGTGACCGAGATCGAAATCACGCGGGTCGAAGCCGCACCTTGCGGCCATATCGGCATTTGCGCCGGCATCCCATTCACGGCGCTGCACGAGCAGGGTCGCATTCGGAATTTGCGCGTTGCCGCCGCAGTGATCGAAGTGGAAATGCGAGTTGATCAGCAGATCGACTTTCCCGGGATCGCGCCCCAACGCTTTGAGTTGTGCGGCAATCTCATCACCGGGATGGCAATCGAATGTGAATAGGCCGGCGAGGCGAGGCCCGAGCCGGCCGGCCGGGTCGTGTTGGCAATCGGGATGCATACCGGCGTCGAAGAGGGCCGTCCCTTGCCGATGCTCGATCAGATAAGCCGGGATCGGCAGCCGGATGCGGCCCTCGCCTCCTTCCATCAGGCGGCCGAAATCGCCTTCGAGCCAGCCGCAGGTCAGCGCATAAACCTTGAGGACCATTGCCTCAGACCGCCGCGTTCGCTTCCTCGAACATGCGGCGGTGCAGCGCGTAATCGTAGTCGCGTTCGAGCAATGTCTCCGGGTCCCAGTCGCTGCGCCCGCCGCCGTAGAAATCGCCGCCATAGACGTGGATCGCGGCGGTCAGCCGGTCGAGCGGATTGGTCACCGAATGGATGACGTCGCGCCCCAATGGCTCGGCGCACCCTTTGCCCAGCGATTTCGCGCCGGCCGCCTCGATCAGCCCGCCGGACGCATCCGGCACACGGCGCCAGAAGATGTTGTCCTCGCGCCCGGTATAGACGCCGATCACGGCCCACATCCGGTGGTCGTGCGGCATGATCGTCATCCGCCGGCCCCAGATGACGTTGAGTATGGTCACATCCGCGGATTTGTAGAGCGGCGTGACGCCGGCGCGGGTCGGGCCCCCGAGCGCTCCGAGGATCGCCGCCGGATCGGAATTGGCCCGCGCCAGCACCTCGCGCGCCGCCCTGTGGCTCTGGTCCTGCCGCACCGCGTCGCGACAATCCTCGATAAAGCGGTCCAGATCGAACATGGCCGAGCCTCCTGCTCATAGCGACGTAGGGCGGGTGGAGCAAAGTGCAACCCGCCAATCCCGTCCCGCACGGCGGGTTACGTCCGGCTCGCGCCGGCCGCCACCCGCCCTACGCGCCGACCAACGCGCATCCGACCCACGCTGCCGCAGCCGATGCCGGCGGTCGAGCTCCGTGTGCGCTCCCCGCTCAGGCCGCCCAGCGACGCGTCTCGTCGCCGACCCGGATCCAAAAGCGCTCGAGGCGGCGCAACGTCCCGGCGGTCTGTTCCAGGTCGGGCGCGGCGATCGCGTTGCCCGACAGGTTTTCGGCATGCCGCTGGTGCATCTCCGCCAGCCGGTCGCACAGTTCGCGTCCCCTTTGCGTAAGCCTGACATGGACCGAACGGCGGTCGTGCGGCGACCGCGCCTGCTCCACATAGCCGTTTTCGACAAGCTTCTTGAGATTGTACGATACGTTCGAGCCGAGATAGCAGCCGCGCAGCGTCAGCTCGCCGACCGTCATCTCGGCGTCGCCGATATTGAACAGCATCAGCGCCTGTACATTGTTGACGTCACGCATGCCCAAACGGTCGAGTTCCAGTTTCACGACATCGAGAAAATGCCGGTGAAGTCGCTCGACGAGCGAAATCACCGCGATATAACACTCGATCATAGCCGCCTCGCGGTCCATACACGTCGCGGCGTAGTTGACAAGTAATCGGTTAAACTTCGGTTTTTGTTCTGTTAAACTTCGGTTTTCATTTCTCGATTTCGGTGCGGCTGAGGAACCGCATGATGCCCGAGAAATCGCGCGAGCCGCCGCCGGCATCGACATAAAGCTGGTACAAATTGGCCGCCGCCGCGCCAAGCGGGGTGGCCGCCCCGGTCGCCCCGGCCGCCTGCTGGGCCAGCCGCAGATCCTTCAGCATGTTGGCCGCGGTGAATCCGGGGGCGTAATCGCGGTTCGACGGCGCCGCGGGCACCGGACCGGGCACCGGGCAATACCCCGTCATCGCCCAGCACTGGCTCGTTGACTTGCTGCAGATATCGAACAGCATCTGGGCCGACAGCCCGAGCTTTTCGGCCAGGGCAAAACCCTCGCACACCCCGATCATCGAGGCGGCGAGCATCATGTTGTTGCAGATCTTCGCGGCCTGACCGCTGCCGGACGGGCCGGCGTGGATGATCGTGCGGCCCATCGCCTGCAGGATCGGCTCGGCACGGGCGAACGCATCGGCCGTCCCGCCGACCATGAACGTCAATGTACCGGCCTCGGCGCCGATAACGCCGCCCGAAACCGGAGCGTCGAGCATTTGGAGACCCCTCGCGGCGGCTTCGGCGGCCACCGCGCGGGCGGTCTCGACATCGATCGTCGAGCAGTCGATCAGCAGCGCACCCGGGCGGGCGTGCGCCAAGACGCCGTCCGGCCCGAGATACACCTCTCGTACCTGCGGACCGGCCGGCAGCATCGTAAGGACAACCTCGCCCGCGGCCGCGGCCTCGACCGTGCTGGAAACGGCGTGCCCACCCTTCTCGGCGAGCGTCGCGACGGCCGCGGCGGCGATGTCATAACCGTTGACCCGGTGCTGCGCCTTCAGCAGGTTACCCGCCATCGGTCCGCCCATATTGCCGAGCCCGATAAAGCCTACTGCCGTCATCCCCGTCTCCTTCTCCGACCGGAACCGTCACCGCGAGCAAGACGACCCTCGCGACCCGCATCGCGCCCCCCGCTGCGTCGCGCGTCAAGACTCCATACCACTTGACCGAGCTGGTACATAATGGCGCCCGCGCCAAAGCCGATTTTGCGCGGCCGCGCCTGATTCCGCGCGAGATCGCTTTGCGCCGCGCGCAATGACGATTAGTTTCTGGGCATCTGGCGCAGGGAGAACACGCATGTTGCAGATGGCCGGCCGCATGCAGGTGCTCGGCACCGAGACGGCTTTCGAGGTGCTGGCACGGGCCAATGCGCTGGCGGCGCAGGGCCGTTCGATCATCAATCTCGGGATTGGACAGCCGGATTTTCCGACGCCCGGGCATATCGTCGAGGCGGGAAGAAAGGCGCTGGCCGACGGGCATCACGGCTATACCGCCGCAAACGGCATCCCCGCGTTGCGCACCGCCGTCGCCGCCGATCTCTACCGCCGCCACAAGGTCGAGGTGTCGCCCGAGCAGGTGCTCGTGGTGCCGGGTGGCAAGGTAACGATGTTCTTTGCGATCATGATGTTCGGCGAGCCGGGCGCCGAGATTCTTTACCCCAACCCGGGTTTTCCGATTTACGAGAGCGTCATCCGCTTTTCCGGCGCAACGCCGGTGCCGGTGCCGCTCTATGAAAGCAAGGGGTTTTCGTTCAGCGCCGAGGAAGTTCTGGAAAAGATCACGCCGCAAACCCGGCTGCTGATCATCAACAGCCCGGCGAACCCGACCGGCGGGGTTGTGCCGCGCGAAGAACTCGACCGTCTTGTCGCCGGGCTCGAGCGCCATCCGCAGGTCGCGGTGATGAGCGACGAGATTTATGGCGAGATCGTCTATGACGGCGCCGAGCACGTCAGCCTGCTGCAATACCCGTTGCTGCGCGAGCGGCTGATTTTGCTCGACGGCTGGAGCAAGACCTATGCGATGACCGGCTGGCGCATGGGCTACGGGATATGGCCGCGGGCGCTGTTCCCGTTTGCCGAGCGGCTCGCGATCAATTGCCATTCCTGCGTCAACGCGGCGGCGCAATATGCCGGGATCGCGGCGCTCGAAGGCCCGCGCGAGCCCGTCCACCGGATGGTCCGAGCGTTTGCCGAACGGCGCGAGTTTATCGTGGCGGCGTTGAACGGCCTGCCTGGGGTCAGCTGCGCCACGCCGGGGGGAGCTTTTTATACATTCCCGAACATCTCCGGGACCGGGTACGACGCCCGCGGCTTCCAGAGCGGACTGCTCGATCAGGAGGGCGTGGCGACAATCGCCGGCACCAGCTTTGGCGAGTTCGGGGAGAATTACATCAGGTTTTCCTATGCCAACAGCCTGGAGGCGATCAGCGAGGCGATCGAGCGCATCCGGCGGTTTCTCGGCAATTCGCGGCGCGAGGCCGCAGAGGGATGATATTTTAGGCATTCATCTCTTAACATGCCCGCGAAACAGGCGTTACGGCCGCCGGCGGCCGGGCTTGCCTGGATCGACGGGATTGGCATGGCTCATGCACGGAAAACCCATCCGAGGTGGCTTTCCCGGCAGCGGAGTTGATTGCGATGAAGAAGGTTGAGGCCATCATCAAGCCGTTCAAGCTCGACGAGGTGAAGGAGGCGCTTCACGAGGTCGGGATCAAGGGCATTACGGTGACCGAGGCGAAGGGCTTCGGCCGGCAGAAGGGTCATACCGAGCTGTATCGAGGCGCGGAATACGTCGTCGACTTTCTGCCGAAGGTGAAAATCGAGGTCGTGATGGAGGATTCGATGGTCGAGCGGGCTGTCGAGGCGATCATGCAGGCGGCCCATACCGGACGGATCGGCGACGGCAAGATCTTTATCCTGTCGATCGACGAGGCGATCCGCATCCGAACCGGCGAGCGCGGGCCGGACGCGATCTAGCGCAGTTTTCAGAGTCCAACCAGGTAACGGAAACGAGACGATGGCCGACACCAAGCACGTCCTCGACATGATCCAGGAGCACGACGTCAAATACGTCGACTTCCGCTTTACCGACCCGCGCGGCAAGTGGCAGCACCTGGCGCACCACGTGCGGACGATCACCGACGATTTCCTCAACGAGGGCGTGCCGTTCGACGGATCGTCGATCGCCGGCTGGAAGGCGATTAACGAGTCCGACATGCTGCTCGTGCCGGATTGCGAGACGGCGGTGCTCGACCCGTTCGCGGCGCAGACCTCGCTCATCCTGTTCTGCGACGTGCATGAGCCGTTGACCGGCCAGCCCTACAGCCGCGACCCGCGCTCGATTGCAAAGAAGGCCGAACAGCACCTGATCGCGACCGGTATTGGCGATAAGGCGTATTTCGGTCCGGAGGCCGAGTTCTTCGTATTCGACGACGTGCGTTACAAGAGCACGATGAACGGCGCGATGTACGAGATCGACAGCGAGGAAGGTCCGTATGTCACCGCGAAGAAATTCCCCGACGGCAATATGGGACACCGCCCGGCGGTCAAGGGCGGCTATTTCCCGGTGCCGCCGGTCGATGGCGCGAGCGATCTGCGCGCCGAGATGCTGTCGGTAATGTTCGACATGGGGCTGGAGGTCGAGAAGCACCATCACGAGGTGGCGCCGTCGCAGCACGAGCTCGGCTTTGTCTACTCGACGATGGTCAAGACCGCCGACCACATGCAGATTTATAAATACGTCGTGCACAATGTCGCGCACCAGTACGGCAAGACCGCGACGTTCATGCCGAAGCCGATCAAGGGCGACAACGGCTCGGGCATGCACACGCACCAGTCGATCTGGAAGGGCGAGCGGCCGCTATTCGCCGGCAACCAGTACGCCGATCTGTCGGAGACGGCGCTGTATTATATCGGCGGCATCATCCGGCACGCCAAGGCACTGAACGCCTTCACCAATCCGGCGACCAACAGCTACAAGCGGCTGATTCCCGGTTTCGAGGCGCCGGTGCTGCTGGCCTATTCGGCGCGCAACCGCTCGGCCTCGTGCCGCATCCCGATCGTTTCGAGCCCGAAGGCGAAGCGGGTCGAGGTGCGCTTTCCGGACCCGGCGGCGAACCCGTATCTGGCCTATGCGGCGATGATGATGGCCGGTCTCGACGGCATCCAGAACCGGATGCATCCCGGCGACGCGATGGACAAGAATTTGTACGATCTGCCGCCCGAGGAGTTGAAGGACATTCCGACGGTGTGCGGTTCATTGCGCGACGCGCTCACCGAATTGGAAGCAGATCACGCGTTTTTGCTGAAGGGCGACGTGTTCAGCCGCGATTTCATCGAGTCGTATGTCGAAATCAAATGGGAAGAGGTGTACAATTTCGAGCATACGCCTCACCCGATCGAGTTCCAGATGTACTATTCGGTCTGATTATCGCTGACGAAGTACAAGCCATGGCCGGCGCCCGTGCCGGCCATGCGCGTCTCCGAAAAATCCCTGATTTTCCCTGCGGGCAGGGAAATTTTTTCACCACCGCCGACAACCGGCTGAATGTGCCGGCTATTCCGCCAAATTTCGGTATGCGGAACAGGGAATTTCCGGGCGCCGAACAGGGAAGATATCGCCGGTAACAGAGAATTTCATTTGGCCGCGCGCTCGCTTCCGCGATGACGTATTCGCCGCCGGGTACCGT
Organism: Alphaproteobacteria bacterium; assembly: GCA_050181375.1. Taxonomy (GTDB): domain Bacteria; phylum Pseudomonadota; class Alphaproteobacteria; order ATCC43930; family CGMCC-115725; genus DATARH01. Next base: position 8,225 of record JBFXDF010000171.1, read on the forward strand.
TCCGGCGTTGCGCAATATGCACTGAGAATGGGGCGATTTTACGGGCGCATCGAATTCCGTTCTCGACGGGTCCGACAACCACGAGCCGCGCGATGGCGGGTTACGCTTTCGCTCACCCGCCCTACGGTTTGCCGCGTTACGGCAGCTTTGCCGCGGCGGGACTGGCCGGAGGCGGTGCCGGGGACCGACGGCAGGATCAGGGCGGGGGCGGCATCTTGTCGAAGCGCGGCCGCTCGCCGCCGGCGTGCACCCAGGGCTGCGCGCTGCCGCAGTAGATCTCCATCGCCGGTGTGAACGCGGCCGGGTCGTCGAGCGTGCCGGCCAGCACGAGCGACATCCCCGGCAGGA
>JBFXDF010000172.1:0-8453 GCA_050181375.1 Alphaproteobacteria bacterium
CGCCGGCGCGCTCACCCCGAGCGTGTTCCCGGTCGTCTACACCCGGTTTCGCGGCGCCCAGCTGCCGACGATGCTGGCGCTGATCTCGAACATTCTGAACCTGTCCTCGACCCTGGGGCCGACGATCGGCGGGTTCCTGACCGACACGTTCTCGTGGCACTGGCTGTTTCTGGTCAATGTCGGGCCGGGACTGCTCGGCGCCGCCGTGGTCTGGGCGACGATCGACATCGACAAGCCTGATTTTTCGCTGTTGCGCTATTTCGACGTCGTCGGGCTGGTGCTGATGGCGATTTTTCTCGGCTGTCTCCAATACGCGCTGGAGGAAGGCCCCCGCTGGGACTGGCTCCAGGACAATACCATCCGCTACGCCGCGATCGTTTCAGCCGTGGCGGGCGCATTCTTCTTCTGGCGGGTGCTGACCTACCGCCAGCCGATCGTCGATCTGCGCGCCTATCGCAACCGGAATTTCGCGCTTGGCTCGTTCTACACGTTTCTGATCGGCATCGGGATGTACGGCACGACCTATCTGCTGCCGCTGTTTCTGGCGCAGGTGCGCGGCTTCAGCAGCTTGCAGATCGGCACGACGGTCGTCGTCTCCGGCATGTTCATGATGGTGCTCTCGCCGTTCAGCCCGATGATCGCGCGGCGGCTCGATTTGCGCGTGATGCTCGGCATCGGACTGGCGCTGTTCGCGGTCTCCATGTATCTGACCGCGCAGGCCCTCTCGAACCAGGCGGGGTTCTGGGAGCTGTTCGTGCCGCAGGGGCTGCGCGGCATCGCGCTGATGTTCTGCTATCTGCCGGCCAACATGCTGGCGCTCGGCAGGGTGGCGCCCGACCAGCTGAAGAACGCGGCCGGGCTTTACAACCTGACCCGCGATCTCGGCGGCGCGCTGGGTCTCGCGACGATCGGCACGGTGATGAACGACCGGCTGCATTTCCATTGGAACCGGCTGATCGAGGACGTCAACTGGGCGCGGCCGGTCGTGCAGCAATTCCTCGACGCCCAAACCGGGCACCTCGAAACGATGCTGTCCGGCGACCCGGCGCAGGCCGCGCTGAAGCTCCTCGCCGGCGTCGTGCAGCGCGAGGCGCTGGTGTTGTCCTACGCCGATCTTTTCCTGGTCATCGGAGCCGTATTCGTCGCCGGCGTCATGCTGATGCCGCTGGCGCGCCCAGCGCGAGCAATATTCTCCCGCTGACCGGGGCGCCGCGCTCCTTTTTCACCTAGACCTTGATTTCATCGAACGGGTCAGCGGTGGACGACCGCGTTCGGGCATTCCTCGCGCATTTGCTGATACTGCCGACCGTCGAAACGCACCTCGCATGGCGTGTAAAGACGCCGATACCCGTGATCGCGTTTCGCGAGAACTCTGGTCGCGTGCTCGAAGCCGGAACCGTCGTAGATTTCGTGGCACATGCCACGTCTGTCGGCCTGGGCTATCACCATCGAGCAACCCGCAGTGCCACAGAAGTCGAACTCGGGCGCGATAAAAATATATTCCTTTTTGCCATCCTGATTTAGATCTACCCTGGCGACGCGGGCGGCCTGCATCATTGGCTGATAAGAGTCCGGAGAATATCGCCACTCACCCGTCCGGAGCGCCTCAGACAAACAACGCCGCTCATCATCGGTCAATGGACGCCTATACTCAAGCACTTCTGCTTGGGCCACAGCAGACAAGAAAGAGAGCGACGCCGTCAGAAGCAAAAGCCAAGCTGGGACTTTCATTGCGTTTGCCGATAAGGTACTTCCGCGAATGTGCGTAAGCGCGTTTCGATCCGGCGCTGTGCAATGGTCAACCGCGCTCGAGAGCTTGAGAAACCGCTATCCCGGAGCTTCATCAAGTACCGGCGAGTCGCTTCGGCTCCCTCTCGATGGGCGGCTGCGAGCAAACCAGCTCCTGTGATAGTGAAGCGAGCGCGTAACCCAGCGACAGTAGAGCCGATATAACCCATTGCTCCGAAGGCACGAAGCTGCCGTTGTGTTTCGTTGAGAAGGTCGGTTAGTGCCTTTTCTTGAGCTTCCGGGTCCGCCAAGAACTGCTCGCGCGAGTGAATGCCGTACTTGCCGGTCCAGTGACCATTTTGGCCTTTCATTCCAGCGGCCTTAAGACCGTCCAATGTCATCTGATATGGGCCGAGAGCATCGCTATCAGGATTTACATCACCATAGCCGAAATTCGGCTTGTGGGCGCTGTTTTCGGCGATCGCGAGCTGGTTGCGGAATTCGGCATTCGGAAAGCGCTCCCAGACGCGGCCCGCGCTGCCCGGTATGTCCGAGGCGCCCGACCCCACCTCGGCGGTGTCGCCGCTTTCGCCGGCGGCCCCGGTCCCCGTTCCCTCGGCGTCGGTCCATTGACCGCCGTCGGGGTTGCCGGCCGGGACGCGCGGCTGGTTCGGGTCGAAATTGCGTTTGAGCAGCGAGTCGGCGCGGGCGAGCCGTTCGAGCCGGTCATCGTCGATCGCGCCGAGTTGCAGTTGTAGCGCCGCGATGCTCGCCCGGACGACATCGCCCTCGTCGAGGGCCGCCGCGACCAAGCGCAAGCCGGGTATCAACCGCGCCGCGTCAATACCGCCGCCATAAGCGGCCTCCACGAGCACCGCAATGTCATCGGGCGTGCGCACGCAATAAGACCCGCCGATTTTTTCGACCAGAGTAATCGGTCCTAGAAAAAGGCCGTCCGTCCCGCAATAGGCGCCCTCACCCGAACCGCGTCGCGCGGACAGCTTGAATATCGGAAATCCCGCCGGAATATGAGCAGGACTGATTCATATATTGATTCACAACAAATGTCAATATCGCAATATCAAATCGCACGGTTCTCAGCCAGAACCGCCAGCTCGCCGCGCGACAGACCCAATTCCCCGCACAGTATCTCGGCGTTGTGTTCGCCGATCAGCGGCGCGCGCCGGGAGATGCGCCACGGCGAGCCGCCGTAGATCGCGGCCTCGCCGGGATAGGTAACCTCGCGGCCGAGCTCCGGGTGCTCCACTCTCTTCCAGAAGCCGCGATCGTGCAGATGCGGTTCGTCGAGCAGCGCCTCGGCCGGCCGCACCGCGCCCCAGGTGAAGCCGCGCTGCTGCGCCGCGTGGTAGACCTCCTCGGCCGGCAGGCTGGCGATAAAACCGGCGACCAGATCGTCGATGATGTGCGACGTGTTGGCCGCGATCACCGCCGGGTCCTGGTATTTCGGGTCTCTCAGATCGCCCGCCATCCCATTTGTATCGAGCAGATCGGCCAGTTCGCGGATGTAGCGAGGGTTGAGCCGGCCGCCGACCAGCGCGCAGACATAGACGCCATCCTTGGCGCGGAACTGGGTGCGCGGCGTCGGGCCGGCGGCATGATGGCGGCCGGTGTGGCGTTGCAGCACCTCGCCGCGGTAGACGTAATTGGCGATCGCCGCCTCCGTGGTCAGCGCGCACGCCTCGTGAATCGAGGCGTCGATATACTGGCCGTCGCCGCTGACGCTGCGGTGCACCAGGGCGGCCATGATCGCGATCGCGGCAAAGTGGCATCCGGTATGCCAGGCGTTGCCGCCGCCGGGCGCGATTGGCGGCGCATCGGGGACATCCTCCGGGTCGTAACCGCTCGACGCCATCTCGCCGCCGGCCGCCATGTGCAGCAGGTCGCTCGTGAGATAATCCCGCCACGGTCCGGTCTGGCCGAACGGCGTCAGCGCGCAATGGATCAGCCCGAGGTTTCCTGTGCGGAGCGATTCGTACCCGAGCCCCAGCGCATCGAGAAATCCGGGACGGAAGGTCTCGAGAACGACATCCGCCCGCTCCGCCAGACGCCGGAACAGGAAGCGGCCGTCGGCGGTCTCCAGGTCCAGCGTGATCCCGCGCTTCGAGGTGTTGTAGTACCAGAACGACAGGCTGCGCTCGGGATGCGGGATATCGTCGAGAAACGGTCCGACACGGCGGCACTTCTCGCCGCCCGGCGGCTCGATCTTGACGACATCGGCCCCGAGATCGCCGAGCAGCTTGCCGCAGAACTGTCCTGTTTCATCCGCCAGTTCGAGCACCCGCAGACCCGCGAACGGCCCCGGCGGGTGCCCCGGCACATCATGGGCGTCGCTCACCGGAGCATCTCCTCCATGTACGGGAAGGGTTCCCGCTTGGTCGGCCAGAACGTGCCGTCGGCGAAACCGGCGCGCAACTCGTCCGGGCCATAGCCGAGCAGGCCCTCGACGATCTCGCGCGTGTGCTGGCCGATCAGCGGGCTCGGCAGGTGATTGAACGCCGGGGTTCGCGACAGCTTGAACGGGGCGTTCTGCACCTGGCGCGGGCCGAGCGCCGGGTGCTCGATCGGCAGATACATCTCGCGGTGCCGCAGCTGCGCGTCATGCTCGACCCGGTCCTCGGCGCTCTGCACCGGCAGCGCCCGCACCCCGGCTTTCTGGCAGCGCTCCGTTACCTCGTATTTCCCGAGCGTCCGCGTCCACGCCTCGATCCCGCCGTCGAGTTCCTCCTGATGCTCCAGCCGGCCCGCAACCGTGGCGAATCTGGGCGACGCGGCCCATGAAGGAGCGCCCATCACCTCGACAAGCCGCCGCCACTCGTCGTCGGAGTGGCAGACAATGACGCACCAGTCGTTGTACCCGCCGGGGTCGGTGCGATACGCGTTGTGCGGCGCCACCGTCGGGCCGCGGTAATTGTTCACGACCGGCGTGCCGGGCCAGTGGGCTCGGTTGCCGGGCGGAAAACCGGGCCGCTGCGACCCGCGCCGGTTGACGGTGAAGTCGAGCAGCGCCGGGCCGTTCAGCGGCACGCTCGCGACCATCTGCGACAGATCGATGTGCTGGCCCTCGCCGGTCATGTTGCGGTGATAGAGACCGCTCAGCGCGCACATCGCGCCGTACAACCCGCCGGTGTCGTCCATATAGGACCAGCCCCAGCCCGCCGGCGGCCGGTCCGGCAACCCCGAGAGATGCGTCAGCCCCGCCACTGCCTGCGCCACCGGCCCGAACGTCGTGTACCGGTGATGCCGGCCGGTGTGGCCGTAACCCGACATCGAGACGTAGACGATGTCGGGCTTGATGCCGCGCAGCACGTCGTAGCCGAGGCCCCAGTTGCGCAGCACCCGCGAGCTGAAATTCTCGATCACGATGTCGGAGACGGCGATCAGTTTTTTGGCGATTTCCAGGCCCTTCGCGCTGCGCACATTGAGCGTCAGGCTCTTCTTGTTGACATTGGTGTCGTTGAAATTGCCCGAGGTGTTGAGGTTGACCTCGACATCCTGCGGCGTCGTGGTGCTGGGCAGCCGGCCGCGCTCGTTCTCCGGCCATTCGATCTTGATGATCTCGGCGCCGAACGCGCCGAGCCAGCGCGTCGCCCATGGCCCGGCCCGCACCCACGTGAAATCGACAACACGGATGTTCTCAAGGGCCCGCGGTCGAGCCATCTAAATCCTCCCGGCAATCCAGCCCTGAACGAACGGACGGCGGCGCAATGGTTCGCGCCGGTCTCCCCCCGACCGGACCAGCATATCTCCGATCCTCCTTCCGACAAGCGCCTGCACCGGTTCGGCCCGTCGTCAAGCGGGTGATGGAACGGCGGACGCGCGGCGCTCAGTTGAGCTTGGACTTGAGCTGCTGGAGCAGGGCGGCGGCCTGATGGCGCGCGCTGCCCTCGGGGGCGCGCACGATGAACTCCTGCAGCGCCTCGGTCGCGGCGCGCATGTTGCCGAGCCGCGCGTTCAGCATCCCGGCCTCGTGCCACAGCCCAGCCATATCCGGGGCCAGCAGCAGCATCGTATGAATGACGCGCAGCGCCGGCTCGGCCCGGCCCGCCTGCAACAGCCGCGACTTGATGTTGTTTTGCAGCCGCAGCAGCACGTCGCGGTCGGAAACCGGCGCGTAATGCTCCGGCGTCAGTTCGACATCCTGTCCCGCCATCGCCTTCAGCAGCTCGCGCAGGCTCGCGGCGTCGTGGATCCGGCCGGCATGGAACGGGTCGAGGATCAGCCGCTCCGGGCCGTCGCTGAGCCGGATCAGAAAATGCCCGGGGAAGGCCAGCCCGATGCTGTCCCAGCCTTGCGCGCGCGCGGCGTGCAGGTAGAGGATGCCGAGCGCCACCGGCAGCCCTTTGCGGCGATCGACGACCCGCATCAGATTGGCGTTCTGCACGTCGTCGTAGGTCAGCTCGTCGCCGCTGTAACCGTGTTTCAGCAGGATGATCTCGTTGAGCGCCTGGGCCCGCGCGGCGAGATCGCTGGCCGAGCCGGACCCGAGATGCCGCCCGACATCGCGCGCCAGCGCGTCGAGGTGCTGGCGATAGCGCGCCAGAGCGACGCGGGGCCGCTCGAAAGAGGCGAGCGCCAGTGCCGCGTCGCCGATCGGCAGCACCGGAGAAGAAGCGGCGGATGCAAGACCGCGCAGGTAACGCGCGCATTGCTCCAGATCGAAGGTGTCGGGCAGCTCGCTCATCTCGGCCGCAAACGATTACCAGCCGATCTTACCGCAACCGATCGCATGATGGACCGCCGATTTGACGGGTCAAACATCCGATGCCGTGCATCGGCACCGTGCTGACGGCAGGTGGTTCAAAAATCGCGGTCCGTCGCTTGACATGCTCGGATTGCGGATTGATCGGGGTCGAAGCGGCAGAGTAGTGTCTCGCGCCCTGATTGAGGGGCTCTCCCGATCTTTGGAGTAATGCGATGAAACTTAATGTGCAATGCAGCCGCCTGCTGTTGCCGATCGTGGCGCCGATGGTCGTTTCCGGATGCGTCTGGAAGAGCGATTACGAGAAGCTGCAGGCGCAGAACCAGCAGCTCGATCAGCAGGTGTCGAGGCTCGCGGCCCAAGTGAACGCCGACAAGGCGCAAATCGCCCGGCTGGTCGGCGCCATCAAATACACGGTCAACAGCGACCTGCTGTTTCCCTCCGGCGGCTACGAAATGAGCCGCCAAGGCCAGGAAATCATCGCGAAGTTCGCAGCCCGGCTGGCCCCGACGCAGCAGAACAAGCTGGTCGTCAACGGATATACCGACAACGCCCCGATCGGTCCCGCGCTGCAGCGTCAGGGCATTACGTCGAACCTGATACTGTCGCAAAAGCGCGCCGACAACGTGATGCAATTCCTGATCTCGCAGGGCGTGAAGCCCGATCTCGTGATGGCCGTCGGTCATGGCGAAGCCGATCCGATCGCCACCAACAGCACTCCGGCCGGCCGGGCGCAGAACCGCCGCGTCGAACTCTCGCTCGCGGCTCCCGGTTCCTGAGACCGCGCGCCGCCACTCCTCCCGCGGCGCCGCGGCGCAAATGGCGAACCGGCAATAACGCGGGATTGGCGGGGCTTTGGTCCGCCTAATCTCGCGCCAAGTCAAACATTACAACTTCTCCACCTGAATCGAATCCCGCGGCGCGGCGGGGCCGGCCGCTCCGGGCGGCGGCGCCAGCGGCGGTTGGCCCGAAGCGGCCGGGACGCTCGCCACCGACGGCGCGCCCGGCCGCACCTCGACATAGGATACGACGCGCTTCACCCCGCGTACGCGCCGCGCAATATCGGTAGCCCGTTGAAGCTCCTGCGGGGTGCGCGCCATTCCGATCAGGTACACCGAGCCGTTCTCGGTTTCGATCATGTAATTGGTGCTGCGAATGTCGGGCTCGAGCACCAGGTCGGAGCGGACTTGCGTGCCGATCCAGCTATCCTTTGCGTGATCGAGGAACGTATCGTTGCTTGTCACCTCGATCTCGTCGTAGACGGCGCGAACATTCGGTTGTTGTCGGGCGATCTGCGCCGCCGCCGTTTTCATCTCCGGCGTCGGTACCTGCCCGGTCAGCAGCACCCTCCCGTCGTAAACCGTGACCGTGACCGCGGGGTCAAGCTTCGGGTTGGTCTTCCCGAGGGCCTCCCTGATATTCGTCGTGATCGCGAAATCGCCGGCCAGCCCGTCCGCGCCGCGTTCCTGGGCGACGACATAGCCTCCGCCCGCGGCCGCTGCCATGCCGCCGACCACGACGGCCGCGATACAGCCGCCAAGCACCAGCGGCGCCGCCAGAACAGCGGCCAGCGTTAGGATTAACCGCAGTCGCGCCATGCTTCCCCCGGCCATGCTTCCCCCTACCATGCTTCCCCTGGCCATGCTTCCCCTGGCCATGCTTCCCTTGGCCATGCTCCCCTGGCGGCAGCGTCCCGTTTCCGAATTGTGCGATTTTTTCCAACGGGTACGCCAATATCGGCCGGTTACGGCCATCTGGAGGCGCCGCCGCGCGGCGTTGCTGCCGAATCGCTCGACCGCGTATCGCCGCGAACCCGCGTTGGGGCAAAGTTGCCCGAACCGCGAGCCGGCCTTACTCGTCGGCCCGCCACGCGCCGCGAAGATGGCGCGGCGGGCGCAGTTTGGCGACGAGCATAACGTCGAACCGGACCGTCAGCGCGGCAAGCTCGGGCCGCGTCAAAAGGAAGGCCGAGGCCGCACGCGCGATCCGCCGGCGCTGTCGCGGC